>JBEKYD010000094.1:0-24289 GCA_049511335.1 Bryobacteraceae bacterium | reverse complement strand
CATCCTGCGCAAGGTTAACCGACTGAAGCCGATTTAGGTTTGAAATCGCATTCTTCACGCCGGATTCAGGTACTTGGGTATCGATCAGCGAAATGAACATCATGTCTCGTCAGATCGGGGAAATGAGCAGAGCCATAGATCAGACAGAACAAGCGCTGGAATTTACGATGCAAGGTCTTGATATCGGTAGGCGACAGGCGAGGGCATCCGAAGCTCAGATCCCGAGTATGAAGGATAGTGCGGATGCCGCGAAGAGCGCGGCCAATACTGGTGCTGCGAGCCTGCAACTATTTGAGTTTCAGCAACGCGCATGGATAGCTTTGGATGCGCCTCCGAGGCCAATAAACAATGGCGTAGAATGGAAGCTTCGCAACTTCGGCAATTCTCTGGCTTTCCGAGTCGTAGGCAAAGGGCAAAATGTCGAGCAAGTAACAGACATTCCTGCCATTCAAGACGAAATATGCCGCGGGGCCAAGAATAGCGGCGTGTTCGAGGTTCTCTTTCCGCAGCAAACGGGAAGCCCACACGCCGCTTTCGCCGTGGGCACGAAGGTTTCGCATATAACCGGCTGCATAGTCTACGGAGATCCCTTCGGCTCTAACCGGTGGACTAAGTTATGTTATGAGCCTAATGCTCGGAACCCCGACAGTTTCGTTGCGTGCCTTGGCTACAACTCGACAGACGCAGACTCCACGAATAGGGGCGGTCAAACCCGCTAGTTGCATTGCGGAAAGAATCTGACTCTCTAGCCTCAGCAACCTCGTGATCGAATCAGCTACAACGTCACCGCGTCAGCGCGGCCCAGCAAACTAAGTGGGCGTCAAAACTTTCATTCAAAAATGGGCTTGGGAGATCGACGTTTCCCGACTCTTAGTTCAATGGGACTGTCGGGCTGGTTGGCTTTTGTCTTGTTCTGGTGCTAAGGGACGTGAAGTAGTTCGGCGGCAGCCACCGAGGCGCGCAATGACAAGCGCTGGACACTTGCGCTTTAGAGCCCCAGCTTCCCCGCACTATTTTCCCGGAATAGGCTCCCGTCCCTGATATACCGCCGCACCATCTGCACGCTGCGGTGCCCGGTCTGATTCATGATCGACCGCTCCGAAGCGCCCGCGATGGCCGCGGCGGTTGCATGCCCGGCCCGCAAGCTGTGTTCGGCATACTTCGCCGAATCCAGCCCGGCCCGGACTGCCAGTTTCTTGACGATTCTCGCCACGTCGATACCGGACAACCGCCGCCGCCCCAGGTGCCCATGGCGGTTGATGGAGCGGAACAGCGGCCCGGCGCCGATGCCCGCCAGCGCGATCCACTCCTGAACCGTGCGCACCGGGCACGTCTCGGGATTCGATCCGTAAGGGACTCCCACCTTCCGGCCCGCGCCCTCCTGATCAACCTTGGACCGCCGCAGCGTGACCGTCAGTCCGTCCTTACCGAACGAACAATCCTCCGCGTTTAGCCCTACCAGTTCCGACCGCCGGAACGCCCCTGCGAATCCGAGCAGTACTAACGCCCGGTCCCGCGCGCCGATCAGGCCCGCGTCCGTGGCGGCAATCATGGCCCTGATTGAGATTCAGAGTCCCGCCCGAGGCGAGATTGCACGGTCGGCGACGCCGGAGGCACGCCCTTCGTGTGCCGCGGCGGACTTACTCCCTGGCCCCCTGTAGGATGGTCTCCATAATCGGTCGCGATCGTCCGAACCTGCATTTGCCCTGCATGATATCCTCACCGTTATGCTCCGCACCCTGATCCTCTTCGCCTGCCTCCAGCCCCTCCTCGCCCAGCCAGCTGCGTACTTCCCCGCCCGTCGCGACTGGCAGCGCAGTGACCCGGCCGCGGCCGGCATGGACCAGGCCAAAATCGACGAAGCTATCGCCTGGCACCGCGCCCACGAAACCAAGAACCCCCGTGATCTCCGGCGCTCCCACGACCTGTCGTTCGCCCGCGAAGCCTACGGCGACCCGCTCGGACCCTTCCAACCCCGCGGCGAACCCACCGGTGTGATCGTCCGCCACGGCCACATCGTCGCGGAGTGGGGCGAACCCCTTCGGGCCGACATGACGTTCAGCGTCACCAAGAGCTTCCTCTCGTCGGTGGTCGGACTCGCCTTCGACCACGGTCTCATCCGCGACCTCAACGATCTGGTGAAGGACTACGTCCCCGGCGAGTACTTCGCTTCCGGGCACAACAGCCGCATCACCTGGGACCACCTCCTGCGCCAGACCAGCGACTGGGAAGGGACGCTGTGGGGCAAGCCAGACTGGGCAGATCGCCCGCCCAAGGACATCCCCTTCGAGCAGTACATCCAGCGCCAGCACGCCGAACCCGGCACCACCTGGAAGTACAACGACATCCGCGTCAACCTGCTCGCCTACTCGATCCTTCAGGTCTGGCGTCGCCCCCTCCAGCAGGTCCTCCGCGACTACCTCATGGACCCAATCGGCGCCTCCAGCACCTGGCGCTGGTATGGCTACGACAACGCCTGGGTCCCGCTCGATGGCGTGATGGTCCAGTCGCCCACCGGTGGCGGCCACTACGGAGGCGGCATGGTTATCTCCGCCGAGGACATGGCCCGCTTCGGCCTCCTCACCCTGCACCGCGGCCAATGGAACGGCAAACAGATCCTCTCCGAGCAGTGGGTGAAGTGGGCGCTCACTCCCACCAAGCCCAACCCCGGCTACGGCTTCATGAACTGGTATCTCAACACCGGCAAGAAGATGCTTCCCGATGCTCCCGAGAACGTCTTCTGCCACGTCGGCAACTGTGCCAACGTGATCTATGTTGACCCCGACCTCGACCTGGTCGCCGTCGTCCGCTGGATTGACTCCGGAGATCTCAACGGATTCGTGGCCCGCGTGCGCGCAGGAGTGAAGTGAGGGAGCGATCCGTATCCGCTCCACGGCTGAGTAATCCCGCGGCGCGAAGCGTCGGAAAACCGCTCGGCGTAGCCCATCGTCCGCCATGGCCCGGGCGCGCATTGTGCTGTCCCGATCGCGTCGATCCGCGCTGATATCGTCCGTCAAGGTGTGCGCTTTCTGGGCCTGCGCGGTCCCGAGTGTCCGCCGGATGCCCTTTAGAGTGTTCCGCACGATGCCCGCGTGGGTCGGGGAATCGAGCCCGGCCGCCTTGTGCGCTTCGGCGATGGCGTTCAACCGCCGCTGAACGCTGCCCGGCGTCGGGCACCCGGAACGCCAACCATGATGCGAAGCACTACGGGTGTTCCGGCCGCCGCTGGCAAACGCCACAGCCGCGCGCCCGCAGCAGAAGCACTGACGGGGGGTGCGCCCGAGGGGGCATGACCCTCTTTTTGAGATTGCTTCGGCGCTGGCGAATCCGGTGGGGGCGGGAAAATTGCGGCCTAAAATTTCCGTTCGATCCAGAATGGCTTGACCACGGATGTGAAATCGGCGACACTCAATCGTCCATGCACAAGTAAGATAAACCGACTCCCTGGAGGTTACTGCCATCGAACCTCCTGCCGTCAGACTGGGCTAGATTCTGCAAATGGGCGTTCGGCGAGGGTTGAAAATGAAAATCACAACACTTGTCATTGCACTACTCGCGCCATTGCACTGCTTTGCTCAAACAAAACAGGGCGATACGCCGACACCAATTCCGCAGCGTATCACATTGTGCTTGCAACCGATGACCGGCGGTTTCGATGATTTCCTGATCGGTGAAATGAAGAAACAACAAGTGCCCGTGACCATTATCGCGACTGTTCCAAACGCTACCGACCCTGGGAAGCCCGAGGCGTGCGACCCTGCGAAGTCGTTTTACACGATGACTGGGACTGTGACCCCGGAGGGCAAGTCATTTAGTGCCCGCTCAATTATTGGCCTCCGAGTCCATTTCCGCGATGAAGTCCAAGGCGCCGTCAAACTCGTTCGCAACAGCGATAACGCGATTGTGTGGGCCGGAGACTCTGACCGGGGCGAGGCTAAGAAGGTTGCCGAGCACATCGTGAATCAAATGCTCAAACAGCGCCCCGCGTGGATTCCGAGCCCTATCAATCGGTGATTACGGGGGGTGGTCGCTTTAACCGGAGGGAGCCTGATCGGTGCGTGGCACACCCATCCTCACTTCAGCCGCGCCTCCACCTTGCGGACCAATTCCCAGGCGGGCACCTTCAGCGTCTCCGCCAAATCGAAAACCGTCGCGAGCGTCGGGTTCTTTTTCCCGCGCTCCAAAAAGCTGATGTACGTGCGGTGATACCCGCTTTCGAACCCGAGCTGTTCCTGGGACGACCGCGCTCATTGGCGGCTCAACGTTGCGAAATCACGACGTTAATGTTCGTGTCGTCGTTGAACGTACAGGCCCAGGTCCCGCGCGCCAGGCAGTCCTGAAGCTGGTTGTTGATGATCGTGGACTGAAGCAAATCGTTCTTTTCCCTTATCGCCCGAATCAACTCGCGTTGCGTTGGCACATACTTTGGCGTCTCGCGGGGCACCTGCAGCATGGACTCCAAGGGCGCTTGCTTCAGTGGCCTGCCGTCGTTCCCCGCGAGCAGCGACCTCCCGTTGATGCGTGAGATGGCAATAGCGGCGACGTTCAATACCCCATCGTTGCCCGTGGGGGCTTGATATGTCGGGCCGGTCGGGCAACTGCGGTCGTGACGGTTGTCGCCAGGGATACTGAAATATACGTCGTCATTGGGCAGTAGTTTGGTCACCAAGCCGGTCTGATTGAGGGACGGGATGACAACGAAGCGGACATCGCGCTGCCGCTTGAGTTGCCCCCTCTTGTCGCGGGTGAAGATGGATAGCTCTACTTCAACATCGGTAATGATCGTGTTTGTTTAATTGATGATCGCGCCAACAATCGGGCTGGGGCCGGCCCCGTTTTCCCAATAGCTGTACTTCGAAGGTTCTCCGCACATCACGCGCGCAGAACCAACAACAGTTTGAGCCGCGCCGCCAATTGAAAATGCCACGACTATCAGAGGGACGCGAAGTGTCTGCATTTCAGCCCACCGCCTCAACATAATTCCCACTTTAATTGCGTGCCATGTTCGCTGGTTATAACCAGTATGGTTAAAACCAGACTAGCCCCACACTGCTCTTGGTGCAAGCCATCCAGCAAAAGGTCGGGGCGAGGGTGCGCGCGCTGCGCAAAAAGCGCGGCTGGTCCCAGGACGTGTTCGCGGACCGCACCGGCCTGCACCGCGCGCACGTGGGCGAAATCGAGCGCGGTGAGAGCAACGTCACCCTCCAGACGCTCAAAATCCTGGCCGACGCGCGGGACGTGCGGATCGAGGATTTGGTCCGCGGGATTTGATCGCGTTTTCCGGCCGCACGCCGCAACGGCGCTGGTACTTCTTCCCATTGGGTTAGCCCAGGCACGTTGCAGCGGGCCGTGCTTGAGCGCGCCGTCAGAATATCCCAAAAGAGGATTGCCGTCAATACGTACTTATCCTCCGCTTGATGGCGGAGAAAACCGTCCCTCGACTCCGGGCGAACCGAAAACAGCAGGAAGCGCTTTTGTCGCTCTTCCGGCAGGCTCGCGGGGATGCCGGCCTTTCCCAGGTTGAGCTCGCGCGAATCCTCCACAAGCCACAGTCGTTCGTCAGCAAATACGAATCTGGTACGCGCCGTTTGGATCTGCTCGAACTTCGCGACGTATGTCGGGCAATGGGGATCTCAGTGATCGATTTTGTCCGCCGGTTCGATAAGCTGGTGAGCCGCGACTCGTGAGCTCTGAACGCGTCGCGAGGCAGACTGAGCTATCTGGCGGACCCGGAGCACCACGGGCCGCCGTAGCCATCCGGGGCGAACGATTCGTGAAGATGGCGAACGCATTTGGTGTCGCGGTCGCCCATTTGCTCTACGAATCCGCCCAAAAAGGTCAGCTAGCTGAGCGCAACGACCAGCCACGTAGGGGCCAGTCATCGGCAATTTGTCATAGCAAGTGTTTTGCGGAGTCCATGTCTCTAGAGGCGCTCAAGTGGTCCGACCACGAGCAAGACCGATGACACTCTCCATGGCGCTATCGATCTACGAGAGCGGAGGGATTAAGGCATTGAGGTCATGCAAATCGATTGTCAGGAGCTCCATAAGATTGACAAGTACGGTACCCGCGCCCTGTACGACGATTTCAGATGGATTGATATCCGTCAATCCCAGAAGGGCGCTGCCTCCCCCTGAGATTAGGCCGCGCGAATACAGATCGAAAACCTCATACAGCAGCGGTATGGTGGCTAAGGGAACATTCACATTTTGTACACCAGGAGCAGGCCGGTAGCTTGTCTTACGAAGATGTCCGCCCTGAATCGAGTTCTTCAGTACGAATAGCGCCAACAGGCAAAGCTGTCGGTACGAAAGGGCCTCGCCTGACTTAAGCAGAAAATTGGAGTACCCCCGATCGATGCCCGATACAAACGCCAGATTTGCCAGCAGATTCCCGTAGAACTTCAGCTTTTTCTCTTCGTGCTCACGTTGTGCGGCGATTAAGACGCCCTCGGCGATTTCATCTGCCGCCGCCCGCTGGTGGCCGTCGCTCGTGAAGAAACCGTCGTCTCGTGGCTTTTGACCACTATCGAGTTTCTCCCGGATTTTAGCCGCCGCAAATGTTAATGTCGCACCAATACGTTTGGTCTCGCGAGTGCTAATCGTCCGCTGGATGACGTCGCTCGCGAGCGCAACCAGATGCTTGACTATGGGAGATGCTGCCGCCCCGGCGAGAGCACCGGCGGGTCCTGCGACTAGGAACCCGAGCGCGGACCCGGCGAGGTTGCCAGTTATGTCCGCACCAGCTTCCACAAGTCGTCGGTAGGGGCTACCCTCCGGGTCGGCCGCTCCAGATTTGGTGTCGTCCATGGTTTCAGTATTCGCTCTAGCTTCGGATGAGTTCCGCTGGCATCTGTCACCTCGGGCGATTCATTCGAATCTTCGCCCACCGTTTCTTCTGTGCCGCCGCGATGCGCTTCCGGGCGGCGGCGGACATCCGACGCTTCGGCGGCGCGGCGCTAGGACTCGGTTCAGGAGCAGGGCCGGCCAGCTCTTTCCGGATTTCAGCCATCGTGGCGCGAATCCGGTCCACCTGGGCCTGGAACCCGATTAACGCAGCTTCCAGGGTCGCGCGGTGAGATTTGGTCATACTTGTCGAATATACCGCGCTGCAGCTCTCTAACGTGTGTGACGCGCGGGTAATCCATAGCCGCTCTTACTTCATTCGCAAATCGAAACTGTCGCCTTTCGTGTGGGGCCTAGCCGCACGCGTCGATCGGCTTGGTGCCGACCCGAAAAATTCATCTTGCAGATGACGTTGGTGGTTGCGGAGGACGGCGCCCATCATTCGGGCGGAGCCGCAACCTTTCCGGTATACTTGTCCGAACTGGAGGCTGCGCATGAAATGGCTTCTGACGTTTGTACTGGCTGCTACCGGTCTCGCCGAAACCCATCGGTTTGAGCCCACGGAATTCTACAACACCTTCTCCGGCGCTCATACACCCGTGCTTCGGATCAAGCCCGGTGACCACGTGGTGACGTTCACGATCGACGCGCGCGGCGTGGACTCCGCGGGCGTGCAGCGCGGCCATGGCCCCAATCCGGAGACCGGCCCCTTCTACATCGAAGGCGCCGAGCCCGGTGACACGCTCGTCGTTCATTTGTTGCGTCTGGAGACCAACCGTGCCACCGGCTTTTCCGCATCGCTTTTGGCCCCCTACACCGCGGACCCTGGCTTCCTGCGCCTGGAAGCGCTGCGAGAGCCGAAGACGGCGACCTGGCGGATCGATAAGCAAAAAGGCATCGCCTATCTCGATCCGAACGAGTTCAAAGGACCACGCATCGAATTGCCGCTGCGCCCCATGCTGGGCTGCATCGCAACCGCCCCGGCCAACAAAGCCGCCATACCGACGAGTTTCCCTGACAACTTCGGGGGGAACATGGACTACAACGGAATGGGCGCCGGCGCCACCGTGATGCTGCCTGTGTTCGAGCCTGGCGCGCTGTTCTTTCTGGGCGACGGCCACGCGCGGCAAGGCGACGGCGAGGTGGTTGGCAGCGCCATTGAGACATCGCTCGATGTCGAATTCTCGGTGGACCTCATCAAACGGAAAAAGATCAACTGGCCCCGCCTCGAAAACCAGGACTTCATTATGGTGCTTGGCAGTTCGAGAGCCCTCAATGAAGCCTTGCAGCACGCGACCACCGAGCTGATGCGATGGCTCATGGAGAGTTACGGTTTCGACGAACGGGGAGCCAGTCTCCTGCTGGGCCAGGGCATGGAATACGAAATCTCGAACGTAGTGGATCCGGAGTTCACAATCGTGGCGAAAATGCGCAAGCGATACCTCGGGCAACCGCGTTAGGCGGTTTAACATGCCTTGTGCTGCATTTCGTAAGTCGCCGTGGAAGTGCCCGAAGTGCGCGAGAATTCGGATGCAGCGGCCGGGCTGAGGGCGATCAGGCAGCCCGATGCGAACCAGCGTTTGGACCGAGAGCGTTCGGGACCCGGTTTCGGTAGCCTCGTCTTGCTCGCCGAGCACCTGTCCGACATGGGGACTACACGTCCGGATGGACTCCAGAAGGCTAGAGGAGTGGTTCACCGGTGGCAGTCGCGGGCCAAGGATTGTGGCGTTGAGGTTCGAAACTGCCCACGATTCGCGGACCCCTCCAGCCATCCGTGCGCTGCGTTGACACCGCAGACTGAAGAGTCAACTTGCGCCTCCGTGCCGTCAGACGGGTGCGGGTCTCCGATATAGTCCGTTCAAACTTACGGATTGCCCGGTTGCGCGATTCCCCGACAAAACGGGCGCAGCCCCTTCGCTGAATCGCTAGCCACCCGGCCGGGGTCCTTGCAGTGAGTCGCAGTTGCAGACACAAATGAAGCACTCAGTCAGCGGGCGCGTGTGACATGCGCCAATACGACGTGGTACTCGGTCAGCGCTCGGCTAGGCGTTTCAGCCATTTTGCTACCTCGCCGAAATTCCGAAGCACTAGCCGATTACTGACACCTCGTTCAAATTCACGGGCCGGCCGCGTGAAGTCGGATGTAGTGACAAGCATTCCCATAGTGGCACGTTCCGCCTCGAGCACACCGTAAAGCGCCCGTACCAAGCGAACATCGACCTTGCGTGGCGCTGCGTACCGCTTGCATTCAACTAGCCACAGCGCCCGAGAAGGCGCACTGCTCGGCCAAGCCAGCACATCACGGCCCCCGTCGCGACCACGTCCGGTCAATTGAACATTCATTCCGTCGCGGCGCAAAAGTTCAGCGATAAGTTGCTCGAAGTCGTTCGGTTCAAGCGTGCGCAGATCCTGCGGATTTCTGGCGAACTGTTGTATCCGATCATCCATGTACGGGTCGCCCTTACGCAGGACTGCTATATGCCCGGCACGTCGCACCTCCACCATTTCTAGGCCGCTCGGGACATAGTCGGTGGCAGACTCCCAGAGCTCGTCAAAATACTTCACGATGGGCTCGACGGCTTCGCCACGCGCGGAATACAGGCCCTTGAAATTGTACGCCTCGTCCAGTTCCGTGAGAATCGCACTATCGTCGGAAACGACAAATCGCCAGCGCGGTTCGATCGCCAGTCGTCGAATATGCCACCCGACCATGTTCTCTTGCTGCCAACTCTTAGGAGGTGCGTCTTCGCAGATTAACAGACGGTGAGGAGCGGAGCCAAGTGCCGGGGATGGGAAGTCTAGATCAGAACCGGCGAGCATCAAAACCCGTTTCTCCTCTAGGCGGATTTCCATGTCAAGCAGGGGATTCCTGAGATTCTCCATTGTGCTCACCGTACCCGACTGCACCAGAATAGCTCATGTGCATAGCGAAGCGTCGGTCCGTGGCGCGGTGACGCGGGAGTTCGCCGCCGTGAGAACCCAGGGCGTATTTAGGTACCAATCGGATCTTAGGCTAGTCTTCACACATTAGAAACCGGCTCTGCACACGAATTACGGAATACGCCATGCGTTGCCGATTCTGTATTGGGGCCGTGGGATGGCAGGGTTGCCAGTTCACCGGGGAGGAACGGAAGGTGGCAAGGGCGTAGGATGGAAGGAAACGCAGATGCCCGCAAAACTCAAGCTTGTGTCTTTAGGAATCGGACACGGTGATGCCACGCTTGCGCAGTGGTTCACAGAACAAGGACCCGGATAATGTCGCGTATGCAGTCCTGGTGGACGGCGGCGAATCGCCGGCAGCTTTGAGGAAAGCGCTGGATATCCACAAGGTGGGGGAACTGGATCTGCTGGTGCTGACTCATTTCGATGCTGATCACATCGGCGGACTGGAGGCTGTGTGGCAGCACTATGGTATAGCGACGTATTGGGCGCCCTGCCTGCCGGCCTTCCAGCGTCACGAGTGGTTGTTCGGCGACAAGGTCCGTCGCGGCATGGAGCGCGCGCGGGAGCTGGAGGAGGGGTTGGCGGCAGCCAAGACGAACGTGATGTATCCGCTGGAAGGCTACGGTTCGGCCCCATTGAATGAGCTTGGGCCCGCGCTGCATGTGCTTTCCCCAGCGGCGCGGATGATCCGTACGCTGCTAACCAGCGACGACGTGCGGTGGCTGTTCACGCAAACCCCGACGCCGCTCGGTTGGCTGGGAGGCCCGCCGCCTCCGGTTCCGGTGGAACAGCCAGCGAATGAAATGGAGCTCCACCGGCAGTTGTTGACAGGGGCGCTGGTGCCGGAGGACCTGCGGTGGGTGCGACAATCCACGGTTCGCCCGGATGCCGATAAGGTTCGTCTGGAGTGGGGCGCAAGCCAGAATGACGATCCAGAATTCTTTGGCGATTCGATTCTGAACAACACGAGCCTCGTGCTCTGGATGGATGCGGTGACAGGTGGACGCAGGCACCGGATTCTATTGACAGGCGATCAGGAAAACTGGACGTACCTGCTGATGAAGCATCCGCTCGGGATGCACGCAGATGTAATGAAGGCACCACATCACGGCGGCCGCCTCTATATCGAGAATGGGGCAGCGCATGAAGAAATCCTGAGCGCGGTGCGGCCGCGCGCCTTGCTGTTCAGCGCCAACGGACGGCACCATTTGCCGCGTGCTGTGGTGAGGGAATCGGCGATTCGCTGGGGCGCGAGCGTTTTCTGCACGTCCGAACGAAAGAAGGAAATTGTTGCGGGACACCCAATGTCGGCGGAGTGTTGTCACGATTTCCACTGCTGCTCCGAAATGACGCGCGATGTGGTGTTGGAACTGACGGCGAAAGGAATCGAGGCCGAGTTGGCTGCCTGCCACAGCGGCTATGGCGTGACTCCCGGGCCGGTCATCCAGATCATTCAACATGAGATCCAGCCCAGTCCGGTGCTGCAACATTTGTTCGAGCACGAATTGCGGCAGCATATCGACTGGGTGGGTAAGCAACTGCATAAAATCCAGACGGAGCGCGCAAGAGCGTTAGCGCCTGGGAGTAACGAGAGTCGCCCGGTGGGGGCCGATCAGTTAGCCGCGCAGGCCCGCGCGGCGAAGCGGCACGTGCTTGCGGTTCATCTGCCGGAGGTGCTTTCGAAGGGCCGGGAACGGGGAAAGTTCTGGTCGGCCGGCGGCAGTGGACGCCACGGAGACCCTGCTGCGGCCTACGCGCTGCCTTCGGAGAAAGAGGTGAAGCGGTTTATCACGTTTTTACGAACGAAAGAGTTATTGCTGTTCGCCGAGGCACCCAGCCGGCTGGATCAGACGACGATGCTCAGCGAACTCCGCATGCAAGGCTTGGCGGAACTTTGCAACGCGCACCTGCATTTCCCGGAGGCGGTGTTCGAGGAGGCTTTTTGGCCGGCGACACTGACGGAATTGAAATCTTGGAACTGCTACCGGCACACGACGGGCGCGTTCGGGCTATCGCAGTGTGCGCAGCCCGAGGAACTGTACGCGAAGCTTCTGCGGAGCATGTTCGCGCAGTCCGGCGATTCCTGGGATTTGACGCGCGAACCAAAGTGGTCGTCGGCAGTCGTATTCACAGAATCCGGGCGGCCGAAAACTTCTTGGGGACGCTGGTGGTTCGGAGTGGATGGCGATTATTACTTCCGCGAGCGGGTGAAGAATGCGTTGGCGAAGAGCGGTATTCAACTCGGTGGGATCTACTCCGGATCGAGTGACCCGTATCTGGAGGCCATCGCTGAGCCGGCGATGCCTGCGGCGGCGCAAATCTTTGGAACGCTGCTCAAGAAGGTGTGTTAGTTCATCCAGGGCGGCCCCTCCAGCGCTGCCTGATCTTCAGTCGCGACGTAGGGTATAGCGGTATAGCGTGCCGCTTCCGTACAGCCCCGCTGGCAATCGTCCGGCGCGTCCCCGCCTCAGTCACTTGGCTGTATCACGCCCGTTGCGTAGAAGTTCGACTCCACCAGGGCGCCGTATCAACGAGAGGCTTCCCACGCGCTCCCCCGCGTCAAGCTCTTCGTCGGTCAGGCACGCTCAATTGCGCGTTCCTCGTCTCCCGCCCTCCTCCACGCGCCTTCCGGTCGAAGAAGTCCGCCCGGCCTACCGCCTGGCTGTAATCCGGATTCTTGATCTTCACCCAACTGGTCGCCGCCGGCTGGTACCGCCCGTTCGCCAGCTTCGCCACGATGCCTTCGAGATCGCGCTCGCGCACGGCTTGGAAAAGCGCGGTTCCCTCCGCCCGAACGTGGTCCGCGAACAGCACCGGCGGTTTGACGATCCGGCGGAGGAGGCGTTTCCGCTCCAGTAACGGGCGCTCCCGCAGATCCTCGCCGTCCAGCCAAAGCAAGTCGAATGCGTAGAAGCACTGCGGCCCGCGGCGGCGCATCAGGTCGTAGAACCGCGGCACTCCGTCCCGGTCCAGGTAGACGATTTCGCCGTCGAGGACCGTCTCGCCGCGGATGGCACTCGCAATGCCCGCGCACAGGCCAGGGAACGATTTGAACGCGTTCCGGTTGCGCGAGATCAGCCGGCACCGGCCGTTCTCGATCGCTGCCAACGCCCTGAACCCGTCGTACTTCAGCTCGAAGATCCAGTCCTGGTGGTCGAACGGCTCCGCCAGCCGCGCCAGGGGCATCGGTTCAAATCGGGGAAGTGGCACGCTGGTCCCATTATCACAAGCGCGTCGCGCCCCGTGATGGACTCGCAAGAGGCCACGCCTGGCCCTCGGTAAGAAGGAACGACTCCAGGGCAGAGGCGTAGAATGTTCTCAGCCGCCTAGCCAACGCGAGGCGAAAGCCGGTCCCCTGCCGGTTGGCGGCTATACCAGACTCAGGGGAATCGTTTCCAGGGGGAGCGATGGACAGACTCGCCTTAAGATCCGCGGCCGAAGCTGCGGTCAAGCAAGGAGAAGAACGTCTTCGGGAGTTCGAGCGCGATCGGGGGAAGATGCTTCCGCCGTCCCCTTCCCGCTCGAAGAGTGCGGCGCGTGCTGTCTTCCGCGCACACTATTTTGCACTGATGAAATCCCTCGACTATCCGGATCTGTATTCGGCGATTCTTCAGGATTTTCTGGAGGCGCACGAGATCCTCCTTCCACGCGGCGTATTCAAGCGCGATTTCTGCGCCGAGTATCGGCTGCCTCAGCCTCCCTTGAGCCCGTATGACTCCAACGGCAACCGCGGCATCTTGTTGCCGGCGCGCAAACGCGGCCGGCCCAGGAAAGATCAGGAAGCGCAGGAAATTACTAGGGTGTGGCTGGAGAATGGTAAGCCGAGCTTTGGAAAACTGGTCGGGTTGATACTCTCGCGCGAGGAGCTCCGAGCCCTATCACGGTCTGACCACAAGAAACTTGCCGATAGATATCGCCAGCAGGTTTATTCATGCCTCAAGTAGTGCGAGAAAAGGCCTAAGTAATTTCCTCGCGCGAAAATATTCTCAAGCTTTATCCTCGCGGTAGCCTAAGGCATGCTGTCAGCGTGCAGGAAAAATCAGACATCTGCTCCGCAGAGCAGGAATCAATACCGCTGCTCACTGACGTTGAGGTATCCCGTCGGCTCAGTGTTAGCGTGAGCTCCCTGAGACGTTGGCGAATGTTGGGCACCGGCCCGCGCTTTTTACGAGTGGGAGGTTTCTTGGTCCGCTACCAGCCGAGCGCGATCACCGAGTGACTCAATTCCGCTCAAGGGGGCGGCGGGTCGGAGGCGCGGTGACACCCGATGAGCCGCCCGTGATTCTCGCAACCATTGACCAACTAAAGATCGGAGGGCGTCTGGCTGGTGCCAGGAGCCGACTTGAGAGCCGGCGCGTCCTGCCGGGACCGTGGTTCGATTCCGCCGCCCTCCGCTCACAAGTGTATTCCCCCGTGGTGGCGTTTTCAACACGGGCGATCTCGGCCTCTGCGATCCATGAGCGTGCCAGCGATGGTGGCCGGGAGGCGCAGTAAAATGGGCGCCACCGCGCAACCACCCAAGAACCAGAATTCCCGGCAACAGTCTCTGGAGACGGTATCCACGATAGCCAAAGACGGAACTCTAATCGAGACGACCTACGATCCCGAGCGGCAGCCGCCATTGCAATTTGAGGAGTGGAAGGAAGGCCGGCCGATCGGCGCTCCCGTGGAAAAAATCCCCTGCAAGGACGGAACTGACCTGGTGCCGCCGTCCGACAAGGGCCGCCTCATTTCGATGGGCGTTGTGCTGCTTCCTTCGCACGCGGCAGACTACGGTACACAAGCGGAACTCCTCGCGGACATCATTGCGTTCATACATCGCTATGCGGATGTTCCGCCGTTTGAGGAAGAACTGATCGCGCACTACGTCCTGATGACCTGGGTTTTCGATAGATTCACGGCGGTCCCTTATCTGCGATTCCTTGGCGAACCGGGCTCAGGGAAAAGCCGCCTCCTTCAGATCGCTGGGAACCTCGCCTACAAAGCTATCGTCGGCGGAGGCTCCACTTCGACATCGTCCCTGTTCCGGCTTCTCGACGTTTATCGGGGCACATTCGTCATCGACGAAGCGGATTACGAACACTCGGAACTATGGTCGGACATCATCAAAATTCTGAACCAAGGCTACATGTCCCGCCTGCCGGTGCTCCGGTCGAGCAAGAGCGGCGATGATTACGAGCCTCGCGCGTTCGACGTATTCGGCCCCAAGATTTTGACAACTCGCTTGCAGTTCAAGGACCAGGCGCTGGAAACGCGGTGCCTCACCTTGCGGACAGGCGACGGCAAGGTCCGGCCCGAGGTCCCGCGCCAGTTGCCACCCGAGTTCCACGCGGAGGCGCTGGCACTCCGGAACAGACTCCTGCGCTG
The DNA here is from genome assembly GCA_049511335.1 of Bryobacteraceae bacterium. Taxonomy (GTDB): domain Bacteria; phylum Acidobacteriota; class Terriglobia; order Bryobacterales; family Bryobacteraceae; genus JBEKYD01. Next base: position 9,134 of record JBEKYD010000094.1, on the reverse strand, counting down.
GCGGTTTGAGAACTTCCGCAGAATCCAGACGGACGAGTCCAAGTTGCTCGATCTGGAGCCGCGGCTAACACAAATCGGCACCCCGCTATACGCGGTTTCTGATGATGCCGGCTTCCGAGCCGACCTGCTGAAGTTTCTTCGCCACCAGGCTGACGAGCAGCACGCCGAGCGCCCGCTGACCATCGTCGCCGAAGCCATCCGCCAGTTGCTCGTGAACGAGTGGAAGTGGCCTGCTACGCTCACCGTGAAAAATGTCGCTGACAAGGCTGCCGAGGTGAGCATCGACTGGGAAACTGAGGCCGCCCCGAGCTTTACTGCGAAGCGGACTGGTCCGCTGGTGCGCTCGATGGGATTTGAGACCCGGCGAACCGCAACCGGTTATCAATTCTTTGTGACCAAAACGAAGCTCGCCGAGCTGGCGACACGCTATCGGTTAGGCGCTGGGCAGGGAGGGCAGGCATGAACTTTGTGAACTTCATGAACTTTGTGTCGGGTCTGTCCCGTGAACATGTGATCTTCTCTTCTTTACTCCGTTCTCTCAGAAAATTCATTAAAAGCAAAGGATTTAGGCCCGAGAGCCCGTTTATCTGGTGTTTCAGACAGACCCGGCGGGAAGTTCACAACGTTCACGAAGATCATTTCGGGGGCCTGAGGGTGGGCCAATGATCCAGCCGCTCAAGCTCGATCTGGAATCGCTGTTGGACGCTCTCGCTGAGCGGGTGGCGGCAAGACTGAAACCACCCATAACAGGCGCGACGGCGACGCGTGCTCCAGAGCCTCGGCTGCCGACCGTAGAGCAAGCGGCGGCATATCTCGGCCACACCAAGATGTCAGTTCGGATGATTTCCGCGGGCCGGCTGCCAATCGTCCGAGCGGACCGAAGGGTATTCCTCGACGCGGGAGGCCATGCCGTGCGAGAAAGCCGGGTGGCGCCATGAGTCGCCCGATTTCAACCCGCGATCTGACGCCCTCCGAGCGCCGCTTCCTCGATGCGATGAGCGAGCTCGGCTTTGGCCGCTTCGAGTCCGTCCAGATCGCATTCGGTAAGTTGGTCCTTGACCCTTGGCCATCTACGGTGCACGACGTGAAGTTCGGGACGGCGGACACCGCAGAACCGAGCGAGCGGCCAGAACAGTTCGATCTCAAGCAGCAGGCCGCCGAATTCTTTGCTTATGTGCGCGGAATCGAAGCCGGCCAGATCCGTTGTCTTACGGTCAAGGCTGGTCTCCCCTTCGCGATGCAAGTCGAACACGGCCCTACCGTTACCGGAGGTCACCGTGATTGACGGCGTCTTCGAGCGATCCTATTCCACATCGAGCCGCCTTGCCGCAGTCCGCGCGGCAACGCTCGTGGCGCTCCTCGGATTGCCACCGGACTGCCGGCGCGACCTGGAGCAGGAAGCTCTCTGCGCGCTGTGGCGGGCGCGCTTGGCATTCGATCCACGGCGCGCAAGTTGGCACGCCTTCTCCGAGCGCGTAGTCGCGAACCACCTGTCATCCCTCGCCCGGCAGATGCGCTCGCAACGGTCTGGGCAGTTCAGGGAAGAGCCGCTCGAAGAGCATCACGACCTCGCGGCCCCACACGACCTCGTCGATCTGCGCCTGGACGTCACGCGCGTGCTAGCGCGAGTGTCTCCGTTCGACCGGCGCGTCGCGTTGTGTTTGATCGACGGCTCCCCGACCGACACGAGCCGCACCCTGGGAATCTCGCGTGCGTCGGCCTACCGCGCCATCGGGCGCCTAAGGACAGCTTTCATGGCGGCTGGCTTGGCACCGCTCGGCAGGACGCGCGGCGAGCCCTTTCATCTTGCCAAGGGCAACCGCTGCGCCGGACGCCGCTGTGATACCCGATTCGCGAGGAGGAGGTAATGGCCGCCGCGGCGCAGGGTTGCCAGGACTTCATCTCGGCTTACGCCGATTATGCCGACGTGCTGGAAGCGCCGCGCGCCGTGCACGAAGCAGTCGCGATCTCGATCCTGGCCGCGGTGCTCAACCCTCATGTCACGATTCAATACGGCGCGTTGCCGTCCACCCTGGACCTGTGGACGCTCGTGCTCTCGGGCAGCGGCCTCGGGCGGAACACGCTCGTGAACCTGGCCTAAGTCCGGTTCTGGGAGATGAGGCTAAGCCTCGTCGTCAGGCCCGGCGCTTGAGTACCTTGGGAGTAGCTACCGATAACACGTAATAACGCTGCTCTGTACGAGTGGCAAACTCCCAGAACCGGACCTCGACAATCGACAGTTTACATCTAGGGCCTGGTTGTTTACGGGTCGCAGTTCATCATCGCGGTTTCAAGTGCGACATTTGGGTCCGATCAGCGCGTGAGTTTTCAACATAGGATAATGATCACGAAGCTGGCCCGGGAGGAGCAGCATGCCATGCTTGATCTTCGTAATGTTTGCAAAAGTTTCTCCGGCATCCGCGCCGTCGACGATGTGAGTTTCAGGGCGCAGGCCGGAGAGGTGACCGGCTACCTCGGGCCGAACGGCTCGGGCAAGTCCACAACCATGAAGATGATCACCGGGCTGATCGAGATGACCTCGGGCGCGATTCTGTTCGACGGCGAACCCATTCAACGGGATCCGATTGCCTACAAGCAGCGCATGGGCTACGTACCGGAAGAGCCATACTTGTACGCGCATCTGACCGGGCTAGAATACCTAACCATGGTCGGCCAGTTGCGGAACCTGCCCGCCAAGCGCACTGCCGAACGCATTGACGGCCTGCTTCGGCTGCTCTACCTGCATAGCGACCGGCACCTGCCGATTTCGTCTTATTCGAAAGGCATGCGCCAGAAAATCCTGCTCTCCGCGGCTTTGATGCACAATCCCGACCTGGTGCTTCTCGACGAGCCGTTCTCTGTTCTGGACGTGGGCTCGGCGCTGGTGATCCGAAGCCTGATCCAGGAACTAGCGGCCCGCGGCAAGGTGGTGTTGTTCAGCTCGCACGAGCTCGAAACAGTGGAGCGGGTGTGCTCCCACATTGTGATTCTGCATCGCGGCAAAATCGTAGCCGACGATTCGATCGAGCGGCTACGGATGCTGATGTCGCTGCCGACTCTGGAAGAAATCTTCTCGCAGCTCGCGGTGGAGCAAGACACGGCGGTAATTTCGCGCGAGATCGCGGACCTGATTTTGGCGTGAGGCGGCTGTCGTGAATCAGCTCCAATTTCGAGTGCTGTACCGGCAGTTTCTCCTACGCGTCGTCGACCTGGAACTGCTCGCGCCTCAGGGCGACATCACCAAGCTGCTGGGACAATTCGTGGCCCTGCTAGCGATCGTCAGCTTATGGATCCTGTTACCGTCCGTAGGAGTGGCAGCGCAGCCCTCGTCGCCCGATTTAGGGTTGATAGGCGCTTGGGTTGAGGCGCATTTTCTCGTTTCCACAACGATGCTGGCGGTGGGCCTGTTCGCGGTACTGAGTTGGGAATCCATGTTTCCGGACCGTCGCGACGTGCTGGTGCTGTCTCCTTTGCCGGTGCGCGGACGCACGTTGTTCCTCGCCAAAGTGACTGCGGTAGCCACGGCATTGAGCCTGACGGTGCTGGCGTTAAACTTTTTCCCTAGCCTTGCCGTGCCGTTCGTTTTCGCCTCAACGCCGACGGCGCCGCCTCCCAACTACGACCCGGCGATGACGCCGGTGAGCGCGGCGAATTTGCAATCGGTGCTGGATCGTGATCTCGTGCCGGCGCGGATTCCGGGGAGCGGCGCGCTTGCACCTGAGACCCATGCGGGCGTAACCGTCGGAGTGCTGGAGCACGGCGATCGACGAGTCCTTGCCTACGGCACGGCGGAGCCGGACTCCATCTTCGAAATCGGCTCCATCACCAAGACGTTCACCGGCTTGGTGCTCGCGCGGATGGTGGAGCAAGGACGCGTGAGACTAGACGAGCCCGTGCGCGAGCTGCTTCCGCCGGGAACGGTCCCCAAGCCGACGGGAGACGAGATTACCCTGCTTGACCTGGCTACGCAGCACTCCGGTCTGCCGCAGATGCCCGACAATCTCAACCCGGCATACCAGAGTAATCCGCTTGCGGACTATCGTGCGGCAAATCTCTATGCGTATATCCATAAGCATGGCGTCGCCAAGTCGCGCACCTCGAAGTTCCTTTACAGCAATGTCGGATTTGGGCTTTTGGGGCAGGCACTGTCGAACCGTGCGGGACTCAGCTATCCGAATCTCGTGCAGGAGGAGGTCACCGGTCCGCTCGGGATGAGCGATACGAGCGTGTTCCTCTCGCCGGACCAACGCAGTCGAATCATCCAAGGCTACGACGCTGCGCATCGTCCGGTACGCCTGTGGGATATGGATGCGATGGCGGGAGCCGGCGCAATCCGCTCGACCGCGGGCGACATGATCACTTATCTCGACGCCCAACTGCATCCGGAGAAATTCGACACGCTTCGTGCGGCGCTGGAGCAATCGCACCAACTCCAGGCCGACGTCGCATCCGGCAGCCGCATCGCGCTGGCCTGGATCTACGACGCCGATACCGGAACCTACTGGCACAACGGCGCAACCGGTGGATATTCCGCCTACGCCTTTTTCCAACCGAAGGGCGACTATGCCGCCGTTGTTCTTGCGAACGGGGGTTCTTTTCCGGGTTTGCTCGGCCCGCACATCCGCCAAAGATTGGCTGGCCAGCCCGCAATCTCGCTTGCGAACCGGCTGGTTGCCGGAAAGGGCGCGTGGCTCAACTCACTTCGGTCGCTCGCCGCGTATTGGTTTGCCCTGTTCGCGGCCGGAGTCTTCATCTTCTGCTTCATGCTGAGCGTTCAAGGCCTGGCGCAACTTCTGCCGCGGCAGTTGTTCTTGCGCCTGTCGGCGGTCTTGCAGATGACTTTCTTCTGCGTGCTCTTGACGGCATACTTTCTTCAACCGGGCTTCTCGTCGCTGGGGTCCCTTGAGGAGAATCAACAGTTGCTGCCTTGGTTGCCGTCCTATTGGTTCTTCGCCCTGTTCCAGCAGTTGAATGGACCGATCCCGCCAGAGTTAGCCATTCTGGCGCGAAGAGCCTGGATTGGTCTGGTCCTGGCGTTGTGCGGAGCGGCGCTGGCGTATCTGATCTGCTATTTGCGGACGCTACGCAAGATAGCGGAGCAGCCCGACATCCTGCCGGGCCGTGCCGGTTTGGCTTGGCTCCCCCGCTTCGGGGAAGCGCTTCCTACCGCGGTTGTCCAGTTCAGCATCCGCACGTTGCTGCGCAGCCGCCAGCATCGCGTCATTCTCTCCTTCTACCTCGGTCTTGCTTTCGGCCTGGCGATTTTCTTCGCCAAAGCCCCGGAACTGCGGCAACAGTCCTACGGAATCGACCCGTGGCGGCACGAGAACGGCCCGATGCTGGTGGCGAGCATCGTAATGATGGGCGCCGCCGTGCTCGGGGCCCGCGTCGTCTTCTCGATGCCCCTGGATCTCAAGGCGAATTGGGTTTTTCGCGTCACGCCGATTCGGGGAGCGGCGGACTGCATGGTAGCGAGCCGGCGGGCGCTGTACGTGCTCTCGGTCGTTCCCGTTTTCGTGACCTCGGCCGTGGTGTTCTTGTGGATGTGGCCATGGCGGCCGGCGGCGGGGCATCTCGCGGTTCTCGGGCTGCTGGGCGCGATCCTCACTGAGCTGTGCCTGGGTAACTTCCACAAGATTCCCTTCACTTGCTCGTATCTGCCGGGAAGGTCCTACGCCCACATGGCGTTCTTGGGTTTTGTAGGGATTATGGCTGTGATCAGCAAGGGTGCCGCGGTTGAACAGCGAGCTCTCGGTAACCCCGCGGGTTTGGCCACGATGCTGCCGCTCCTCGGCATCGCCGCGCTCTGCGCCAGATGGCGAACGACGGCAATGGCGAAGTCGCCGGAGGGATCGCTCCAGTTTGACGAAGCACCCGTTCCAGTGATTCTGTCGCTGGGTCTGAATCGCGACGGAGCAACGCCCTATCCAGTGGTTGGAAAGCGATTGCCAATCCGGTGATCAGGTGGACGCGAGCGAGCCATCAATCGCAATTTCGCGCCTAGGCTCAAATTGCCACGACTTCCTCCGTCACCAAGATGGCCGCAGCACCGCCGAACTGCTGTAAAAGCGATTACTCCCGCGAAATGCGCTTGCGTCAGCCAACGGCCTCTCCGGGTGGATCGTCGGCTACTCGTACAAAGCTCGAATGAACAACGGGAGCGCGCCGGGCGAGAACCTCTTCGAGCGGCCAATATAGCTACCGATATTCACTCTTAACGCTGTCCACGAACCGCGCTTGCCCCCCCATGCGGGAGCCATTCCTCGAACGCCCATGATCCGACCGGGCAGCCCAGAGCACTTCCGAGAATGCCGTTTCGGGTCAGCCACGCGGATTGATGGTGGGTAGGGCTGTTCTCAACAATTATGGCGCTGCGCCTTCTGCCCTCGGCTCACAACCTCCTGCCCCAAAGGATTCCATCTGAGACACTCCCACATTTCGCAGCTCCTCCATGAACGTGACTGGGTCCACTGCATCCATGAGGAAATGGACACCGGTGTTCACCCCTCCACCCTCGGAGATCAGTCGGGCCACGGTGGCTGCGACGACCGCGTTCATCCAGTATTCGCGGCCTCTCTCAAACGTCACCTGATAATGATGTGAGGCCTCATGGGTTTCACTTCGACCCTGAACCTCAACGACACTAAACCCGCCAACAAGCAAGGACTCCGCGAGCAGAGCCGGACGCATCCTCCTGATAGCGAAGTCCCTCGGAAGCGGCAGCAGCGCGACCAACGATCCAACCACTGCAGTGCGTCGACTCGGCAGGTAGGTGTATGCACACACATCGCATCCCTTAAACCGGCCGATCAGCTCTGCCATTTCGGGAAGGCACGACATGGAGAACAGGCAGCGACCTATCGGACTTCCGATGTTCTTCTCGATGAGAACCTCAGGCAGTTTTGCACGAACCCACTCGCCATTGCGGATGTACCTCGGTCGCCGTCGACCGAACTTGCGCAGATACCAAACAACGTCTTGCATCGCGCTATTCGACCACTCACCGGAATCGCCAGAATGGACAGTAACCGAATGAATGGCATCCATCCGCGTCTTCGACACAGCAAGGGAGTATGCTGGCAACAGCTCTGTCATGCCTGGGAGCCACCCGGCCGACACTACGCACGCTAATCCGAGATCGGAGAGCTCGTGATCATGCGGCAGCATCCCTTCCCGCACAAGCGTCAAGCCCGCAACATCGACGTAATGGCTCCGAGTTCTCAGCGCCGCTTGCGCAACCGTATCCTGCAACTCGGATACCGGGCCACCGCAATTCACCACAACGGAGCAGCGTCCACAAAACTCCTCCAGCGACCGCGGATCGCGGACATCAACTCGCACCGCCGATACTACGGCACCAAGGTCCGCTGCAACAGCCTCTAAGTTGGCAACGTTGCGTCCACCGATGACGATCGCTCTGTCAGTGGACCTCCGAAGCTCCTTCGCAACGGCTTTCCCTGTGCTGCCAGAGCCACCTATGACACCGAAAGTGGCGGAGCGGTTCATCGATTTGTGGGCGAGCGCCAGTTTACCTCTGCGACCGAGGTCGCGCAACCCGCGGCTGTTGTGAAATTCCCCTTCTGACCATCAAACGCCCAGGAAGTCCGGTTCTGGGAGATGGGGCCTAACCCCATCGCCGGCCCAGCGAACGCGACCGTGGCGGAACTTCCGAGCCTCCAATCGCTACCGACTATTTACGGATATCGCTGCTTTGTCCCGGTGGCGCGTTATCCGCCCGGAGCAATCGGCGGTGGCGCGTAGCCGTCGGTAAACGCTAAACGACCAGGATTGATCTCGCCGCAACATTTCTGCCATCATCTACACTGGCTTGGCAATGCTGGCTTAAGCGACAGGCTGTATAATACCCACATCGCGTTCGACATGTTCGCCACGAAGAAAGCTGGCTATTGTGGGAAGACGACGTAACCTGGGTTTGGCTGGCGGTAGTCTCTGGCTCGTCGCGAGCAGTACCACATTTGCCGTCGTTTCGTTGCTGATGGTGCGATCCTCCGCGGCGACAGCACTACTGGTAGCAATATCCGTGGTTTCGGCCGTACTGATTGTGATTTGCCTTGCGATGCTTCGCGCTGTGTTCCAACTACGGAACGATCCGGCACCGGCGCGCCCGTCGGAAGGACGTCGGATTGGGCGTCAGTTTGGAGCGATCGTTGCGGTGGAGGGCCTTGCTGTGACCGGAGTAACGCTGGCCTGCGTTCTCACCCATCGTTGGGCGCTCATCGTCCCTCTCGATCTCATCATTGTCGGGCTGCATTTCTTGCCTTTGGCCCGGCTATTCGCTGTTCCGCGCTACAACGTTACCGGAGCTCTTTTCTGTGCTATTCCTATTCTCACGATGCTGCTGATTCCCGCCAGCGCACGCCTTGGTGACGCCTTCAGTTGGATTGTTGTCCCGAGTGTTGCTTGTGCGGCAGTCGCTTCGATAACCGCCTCGGCCGGCCTGCGCGAAGTTGGGCGATTCATTCGTGTCTCTCGGGCAGGTATCGACAAAGGTCTCGCTGGGGTCTGACATGCGTGTTGGTGCTGAACTTCAAAAAATGACTGCGGCGCTGCGCTGAATGCCCGCAGGAGTCCTCCGCGCGTGGAGCCCATGGTCGCGTTCAACTATACGGCATATGGCTCGGTGGTGCGCAGTCCCGCCTGGCGCCCCGGTACCGAGCAGATGGCGTTTGAGTACACCGAGATTCAAGGGCAACGTGTATGCGATTGACCTGCCGGGAATCAATCGGTAGTCTGCGCGACGCTTGCCGGCCAGGCGATAGGGGAATGGATCGTCGCCCACTCGGAGAAAGCCGCGTTTCACAAGGCTCGGCGACCGAGCGCTACCGATATCACGCCTTAACGCTGCCGCGCGGGGCCGCGGCCCGGGTGGCAGGAAAGCCAGTTTCCGGGAAGCCCACAAAAACCGGCCGCAATCGGCGGGATGGCAGGCAGCGCCTCTACGGTTGCGGCGCGTTACGGTCGGGCGAATTCTATCCATATGCGCCAATATCGCAGCTATGCCCCTAGAGCGCCGCCTCGGCGGGAAGCTGTTAGCATGAAGATTCAATTGCTCTATTTCTGTCATTTCTGTCATGAATAAGGAGGTGATCGTTGGCCGAGGTCCACATTCAGGA
>JBEKYD010000093.1:0-24631 GCA_049511335.1 Bryobacteraceae bacterium | reverse complement strand
CCTCTCAGGTAATCACGAATGAAATCGTTTTGAGCTGCTTTCCTTGCAAGTATATGAAAACTAGCTGGTTCTCGAAGCTGAGAAAAATTTAACGGGACAGGTGTGGGTCTGTCCCACCAGGGCTCCTCAACCCGCCAGAATGGCTTCGATCCCCGCCAGTTCTTCCCGGCTGAAATCGAGCCGCTCCAGCGCCGCTATGTTCTGCTCCAATTGGTCCACGCGGCTGGCGCCGATCAGGGCGCTGGTGACGGCGGGATGGCGCAGCACCCAAGCCAGCGACATCTGCGCCAGGGATTGGCCTCGCGCGCTGGCCAGCCGGTTCAGAGCGCGCGCTTTGGCCACGCGCTCTTCATTCACATCTTGGCGCTTCAGGTAAGCGTTGGGGCGGGCGGCGCGGGAGTCGGCCGGAATGCCATCCAGGTACCGGCCGGTCAACAGACCCTGCGCCAGCGGCGAAAACGCGATGCCGCCCACGCCCTCGCTCGAAAGCGTATGCAGGAGGCCGCTCTCCGGCGCCCGGCGGAACATGGAGTAAGCAAATTGATGGATCAAACAAGGGGTTCCCAGACTCCGCAGAATGGAAACGGCTTGGGCCGTCTCCACCGGGTTGTAGTTGGAAATGCCAGCGTAAAGAGCTTTGCCCGATCGCACCGCCTGGTCCAGCGCGCCCATGGTTTCTTCGATCGGCGTATCGGGGTCGGGCCGATGGTGATAGAAAATGTCGACGTATTCCAGGCCCATGCGCCGCAGGCTTTGATCCAGGCTGGCCAGCAGATACTTGCGCGATCCCCAGTCGCCGTACGGCCCGGGCCACATATCGTAGCCGGCTTTGGTGGAAATCACCAGTTCGTCGCGATAGGGCGCCAAGTCCAGTTTCAGAAGGCGGCCGAAGGTCTGCTCCGCCGACCCGTAGGGAGGTCCGTAATTGTTGGCCAGATCGATATGGGTTACGCCCAGGTCGAAAGCCCGGCATAGGATGGCGCGGCCGTTCTCCAGGCTATCCACCCCGCCGAAGTTGTGCCATAAGCCCAGCGAGATCGCCGGCAGGCGAATCCCGCTAGCGCCGCAGCGCCGGTAAGTCATCCGATCGTATCGCTCAGCTTGAGGGCTGTACATTTGATGAGTCCTGTCTCGCCAATGTAGCAGGTAGCACTAAATTGTGCTTTCGTACCGAAATTGCATTTCCGTACTGGACTTACCAACGGACTTTCTGAACTTGTGGCGGCAATCTGGATGGGTTACTGTTTAGTACGACTCAGGTGTTTCGTATGAGTCCATACCAGCCATGAACACACAGGAACAGACGACATTAGCCGCACAACTGCGCCAAGGCGCCGTTGCTCCCGAGGCTGCCACCGCCATTGCCACCGCGCTGGCCCAGTCGCTTCGTCATTGGCACGAAGATGGCTCGACGTTTGGCAACCTCACACCCGATACCATCCATATTGAAGACGGCGCCGTAACTCTCCTCCCGGATGCGCGGCAGGAGGGCTTGACTCCGTACAGTTCGCCCGAACTGGCCGGCGGCGGCGCGGTCGATACGCGCAGCGATATTTACTCGTTCGGCATGATCGTGTACGAGATGCTGGGCGGCCGGCCACCCGCCGCGCCGGAAAGCGGATGGCAAGATCAAGACGCGCTGCGGGCCGCCATTCTGGAGTGGGAACCGCAGCCGCTCGCCAACCCCTCCACATCCGTGCAACGCTTGGTGGAACGTTGCCTGGCCAAGGACCCGGCCCGCCGCTGGCAGCGCATGGGCGCCGCGCTCACCGAGCTGAAACTGGCGGACACCGCCGCGCAATACGCCCAGCGCGCGCCGGAGTGGAAAGTCATGATGGCGTCGCTGCACTCGCAGGTGGAAGCCATCGGTGAGCGCGTCGCCGCCCATCAATCGGCCCAAGAGACTGCCGCGGCGGAGTTCCGCGAATCGGTGAGCGCGCTCGACAAGAAGGCCGCCGAGCAGCAGTCACGCGCCGCTTCGGTCATGGATTCTATCGACCAGGTCCGGAGCTCCGTGTCGAAACTGGACAAACTGGTGCAATTCCAAGGGCGCGCCATCGAAGCCGTGGAGGCTGCCGTCTCGCAAACCGACGAAGTGATGGTGCACGTGGTGGAAGCTTTCGACCAGATGCACAGATCGATTGTGGAGCACGGAGAATCGAAGGCCGCTTCCGCTTCGAACGAGAACTAATGGCGAGGCGCTGCGGTGTCCGGCCCTATTGAGACCCTGGACCTTCACCTCGGTCGCGGCCCGCTGCCCTTGGCGAAAGCTCTGCGATACGGCATTGACCTGGCCGAATCTCTGCGGCAGGTGCATGAACGCGGCCGGGTCTGCGCTTTTCTTCAGCCCGCTTGCGTTACGATCGCGAACGGTCGGGCCGGTTTGGGCTCCGCCAAGCCGACCAACCTCTCGCCCTACTTTTCTCCCGAGCAGGTTCGGGGCAAGGATCTGGATCCTCGCAGCGACCTGTTTTCTTTGGGCGCAATCCTTTATGAAATGCTGAGCGGCCACCGCGCTTTTCCGGGTCAAAGCAAGTCCGCCCTGCGCCTGGAAATCCTGGAGCGGCATCCCGAGCGCCTGGAGAACGTTCCCCCGGCCGTGGCGCAATTGGTCGCACACTGCCTGGAAAAGAAGCCCGAACAGCGCCTGCAGCGAGTGGATGTGCTGCTGGCGGGGCTGAAGCTGCAGCACATTCTGATGGGTTCGGCAAAACCCCGTGCGCGCGCGGCGGCCAGCGCCGCCGCTGCCAGTCCCGCGGAGCGGGAGCTGTTGCCCATGCCGCCGCTGACGCCTATCGCGGCGGAGCAATTTTTCGGAGAGCCGCCCATGCCGGATCCGGATGCCGAACCGGCTGCGTTCACCGGCATGCTCTGTCCCCGTTGCGCCTCGACCGATGTGCACGATTCGCGTCCGAAAGACCGGCTCGAGCGCACGCTCATGCGCTTCGGCGTCGGCATTCGCCGCTGCCACCGCTGCTTCTATCGCTTCCTTTACAAGTTCGGCATGACCATCGGCAGGCAGGGCATCGTCGACGATTGAGTCCGCGCCGCGCGGGCTCCAGGCAGCGAAGAAAATGGGCTGAGCCAACTCACAGGTGGGACAGACGATCGTTTTTTGGCGTCTGTCGAGCGTTGCGGCGGGCGAGAGCCTGACAGACCACGAACAACGATGGTCTGTCCCACTACTCCTCTTCTTCGCTCTGGCCGACTTTCAACACGGCCAGGAAGGCCTCCTGCGGAATGTCCACGCGGCCCACCCGCTTCATCCGTTTCTTGCCTTCTTTTTGCTTTTCCAGCAGCTTGCGCTTGCGCGAAATGTCGCCGCCGTAGCACTTGGCGAGCACGTTCTTGCGCAGGGCCGAGATCGTCTCCCGAGCCACGATCTTGTTGCCGATGGCGGCTTGCAGCGCCACTTCGAACATCTGCCGCGGGATCAGGCGCCGAAGCCGCGAAATCAGCTCCTTGCCGCGCTCGTAGGCGAAGTCGCGGTGCACGACCATGGAAAGCGCATCCACCGGCTCGCCGGCCACCAGCACATCCAGCCGGACCAGCGGCGAAACCCGGAATCCCGCCAGGTGGTAGTCGAGCGAAGCGTAGCCCCGCGAGGCGGATTTGAGCCGGTCGTAGAAATCCAGAACGATTTCGTTGAGCGGCAGCTCGTATGCCAGCATGACGCGGCCGCCGCCGATGTATTCGAACTTCTGCTGGGTGCCGCGTTTTTCCTCCAAAAGCTTGAGGAGGCCGCCCAGATACTCTTCGCGCGTGATCACGGTGGCGTCGATGATCGGTTCTTCGATCTGCTTGATCTCGGACGGATCGGGGAATTTGGTGGGATTATCCACTTCGCGCACTTCACCGGAAGTGGTGGTGACGCGGTAGCGCACCCCCGGGGCGGTGGTGATCAGATCGATGTTGAATTCGCGCTCCAGCCTCTCCTGCACGATTTCCAGGTGCAGCAGGCCGAGGAATCCGCAGCGAAAGCCGAAACCCAGGGCCACCGAGTTCTCCGGCTCGAAGCTGAAAGCGCTGTCGTTCAGGCGCAGCTTCTCCAGCGCGTCGCGCAGCATGGCATGCTCGTGGGATTCCACCGGATAGAGCCCGGCGAAGACCATCGCCTTGATCTCTTCGAATCCAGGCAGCGGCGCCGCGGCGGGTGTCTCGTCGTCGACGATGGTATCGCCGATCTGGGCGTCGGAAACGGTCTTGATGTTGGCCGAGAGATAACCCACTTCGCCGGCCGAGAGCTCGTCGCAAGGCGTGGGCTTGGGCGCCTGATAGCCCACCGCTTCCACGTCGTAGCTTTGGCCGTTCGACCAGAGGCGGATTTTTTGGCCCTTGCGCAGGATGCCATCCACCACGCGCACCAGAATGATCACGCCGCGGTACGAATCGAACCAGGAATCGAAGATCAGCGCGCGCAGCGGGGCTTCGGACGATCCCTTGGGCGGCGGCACCAGAAGCACGATGTGCTCCAGCACGTCGTGCACCCCGATGCCCTGCTTGGCGCTGACCAATACCGCGTCGCGCGCATCCAGCCCGATCACCGTTTCGATCTGTTCCCGGATGCGCTCCGGCTCGGCCGCCGGCAGATCGATCTTGTTGATCACCGGAATGATTTCCAGGTTGTGATGCAGCGCCAGATACGTGTTGGCCAGCGTCTGGGCTTCCACTCCCTGGGAAGCGTCGATCACCAGCAGAGCGCCTTCGCAGGCCTGCAGGCTGCGGGAAACCTCGTAGGAAAAATCCACGTGGCCCGGCGTGTCGATCAAGTTGAGCTGATACATCCTGCCGTCGTCGGCGCGATAGTTCAAGCGCACGGCATGCGCCTTGATGGTGATGCCGCGCTCGCGCTCCAGGTCCATGGTGTCGAGCACCTGCTCCATCATTTCGCGCTGCGAAAGCGCGCCGGTAACTTCGAGCAGCCGGTCGGCCAGCGTCGATTTGCCGTGATCGATATGCGCAATTATAGAGAAATTGCGGATGAATTCGCGGTCCATGCCGTGAGGGGATCTTCACCCGATTATCGCACGGTGGGACAGGCCTCCCAGCCTGTCGTGTTGTGCCACACCGGACGCCGTGAGTCCTGGCCCGCTGCTACTTGGGTTTAACTCCCTGCCCTTGTTACACTCGTCTTCACGTGAAGCTCTCGATTCTCATACCCGTATACAACGAGCGCACCGTGGTGGAGCGCTGCTTGTTGCAGGTCTTGGCGGCGCCGCTCCCGGAAAACATGGAGCGCGAGCTCATTCTGGTGGACGACTGCTCCACCGACGGCACCTTCGCCATTCTCGAGCGGTTTGCGGCGGAACACACCGAAGTCAGGCTGTTCCGGCACGAACGCAACCGCGGAAAAGGCGCGGCCGTGCGCACCGCCATCCAGCAGGCCGGCGGCGACTTTTCGCTGATCCAGGACGCCGACCTGGAGTACGACCCTTCCGAATACCCAAAGCTCATGAAACCCCTGCTGGACGGCCATGCCGACGCGGTCTTCGGCTCGCGCTACCTCTCCGGCGAGCAAAGGCGGGTGCTGCTGTTCTGGCATTCCATGCTGAACCAGGGTCTGACTCTGATTTCGAACATGTTCTGTAACTTGAACCTCACCGACATGGAGACCTGTTACAAAGTCTTCCGCACGGACCTGCTGAAGAGTATCCCCGTCCGCAGCGATCGCTTCGGCTTCGAGCCGGAGATCGTCATGAAAAGCGCCAAGCGGAAGCTGCGCATCTATGAAGTGCCTATCAGCTATCACGGGCGCACCTATGAGGAAGGCAAGAAGATCGGCTGGAAGGACGGGGTGAAGGCCCTGCTCGTGGTTCTGCGCTTCTGGGTGATTGACGACTTGTACGCACAGCCCTACGGCCGAGGCGTCATCAACACTCTGACCGGGACACCGCAATACCTGAGCTGGCTGTGCGAGAAACTGCGGCCGTACCTGGGCGACACCGTCCTCGAGATTGGCGCCGGGATTGGCGACTTCGCCGGGCGGCTGATGTCGCGAAGGCTGCTCTACGTGGCGGCGGAAACCGATCCGCTGCATCTGCACGCCTTGCGAAACCGCTTTCTGCGCACGCCCAATGTGGAAGTGCGCCGGCTCGATCCGGAAGCGGACGGGGATTTCACCGGTCTCGGGGGCGGGTTCGATACCGTGCTGTGCCTGAACATACTCGAGTACATGGAAGATCCGGGCCAGGTGCTGGATCGCTTGCGTGGCGCCTTGAAGGCGGGCGGGAACCTGGTGGCTTTGGTGCCCAACGGACCCTTCCTCTTCGGCAGTCTGGATCGCAGTATGGGCCACAAGCGGCGCTACAGCCGCTCCCAAGCGGTTTCCCTGCTGGAGTCTCATGGATTCCAAGTGGTCAGGGCGTATAGCTTGAACAAGGCGGGGGTGGTGCCCTGGCTGGCCGATAGCCGCCTGCTGCGCTCGCGCCGCATCAGTAAACCGGTTTTGAAGTTGTTCGATAAAACCGTCTGGTTCTGGCGCTGGATCGACGCTCTCATGCCATGGCCCGGCCTGTCGCTGATTCTCGCCGCGCGCAAAACGGCCTCTGCGCGCGAGCAGGTGGCACAGGCTTTAGCCTGTGAGGGCCAGGCTCCTGTGGAGTAGGCCTTTGGCCTGCGCTTTTCGCATTTCGACAGCCGGCCAAGAGCCCTATTCCACCCGCGCCCCGCGAACTGCAAACGCCACTTGGAATTTCGATCCCGCCCCCGGCCGGCTGGTAACCTCGATCGCCGTTCCGTGCGCCTTGGCGATGCTCTGCGCCAGCGACAGTCCCAGACCGTGCCCGCCGCCGCTGCGCGACCCTTCGGCCCGATAAAAACGCTCGAAGATATGCGGCAGATCGGCGGCGCCGATGCCGGCGCCGGCATCCTCCACCGCCACCGACACCCGCTCGCCGGCGCGCTCCAGAGCCACCGTCACCGTGCCCCCGCGCGCGGAGTACTTCAGCGCGTTGTCCAGCAGCACCACGAACAAACGATGCAGGGCCGCGGCGTTGCCGGATACGATCGCTTCCTCATCGCCCAGCCGGCACTGCACTCCCACCTGGCGCATCTCGGCCAGGCCGCGCAGCTCGGTGCACACGTCGGTGAGCACGCCGCCGAGGTCGATCGGCGCGAGCGGCATCTCCGCCCGCGCCGTGTCCGCGCGCGCCAGGAAAAGCAGATCTTCCACCAGCCGCGTCATGCGCGCGGTCTCCGCCACGATTTCCGCCAGCGACTCCCGGTACGATTCGGCCGTCCGCGCCCGCTCCAGCGCCAGTTCCGCGGTCGTCCGCACCACCGCCAACGGCGTGCGCAATTCGTGCGATGCGTCG
The DNA here is from genome assembly GCA_049511335.1 of Bryobacteraceae bacterium. GTDB lineage: Bacteria > Acidobacteriota > Terriglobia > Bryobacterales > Bryobacteraceae > JBEKYD01. The sequence goes on along the minus strand of JBEKYD010000093.1, from coordinate 17,318 downwards.
GCCGTGAACTGCGACAAGGTGCGCACGGCTTTCTCCAGCCGGCCCAGCATGCTGTTCCACCCTTCCGCCAGGCGCGCAATCTCGTCGCCCGTGTCCGCCACCGGCAGCCGTTCGGAGAGATTCTCGATGCCGATCGTCAGCGCCGCCGCCGTCGCCTCCCGGACCGGCTTCAGCGCCCGCCGGCTCAGCCAGGCGCCTCCCAGGCAAGCCACCGCGATCACCACCGGAATCAAGCCCGCCAGCAACAGCCGCAGCAGCTCCAGGGTGCGCTCCACCTCGCCCAGCGAAGCGCCCAGCTCCAGCTCGAAGTCCTCCCCCTGGAAACGGAAATTCCGCCGATAAGTGCGCATCGCGCCGTCCGCCGGCCCCGCCCCGGAACGATATCGGAACTCAAAGCCTTTGGCGCCGCGCAGGTTGAGGTAGCTCGCCGGCGGTAACGCCTGGCAGAACTCTTCCAGCTCGTCCCGCAGTTGGACATTCGGTTCCATGGATTCGGTGCGAAAGTAGTTTTCCGCGCGCGTGGCGCGGTCCGCCAGGTCCCGGTCGATGCCGCTCACCAGCCGGTTGCGCAGGGAGAACCACACCAGGCCGCCAAATAGCGCCAGGCTGGCCGTCAAGAACGCCGCGTACCACAGCGTGAGACGAACGCTGATGGACAGCCTGCGCGGCGTTCTGCCTTCTCGGTTGGAGCTACTCGTTTTGCTCCTCCACCATGTAGCCGGCGCCCCGAATCGTGTGGATCAGCTTCGGCCCGCGCCCGTCCACCTTGGTTCGCAACTGCCGGATAAAGACCTCCAGCGTATTCTCGTTCACGCTGGCGCCGAACCCCCACACCGAATCGAGCAGCGTATCCCGCGTAACCGTCCGCCCCGCGTTGCGCATCAGCAATTCCAGCAGCATGTATTCCCGCGGCGTCAGGTTGAGGAGCTCGCCGTGCCGGGTCACCCGCCGCGTCGCCGGATCCAGGCGCAGGTCGCCGACTTCGAGGAACGGCAGGCGCGGTATCTCGCCCCGGCGGCTCACCGCCCGCACCCGCGCCAGCAGCACCTCCAGCGCAAACGGTTTGGTCAGGTAATCGTCCGCCCCCGAATCCAGGCCGCGCACCACGTCGGCCGGCGTATCGCGCGCGGTCAGCATCAGGATCGGGGTGTGGTTCCGCGCCGCGCGCAGCCGCTGCGCCACCGCCGTGCCGTCCATGCCGGGCAGCATCCCATCCAAAACAATCAAATCGAACGCGGCGCTGCGGGCGATCTCGAAGCCTTCGAGCCCATCCACGGCCACCACCACCTGGTGCCCTTCCTCGCCCAGAGCCCGAGCCAGCAGGTTGGCCATCCTGCGTTCGTCCTCGACCACCAGAATCTGCATCCGAGTCAATCCTAGCCGATTCGTGGCGCGGGCTGTCAAGCCTGCTGAGCCGAGAGTCGTCTCGGCTTTTCTTGCAGTCGCCGCCAACAGGTGGCACACGTTCCGCCAGAACGCAGGCCGTTTCCAGCCTCGGGCGTCCGCCCTACTGCACCGTGACGTTCACCGGCAGGCTAGCCACTCCATTCACCGTTACTACCACCGGTTGCGGGCCGGAGCTTAACGATGCCGGCACGTAGAAATTCACCTGCGTCGTACCGGCCGTCTGTGGAGCCAAGCCTTCGAATTGGACGATCGCCTGAATACCGCCGACCGTGACGGAAAGCGGCAAGACCGGCGTGATGGTGGCCGACGTAAGAGCGGGCGCCAAGGCCCCAGTCGCCAGCGCCGGAGTTACATCGCCCGCGCCATTCAGATACAGGGTGGCGACGCCGCCAGCCTTGACCTTCGGATTGCCCGCCAGATTCCCGTTTCCATCCGTATAAATAGCCGGCGCCGAGGGCGCCACCTGGAACTGGAATCCAGCCACTTGTCCGTTATTGACGATCCCCAGCATGGCAGGCCCGGATCCCACCTCGTAAGGGATCTGGAGATTGATCTGGGTCTGTGAGACGTAGAGCAGTGGCGCGGCCTGGCCGTTCACCGTCGCGGTAACCGAACCCGAGGAAAACGGCAGCGGGTTCCCCGACAAGGTTTGCGTCGCCGGCGCCAGGTTGTTGCCGAAGACCGATAACAGCATGCCCGGCGCACCGGTGGTCTGCCCAGAAGCGGGGTTGGCCACGGACGCAACCGACGTTCCGGAACCGCCGCCCAGCACGAACATCACCGGCACATTCACGAATTGCGGTACGGCGTTGGGAGATTGGATCGTGAGGATGGCGCGATACGCGCCGGGTTCAAAACCGAAGCCCGAGGCCGTCAATGTGATTTGCCCGGAGCCGGTTCCGGAAAGCTGCGAAACGCTAAGCCATCCCGCCGTGGGGTTGGCGGGATGCACCGCAGCCGTCCAGGTCTGGCTACTGTCGCCGATACCAACCGCCAGCGTTGCCTGCGCGGTTTGGCTGGCGCTGGCGGCGGCGAGGGTGATGGCCGTGGGCGATGGCGTGATCGTAGTCGGCTTGGCGGGAGCTGCCACCAGGTTCACTTGCACCTGCTGGGTCCAACCGTCGTCGCGGATCGCGTAGATATACTCGCTGGCCGGGGGCGTAATCCCGCTCTGGCACAGGGTGCCTTGAAGCGCCGCCCAAGCCTGAATCCTGGTAGTTCCGAAGATCGGCGCGATCTGGCTGGATATATCCACCGTCCCGGCATACAGCGTGCTGATCAGGTCCCAGTAGCCGCCGGTATTGTCCAGGTTCAATTGCACCGCAAACGGGCACGACGTATTGGCCGTGTTCTGAGTCACCGTCAGCGGAGCTGCCGTGAACGAAAATTGGTCGTAGGTGGGAATGGGGAGATAGTTCACCGCAAGCTGCCGCGACCAGCTTTAGCCGGCCGCGTCCACGCCGCTGAACGCGAACGTGTGGATGAGCGGCGGCGTCTGATTGCGCAGCACGACGTTGGTACTGACGGAGCCGCCCGCCGGAATATCGGGCGAAGGGAAGTATTGCGACAGGCTCAACGTCTGCCCGTCCATGGTGAAGCCGGTGACCAGCGCGGCCACGCCCGCCTCTTCGCTCAAAGTCAACGTCGCCGGCCAGCTCAAGCCCTGTGCGTCGGTATCGAGCGAAGGCCAAACTGTATTGGGGCCGGTGACCACCACCGCCGCGGCGCCCGTCGGCGTGGTGATCTGAATCCTCGCCATCGCGCCGCCGGGGCTGAAATTGGCGTCGCCGGAATACTGCGCCGCCACGGAATAAGTGCCGGCCTGATCGAACTGATAAAGCGGGACGGAGAGAGTCGCGGTTTGCGGGGCACTGGAAGACAGCGCCACAGTGCCCAGACTCGGGCCGCCAAAAATGCTGAAGGCCACGGTTCCCGTGGGCCCCGCGGTGACGGGGCTCACCTTGCTGGCCGCAGCCACCGTGGCGGTGAGCGAGATAGTCGAATTCAGGCTGGCTCTGGTCGGACTGGCGGTCAGCGTCACCGTCACCGAGTTCGCCGCCTGGTTCCAGAGGGTGAAAAGGTTGTTGGCGTCGATCGATCCCAACCCGGTCGCCAGGTCGTATCCCGGCGCCGCGGTGTAGCCGAACGAGCCGGTTCCGCAATCCGGTGACCCTTGGGCGCAGGGCACGATATTATTGCCGGAGACGATATCGTGGAACGCGGTGGGCGAGCTTTGCGCCAGCCGGTAGAGCTGCGGATTGATGTTCCCCAAGCCGGGTGCGGTTTGGTGCCCCTGCTTGATCTGATATTGGTTCAACAGCGCCACGATGCCGGCCATGCTCGGGGCGGAGCAGGACGTGCCGGCGATGCTGTAGAGGAGGCCCTCGTAATAGATCAGGTAAGGGTCGTGTCCGGCCGCGCTGAGGGAAATATCGGGCACTTCGCGCGCGCTATCGTTGGGTACGCCGAGCCCGGTTTGCCAGGCCGGTTTGGAAAACAGGCGGCTGGCGCCTCCACCCGTCGCCCCCAATCCCGCGCCGCTCGATTGGTTCCACGCGGTCTCGGGAATATAAGATAGCGCCGAACCCAGCCCGGTAGCCGCATTCGTCGTGCTCCAATATGTTCCGGTGCCTTCCACGAACTGGGTCCCGCCCACCCCGGTCACTTCCGGCAGCACGGCGGGAAAGTTGACACTGCGGCCCAAAGTAGCGAAGGGCTGCTCCCCTTGCGCGTCGCAGCCGGCCGCCCCGCTGTCGCCGGAAGCGGCCAAAACGGTGATGCCTTGAGCATTGGCTTGCTGTCCCACCGCCTCCCAGCTTGGCCCGGCATCCACTTCGCAGCCCCCGTAGCTGATGCTGATGATCGGCGCGATGCTTTCGTCAATGGCAAACTCCGTGGCGACGAAAGCGTCGGGTCCGTATACGTAGTAGACGGTGGCTCTGGGTGCGATGGCGCCCGCCCATTCCAGGTCCAGGTTGCCTTCCATCTGCGCCCCGGTGAAGCCTGGGTCGGCGCCGTACAGGACGAGCTTGGGGCTGTTGGCTGGCAGTCCGAAACGCGTGCGAAAAAGCGAGAGATCGTTGGTCAGAATATCCGATTCGCCCACCACGGCGATGCTCTGGCCGGTGCCGTCGTAGCCTGCCTGCGAAAGCGGCGTGAGATCGTAAATGGTGGAGAAATCGGCCGGCGCCAGATAGTGGGTATTGCCGGCGCCGGTGAAAGCCGGTTGGGCCTGGGTGACAGCCGGTTGCGGATGGAAATCGTTCAAGCCGAGGAATCCGCCCACCACGCCGGCCAGGGCCTCCGGCACGGCGGGATCGGCGGTATTGGCGAAATGGGTTTGGCCGTTCACTTGAAAGATGTGCACCGGGGTGTGCAGCGCGCGCGCAACCTGGCCGGCGTTCCCACTAAAGGCGATCCAGTTGCGCCCCCGCGCCTGGTGCTCAATCGAGAACCCGGCGCCCTGGAGCCATGCCGACACTTTGTCGGTGTCGCCCGCGCTCAACCCGAACCGGTCGCCGAATTGTTCAGGGGTGAGCCACTGACGATAGCGCGGCGAGGCGGGATTCTGCTGGTCCGCCAGTAACTGGGCCAGGTCGGCCTGCTGCGCGGCCGAAGGCTTCACCATCAAGACCATGTAGTTCATCGCCGTGCCGGGGTCGGCCACGCCGCGATCGTACTGGGGCTGCGCCAGGTGATGCACGCCGGGACCGATCATGCGCACCCGACCCGTGTCCACGGGTAGCGCAATGCGGTCCGGCGGAGCCGCCAGGGCCTGCCACGAGAGCCCCATAAGCAGGCCGGTAACCGTGACAAATCGATTGCAACCGCCGTGGAAAAGAGAGCGGGGAAGAAGACTGGACATAGCTGTCCAGTCTACCACTCCTATGACTCCAGTAACTCATTCTGCTGGTACTGATAACCCGGCCGCCACGTAACTTTTCCGCTTCCGGACGCTGGCATCCGGTAGGGCGGACGCCCTCGTCCGCGGCCGCCCCCCTGGCCGGCTCCTCGCCGCCTGAGCGTCCAAATCTTCCTCTTGACATGTATTATTAAACTAGTACACTATGATTATAGATGAGCAAGACAGTGGACCGAAAAAGCGGCTTCGCCTTTCGCCTGGACGCCCGCAGTGGCGTTCCGGTGTATCGCCAGTTGATCGACCAGGTGCTGGGCGGGATGGCGAACAACGCGCTGGCCGCCGGCGATCAGCTTCCCACGGTGCGCCAGGTAGCGGTGGATTTGTCCATTAACCCCAACACCGTGGCGCGCGCCTACCGCGAGCTGGAAATCCGCGGCGTGCTCGATTCCCAGCAGGGCATGGGCACTTTCGTAGCCCGCCAGAAGGTCAAACGCGACGAGTTGGAGCGCCGCCGGCAGCTCCAGCAGATGGTGGGCGAGTTGGTGGCGCGCGCCGGCGCGGCCGGTTTCACGGTAGCCGAATTGTTGGAGCAACTGCATGAGTTACACGATCGTTAGGGCAGTCCTGAACAGAATAGGAGACGATGCCATGAAGAAGAACCAGATCAGAATCAGCCAGGTGGGAGTCGCGCTGTTCGTGCTCTCGGTGCTGGCCGGCGTGGGCGCCGGCTCCGTTTTCGATGCTCGCTGGCCGGTCGTTGCCGGGTGCGCGGTGGGCCTCTATCTGCTATTCGCCATCAAGGTCGCGGATCAGTGGGAGAGAGTGGCCGTGCTGCGCCTGGGGCGGTACAAAGGCCTCAGCGGCCCGGGCCTGTTCCACATCGTTCCCGTGGTGGATAGCGTAAGCCGTTACGTAGACCAGCGCATCCGCGTGGCCAGCGTGACCGCCGAATCCACCCTCACCCGCGATACCGTGCCGGTTAACGTGGACGCCATCTTCTATTGGCTGGTTTGGAACGCGGAAAAATCCATCCTCGAAGTGGAAGACTTCGTGGAAGCCATTCGCCTGGGCGCGCAGACCGCTCTGCGCGAATCCATCGGCCGCCACGAGCTGGCGCAAATGATCACGGAACGCGAGTTGCTGGGGCACGAGTTGCAGCGCATTCTCGACGAGAAGACCAATCCCTGGGGCATCACCGTGCAATCGGTGGAGATCCGCGACGTGCGCATTCCCCAGGCGCTCGAAGACATGATGTCGCGCCAGGCCCAGGCCGAGCGCGAACGCCAGGCGCGTAACATCCTGGGCCAGGCCGAAGTCGAAATCGCCGACAAATTCTCGCAAGCGGCGCTGGTATACCAGAACAACCCGACGGCGCTGCACCTGCGCGCCATGAACATGCTTTACGAGGCCATCAAGGAGCGCGGCTCGATGGTGATCGTGCCGTCCTCGGCGGTGGAAACCATGGGCTTTGGCGGCAGCCTCGCCACGGCCTCGCTGGCCGGCGCCAAACCGCAATAACTCGGCTTTCCGAGCCGCGACCGTCAGGGAGCCGCCAAGACCTCGAACGGTTTAGCTTGCGGCGGCGCTTCGCATGCTCGTCCGCGGGGCGGTTCGCCGCTGAGATCTTGCGCCAGCGACGGCCGGAAGCTTGATCGGCAGTACGCCGGTAGAGTAGCCGGCCAGCAGGTAGCTCAGTGTCTGATTGAAGATGGACGCCAGCAGCGCGACCGCTTGCGGGTTCGGAGTGGCGCCGCGCGTTTGGTTGAGGAAGCCTTGCCACCAGGGCAGAATGGCGTTAAGCAGCGGCGTCGCCGGCGAAGGCGGATTCATGACGGTGACCAGGGCGTTCGACACGTTGACCGGAGTGGGCGGCAACTGCCCCAGCGTCTGCTGAACCAGCACGATCAACTGCGCATTGTCGTCGATATTGATGGCGCGCGCCGGTTGCGAAGAGACCCGTTGCGCGGGCCGGGTGGCATAGGGCGGCGGCACGCGGCTGACGTAAGTGACCCGATGGAGCACGCGCCACACGGACTGGCCACCGATGGACGCCGAGCGCAGGGCCACCGCGTTGGCGTCGGCCGACCGCAGCCAGTTCTGGTCCACCACCTGGGTCGAGAAGACCTCCGCATTGTCCGTACTGGGAGCGAGGTAGTAGGTATAGAAACGGTAAGTGTCCACCTTGCCAGGACAAGCTTCGGAGGTGTAACCTCCCGCTCCGTTGTTGAGAGTGGGATCGTAGCCCAGCAGCAACGGCTCGCCGGTGACGGCAACGTTGAGGCCGAACTGGCTCGTATCGGTTTCGGACTTGGTCACGGTCACGTCGATGGTCTGACCGGCGAGGAAGTCAACCGAAGAAAACAGGCCGTACACGCCCGTCTTAAGGCTGGCGCCAACGCCCGCCGTGTTGCTCATCTTGAACGAGCCGCTGTGCGAGCTGACCTTTTGCGAGCTGAACTGCTCCTGTTCGGCGTGCAGCCCGCCGGAGGCAGTCCAGACATACTGGTTCACCAGGCTCTGCCGGGCCAGCGGCGTATCCCCGCCGAAAGCGACGAACTGCTTGGCTTCGGCGCCGCTCAGGTCGGTATTGCGGCTCTGGCCCGCCTGGACGGCGTTGAACTGGTCGTAGAACATCTTCAGCGCGCTCATGCCGCGTTCGATTTGGTCTTTGAGCTGGTAGGCCTCTTTGGGCTTGAAGTAACTGCCGCGCTGGAAATCGGCATTGGGGTAAGTGGGATCGTTGACCAGCCCGACTTTCCCATCGAGGGTGCCGTTTTTGATGTAGCCGGCATCGATCTGGAACGGGATGATATTGTTGTCCGGAGGAATGTCGGGGTTAGGGATGGTGATGCGGCCGACCATGGCGCCGGTCTGTTTGAGCATCATCACATAGAGATCGGCGGTGAGCGAAGTGACCAGCGCGTAGCCGGAGTTGGCGGGCAGGAATCGTCTCCCGACGGTGGGATTGACGTAGAGGTTGGAGTCGGACTGGCCGGGCTCCCAGTCGCCGCGCAGGCTCAGCGTGTCGGTGATGGTCTTGGTCCATTGGGAGCCGTATGTCTCGGCGGCCGTCTTGCCGAGGGTGAGGTTGCCTTTGTACTTGCCTCCCACCTGCAGATCGACACTCGCGAATTTTTTCCAGATCACCGCGCCGGCCGCCGCCTTGTCGCTGTAATTGAATCCCAGCGAGGCGGCGATGTCGAAGGCGACGATGCCGGTGGTATCGCTCGAAGAGAACTGGATATTGGTGGAATCGGCTTCGTTCAAAGTAATGGTGCTTGCATTGAAGTAGCCGGTGTAACCCGAGGCGGTGGTGTTGTAGAAAGGCCGCGACAGGTTCTCACTGGGAACCGGCGGGGCCCCTTCGATATAGCCCTGCAGAGTGGCGTCGGTCTGTACCTGGCCCAGATAAACCAGGTCGAGAACTCCGACCAGGAAGCCCGGCTCGAGCGCCACGTTTTGGCTGGCGTAATAGTAACCGCGCTTGAGCACCGCGGAGGGCGCGCCGCCGGGCGCGAGCCGCGCGTCGCCGTATTCGATCACGGCCGGTGTACCGATGGCGGTCGTCTGGAAGTCCGTGGGCTGACCTCCGTAAATGTTGAGCACGCGCGGGCCTTCGTCCGCCACGGGAGCCGCCGAGAGCACGACGGTAGGTGGCTGCGCGCCCTGGAGAACGCCGTTGTTGCCGTGGCCGGTTTGATCGTTGACGCTGCGGTCGTCGAAGTTCCAGTAACCGGCCAGGCCAGTCTCGTTGCCCATAAGCGAGCTATACATATAGTCGAGAATTTCGGTTTGGGTGCGCGCCACGTTCCAGACCCGCACCTCATCGATGCCGCCATTCCAGGGCTGAACCAGGGCGTTATTGACGATCGCGCCGCCGAAGGTGCATTGCGGCGAACCGGACAGATAGCCGGGAGGATTGGTGGCGAGCGGCGTGGTGACGCCGAGCAGCATTCCGTTGGCGTAGCAGGTGACCGTGGCCAGCCGCGGGAACGGACCCCAGAAATCGGGGTTGGACAGGCGGGCATCGTTTTTCGAGATGCTGTCGGCGGCCACTAAGCCTTTCTGCTCGGTGAACCACCAGGCGGAGATGGCCCCGGAAGCCGAATAGTTCTGCGCCTGCAGCATGGCCTGCTGCACCTGGAGTAGAGTGAGCGCCACCGACCATAAGCGCACGCCGGTGAGCGACCCGTGGAAGAACTGGTTGCTTTCGATGGCGACGGTGACACCCGGCGTATCGGAAACGGCCGCGACACCGATCCGAACGGGGCCATCGGTGGTTTGCAACGGCACGGTGGTAGCGGGGGATTGGTAAACGGCTGTCGCTTGCGTCCCCACCTGGTTGCCATCCACAAACAAAGTGAGCGTTCCCTGGGTGATGGGGTCGTTGTTGTTATCGACGCCGGTGGCCGATGCATAGGTAAAGGCGACATGATGCGGATTGCTGTCGGCGAGCGAGGGGCCGAAGGAGTAGGGGCCGAACACCAGCGGGGCGGTAAGGGTCTGGATATTCAGCACCAGTTGCACCGAGAGCGAGCCGGAGGCGTTGACCCCGAACCAGAAGCTCTGGCCGCTGAGCTCGGCGTCCCACTTAGAGAGGATGGTTTGCGGAGAGTTGATGGGGCTGCAGAACTGGACCCACGCGTCGGCGGAAAGTGAGGTGGCGACGTCGAATTCGTTGGAGCTGCCGCAATCGGCGTAGTCGAGGCGGCCGAGGTTGAAAGAAGCGGCCGGATTCATGGCCACCGCGGGGCCGGATTGATAAACCGCGGCGACATGGTTCCAGTGGTTGGAGCGCAGGAAGGCGCTGGCATTGAAAGCCGGGGCGCCGGCCATGCCGACGGTCATGGAAAGGAATGTGCCATCGGAGGACTGCGAAATCTGCTGCACGGAGGAATTCTTCGCCGCGCCGTTCAATGCCGAGCCGGTTGCCAGGCAGGAGTTATGCATCGTCGTGGTGCTGGGGTTCTCCACCAGCAGCCAATAGCCGAACAGGCCGGGCTCGGTGCCTTGCAGCGTGGTGTAGAGAGTGCGGCGCAGCTCCGGTTGGGTGCGGCAGGCTTGCCAGCAGCGGACTTCGGCCAGCGAACCGGCGAAGCTGGAATCGAGCGCGCCACTGCCCCCGCCGAGATAGGCCAGCGGCGGCACAGTCGCCCCCTGTGCCGTAACGGTAGTAGAGAACACCGCCTCGGCGTTGACATAGATGGTGTATTGGTACGAAGTCCCTTGTTTGGACGCGGTGACCGCCAGGTGGCTCCAGGTGTTGGCGGCAAGCGCCGTGGGAGCGTTGAAGACGCCGTTGTTTTGGCCCGTCGAATAGAGCACGGTGGGACGGAGCGAGGTATCGAGCGCCATTTCAAAAGGCGGCACGGCCGAGTTGTTCGGGTCGTAGACTTGAACCACCGATCCGCGCGTGCCGGCCTTCGCAACCGGCGAGGCCGGCTTCACCCACGCTTCCCATGTGAACGATCCGTTGGCGGGATCGAAGCCTTCCGCGGACTGGACCTCGACGAAGGCGCCGTACTGCTGGTTGACTCCGGAGTAGATGGCGAACTGCACGCACGCCTGACCGGCGACACCCAGCGAGTAGCTCGGTTGGATGGAGCAGGCTGGCGCGGTTCCATTATTGAAAGTGCAAATGCTGGCCGGCGTGCCGTCGGTGGGCATCACCCAGGCTTCGACGGTCATGCCCATGGTGGGCGCGAGCAGGCCGAAGTTGACTCCGCCGGTGGGCACACTCATGTAGCCCTGCCCGGTGGCGCTGAGCGCATACAGCGGATTCGCCGCCACCCATTGGCCGTTGCTCGGCGTGCCTGAGGAGGAATATGTACCGTCGTCCATGACCGGCGGAACGCCGTTATCCGGACGAGTGACCGCGAATGCCTCCATGGCCACCATGCGGTCGGGCAGCGGGTCGGCCACCTGAGGCGCGTTTTGGGAATGCGACTGAAATGCAGACGCCGTCACTGTGGCCGGCACCAGCGGGTCGGTGGATGTGGGCGGAATCACGTTGAAGAGAGTGGCGAGCTGGCTAAGATTCAAGGCGCCCGAGGTCTGTTGCGGCAAGACCGTGCCGGGAATGGGGTCGGGTGAGACTACAGGGACGATGGATGCGAACTGGCTGTTGGCCTGGAGCGCCGCGATGAATCCAGCCTGGCTGGAATCGATGTTCTGGTAGTTGAGTGAAGTGGAACCGGCGGTCACGGTGGCGTCCACTTTGGTTGGATCGCCGTTGGCGGCGGGAGTGACAGCGATCTGGGTATTGGCGGCGCTGAGGCCCGATTTCAGGAACAGCAGGATGGAGCCGCCGGTGGTGGATAAGGCGAACGCGACTGAGTCCGTGGAAGCCGGAGTGTAGGCGTAAGTGGAGGGCGCCGCGTCTCCGTTGAGGATCACATTGGCGTTGGCGGCATCGGTGGGTAGGCCGTTCCAAGTCTGCTGCAGGGAGTTGGCGCCGGCTTGGAGCGCCAGCACCATGTCGATGGCGGAGCCGCTCGCAACCAGCCTGGCGGAGGTAAGTACGACGTCGGGCCGGGCGGAGACCAGCAGCATCGTTCCGGTGGGAGAGGTCGCGCTCCCCTGAGGCAGCGGCACGATGGGGCGAGTGCCGGAGTAGTCGAAGAAAGTGACGTCTCCGGCTAGAACTCCGGACTGGGTCGCGATCCGGGAAGCCGCACCGTTCAACACGCCGAGAAAAGCATCGAGCTGCCGGGGCACGCCTTGAAACGTCTCTTGGCCGATGCCCGAAGCCGAGCCATATTCGATGGTGACCTTGCAGAAGCCGGTGAGAGGTCCAGTGCCGGCATCGGCGATCGCGATACTCATTCCGGTGGTCGTGCTGCCGGCGCGCGAGACGACGAAATCGACCGAGCCCTGCTGAGTTGCCGCCGTCCAGGTAGCCGTCGCGACGGAGCGGGTGGCGTAAGGGCTGAACTGAGCCACCAGGAACGGATTCCCTCCGGCGCCATTGGGCTGGCCTGGATAGTAGCAGTGCACCATGCCGTCGCCGCTATCGAGCAGATTGGGAGTAGCGGTGGGTTGGACCTGCCCCAGCGCGGTGGCCGCGATGGTCCCCGTGCCCACCACGATTACCGCCTGCGGCGGCACCGGATAGCTGGCCAGGGTTGTGGGCACAAAATGGTTGTTCTGGATGCTGCCATCGAGGAGGATGGAGGCGGTTCCGGCCGGCAGCGCGGGGAGAATGCCATCGCTGCCCAAACTGAAATCGTAGAACGCCATGGCCGAGGCGAGACCGGCGCCGGAAGCGCTGACGGGCGCGGCCACCAGCACATGCGCGGCGCGGCGGAGCGTCTCGGAATCGGGGTCGGACGAGTCTTGCGGCTCCTGCTGCCCGTAAAGCGTGGCGGACACTCCGCCGGTCAACGTGAGCGGTTCGGTGGTGGATGTGCCGGTGGACAACACAGGCTTCATGGTGAAGCTGGATGCGGTGGGATCGGTGATGTCGATCAAGCCGTCGTCGGCTTGCGGAAAGGACAGTGCCGTCACGGTGGACGTCGCGGTATTGGCGATGAAAAACTGCCACCGCGCCGTGCGCGCTTCGCCATTGAGAACCAGCAGCACGGTGAAATTGCCGGCGGTAACCGAGGGCAGACCGCCGATCTCCATGGTTGGCTCGATGAAGGGGTTGCCGTTCATATCGCGGTAGGCGAGCACGTCGTCGGGCCCGGCCGGGGTATCGCGCAAGCCGCTGCGCTGATAGCGCAGTTCCCAGGCGGGCTGCATCACGAATTGCGCGCTGACTTGTGGCGACGTTCGGCCGGGAATTTCCGGCTGCGCCGGCGCTTCGATGAGCACGAAGCGATTCAGGTAGAGAGTGCCATCCGTGGAGAGCCGGTATATGTAAAGGTATTTGTCGTCGGAAACCACGCGGAACGGCGCGTTGGCGGGCGTGGGGGTGGTGGCAACGGGGGAGACGCCGATGAGACTCATGCTCATCACCCGCAACTGTTGCGGGAGTTGGTAGCCACCGATGGCGGCCGAGGCCGCGGTCTGAGTGAGATCGAGCTCATACCACCCGGTGAACGCGCCGTAATCGCTTTGGTCGGCGGCGCTCTCCACGCGGATGTTGTAGTAGAGCTTGCCGGTGGTCTGGTTCTGCGCCCGGGCAAAGATCACCACCACGCTTTGATAGCGAACGGAAACCGGATCGCCCAATAAGATCCCATTGGCGTCGGGAGAAGGCCAGTTCATTGGATACCTCGCTTTTTGGAACGGTACAGCAGGGTTCAAGGCGCGGCCAGGAAATGCCGGTCGCGCAGTTGCTTCTCCGTTCGGGCAAGGCGAAGTTTCAAGCCATCGACTTGCCGCGGGACGGCCATCGCTTTCAATGCCTGACGCCTGGGTCTGGCCGGATAGCCGAGGACTTGTGCGTGGGGCGGAACGTCGCCGAATACGGTGCTGGATCCGAAGACCAGCGCACCGTTGCCGATGTGGACCTGGGAATTCACTGCCGCCCTAGCCATCAGGGCCGCCTCGTCGCCGAGTACGACTTCGGAGGCCAGGCCGGTTTGTCCGATGAGCAGGCAGCCGGTCCCGATGGCGCAATCGTGACTGATATAGACTTGGCCGCCGACAATGGACCGCGAACCGATCCGGGTGTTGTCGCGGAAGCCCTTTTCGACAACCGTGAGCGGACCGATGGAAACTTCGTCGCCGACGATCACGGAACCGGCGCCAGGCACTCTGCGCCAGGCGCCATTGCCGGGTTCGTAGTGCTCGCACTCGGAGCCAATCAGGGCGCCGGCGCCGATCTCGCAGCAGGCGCCGACTTGCACGGAGCCTTCGAGAATGGCTCGCGAGCGGATGACGCAGCCGGGGCCGATCGCCGCGCCGGCCGCGATCGTGACACAGGGGTAGAGAACGGCCCATGCACCGATCGCGGCCTGAGAGCTAACGGCGCAACCGGCGCCGAGGCAGATCCCGCGCTCTCCCGCGGTTGCATTTTCGTTGCAGACTTCCTGGCGGGTGCGCAAATAACGGCGGCACCAGTCGAATGCCCGTTCGGGATCGGGGACCGACAACACGGCCGAAGCGCACTGGTGCGGTAGCTCGTCGCCCTCACGCACGATCAGCAGACCCGCGCGGCAATTTTTCAGGTGCTGTTTTTCGGCGTGAGAAACCAGCGCCACTTCGTGCGGCGCGGCGGCAGCTACACCGCTCGCGCCGCCGATGAGCAGGCTCTCGTCGCCCTCCAGACAGCCTCCGAGCAAGAAGCGAAGTGCGCCCGTCGGAATGGAGTGCGCAATCATATCTAGGCCCGCCTGGGAGACCCCGCCAAAGCCCGCTCAACTCCCTCCAGGGTTTGGCTAAGTGACGTAGTCGACCGAGAGAGTCCAGGTAACCCGCTTGCCAGCGCCTCCATTGGAACCCTGGGTGTCCACCGAGTTGGTTTTGTTGGTGTACAGATTGCCTCGAGGGCCTTGAAAGCCGCAGGTGTAGCTGCTGTTGTTCGACGGACCGTAGTAGTAAGACGTTTTGTAGTTGACATTGACCAAGGTCCCGTCCGTCAGCGAATACGTCACGGTGCCCGCGCAGCCGTCGGAAGCGTTTCCGCTGCTGCTGGACCCTTTGAAAGAACCAGTCGCTCCTGGGCCGGCACCGATGTTGCCTGGATTGTCGATCAAGAATCCATCGGACGTGCTCGAGCTGGAGTAGGTCATCGGCGAAGTTGTGTTGTTGGTGATGTTCACCTGGCATTGATCCCAATAGAGTGCCATCGGAGGTCTCCCGTCCTAAGTTTCAAAGTCAATTACAATTCATGCTTTCGAGTCCGCGGGTACGCCGGCAACCAAGCGGTCATAAATAAAACCGATCACGTAGCCGGTCGTAACCAAGTCGTGATGTGCGTCGAGTTCAAGCTGAAGGGCCTTTTGCTTTGCTCGATACTCGATGGTTCCCTGCACTCCTCGGCCGGAAACCGAGTAACGCCCGCCCTGGGAGGTTACCTTAAGGTCGTAGTCGCCGAGCTGCTCGATTAACTCGTCAAACATCTCTTGAGAAACGTCGTGGATTTCAACAGGGTGAAACGGTGTCATAGCACAACCCTTCGTTCTGAATGCAGGATCTTATGAAACCTGTTTAGCCATGCTATGCCAATGCCGGACCGAAGTCAAGAACTAATAAAAAAAATCTTGCACAGTTTACGAAGACTTACAGAATTGACAACGGCCGGGAACAAGATCGTGCCGGGCGGCGGCTAAGTGGCGTGGAACAGAAAGTCTGTTTATTGCGGGTGAGCCTGTGCTCGGCTATGCGAAGAGGAAGGTGGCGCCCGATCGATGGCCGAGCCCCGGGGTTGTCGAAAACCCGACCGACGCGCGGCTGCTGGAAAATGATAAGCGACTTACTCGCATAGTACAGACCCAGGCCAGCGCCCTGATTGTATGGGTTCACACACGGAAGCCGGCAGGGGCTTGGGTCTATTTCCGGCGGACTAACATCGGAGCGCGCCGCGCCCGCGAAGAGTTAGTAACCCGCCCGCAAAAAGGCACCATCAGGTTCGCCGCGACGGGGCGAGTTTGGGTTCCGAACTCCCGATGTCGCCGTCCATTTTCCAGGCATGAGGAAAATAAGCTGACCCAACCCACGGGGAACCTGCGCGGGAAACCTGGTGGGACAGACGATGGTTTTTTGTCGTCTGTCGGGCGGTTGGCCTGGCGAGGGCGTGACAGACCACAGAAAACGATGGTCTGTCCCACCTCTGGCTCGCCCGAACATGGCTCAACCTAAATTCCACGGCATCAGGATCTCGGAGGTTCAGTCCGCCGGCCGCAAAATTGATGAGACCGCTCGGTGAACTAATGATAGCCGCCGATAAACACCGATAAACCTTTGAGTGCTTTGTCGGCGTTCATCGGTGGTTATTTCTCTTCAGAATTCTAGGGTCGTGGTTCGCCAATCTTGCCGTCGCGCATCTGCACGGTACGGTGGCCGTACGCGGCAGCCTCCGGGTTGTGGGTAATCATGAGCACCGTCTGGCCCAGACGCCGGTTCAGGTCGCGGAGAATCTCCAGCACGGCTTGGGAGTTTTCCGTATCCAGATTGCCGGTGGGCTCGTCCGCCAGGAGAATTGCCGGACGATTCACGATGGCGCGGGCGATGGCGACGCGCTGCTGCTCGCCGCCGGAGAGCGAGTTGGGCTTATGATCCAGACGGCCATCGATGCCCAGCGATCGCAGCACCTCGGCGAATTTGTCATCGGGCTGCTCTTTGCCTCCCCCTAGAAAGCGCGCCACGGCGATGTTGTCGCGCGCGGTCAGGTTCGGCAATAGGTTGTACTTCTGGAACACGAACCCGACGGTACGCTTGCGCAGGCGGGTACGATCCGCGTCCGTCATGGAAGCCAGGTCTTGGCCACCCACCTTCACCTGCCCGGAGGTGGGCGGCGTCAATCCGCCGATAATATGAAACAAGGTGGATTTCCCCGAGCCCGAGGGTCCCACAATGGAGAGAAATTCCCCGGCCGGAACGTCAAGATCTACGCCGCGCAGCGCCGGCACGTCGATCTTGCCCACACGGTAGACCTTGCGCAGATCGCGGATTTCGATAATGGCGCCGGCGCCGTTACTCATACGCTAATGCCTCAATGGCATCGTGACGGGCGGCGCTCAAGCCGGGATACAGCGCGCCGAAAGCGGCCGTGGCCAGAATAATGACCGCCGTCCGCGGCCACCAGGCGTACACGATGGCCATTTGGATCGATGCAGGCACAAACGTGGCAATCAGCCATTGAGCTCCGAAACTGAAAACGATGCCCAGGATCGTGCCGCCCAGGCCGATCAATAAGGCCTCCAGAAGAATGACGCGCAGAATGAATGCGTTCGACGCTCCCAGCGCCTTCAAAATGCCGATCTCGCGGGTGCGCTGGAGCACCGCCATGTACATGGAGAGCGCCACTACCGCGATGCCGATCACCACGCCGATGATCACCACCACTACCGTGAATTCCTGGATGGCGGGGATGTTTTGCACGCTGTACATAGCGGTCCACTCGGCCATGCTGTTGACGCCATAACCGGGCAGCAACGCC
>JBEKYD010000092.1:0-24726 GCA_049511335.1 Bryobacteraceae bacterium | reverse complement strand
TCCGGTTTTGGCTGCTTGGTTGACAGCAACAGCTTAACTCCGTGGGGCCCGCCTTCCAAACAAAATCAGGTGGTTTTGTTTTATTTCAACAACTTCGCTTCCTTTTGCAAGAGGCTCGCGTCACCGGGTTTTCGCGGGGTTTCGGAGAGGGCACCGGTGCGGGAAAAGGCGGGCCAAAGGCCTACTCCACGGAGGGGCGAGGACTTGTGCGTTCTTGTGCACGATGCGGAAGGTGTTCGGTCCCGCTTTGGTAGGAAGCCCCGGGTTCTCGTCGAAGATGGGGAGCGGCGTCCAATGCACCCGAACCTGTCGGAGCCGTCTGCCTATTTGGCCAATTCTGGAATCCGGCGACTGCGCTAACCCGCTGAAAGCAAACGAACGGCGATCTGCCACACATTTGGGCAAATGCGTATCTACATGATAATTGGGGAGTTGCAAATCACTATGGGCTCAGGTCAGGCTGTCCCCTTCGAACTGTCCCCTTCGAACTGTCCCCTTCGAACTGTCCCCTTCGAACTGTCCCCTTCGAACTGTGCCCTTCGAACTCCCCTTCGGTTCCCCTTCCGTCACTGGTCATCGAAGCGGGACCGTTGAATGACAAGACCGTCAGAGGGCGACGGCTCGGCAGCCGTCGGCCCTTTTTCTGGCGGGGATTCGAGCGAACGCACCCCAGCGCTTATACTGCCCGTAAGAGGTCCATTTGGTTTTGTGGGCGTTCCAAGAAAGCGAGATCTCAATGCCTCCAGACAGGAAAACAATAGAGCAGTACGTGTGCCCGGACTGCTTCAATGACGAAGCGTTAAAGCGCGTTGCAAACGCCCGCGCGGTCCGCAACGAATGCGGTTTTTGCGATTCTCGATCGAACGTTCCAATCGCCGCGCCGTTGGATGTTCTCGTCGCTGCTATTCGAGCCGGCCTCCAGTCATGCTACACAACGGACACTCAGCAGGTTGAATTCGATGACGAAGGCCACCCATTGGTGGGGCAGCCGTACACCACGGAGTCCCTGTTGGGGGATGTTGACTGGATGAATCCTCGCGAACTTCCGCCCATTCGGAATGCAAAGGTCCTTCAGGAAGTTGTCCGGGCGATCAGCGAGACGGACTGGTACACTCTGACACTTACACCGGAACTCCGCTTTGGCCGGCTGATGTTGAGTTGGGCGGATTTTTGCTGGCGAATTAGAAAGAAGAGTCGGTTCTTCTTTGGGCCGATGCGCGGGGATGCCGCACTTCTTGAACCGGAGCAGTTTCCGACCCTGGCCATTTTGGATGAATTTGCCGATCTTGTTAGGTCGGCTGCCTTGGTGAGAACGATCCCTGTAGGCACCACGTATTTTCGTGCGCGGCAACACCCGTCGCAGAAAAAGATTGACTCCGCCGATGAAATTGGACCGCCTCCCTCCGGCAATACCCGCTCAAATCGCATGAGTCCGGCGGGCATCGTAATGTTCTATGGTGCAGTTGAGAAGGAAACGGCATGGAGCGAAACGTACGATTCAGATGGGGAGGAAATGCTAACGGTAGCCGCATTTCGGACGCTGCATCCCTTCAAGATAATCGACCTGACCCACCTGCCGACCATTCCGAGTATCTACGATCCCGATCGGCGCCAGATCAGAACTGGTATTCAATTCCTTCATGGCTTTGCCGAACAGGTGGCTGCTCCGGTCGTGAGGGATAGACGGGAACACGTGGCATATGTTCCGACCCAAGTGGTCACAGAGTATTTCAGGCACGTCTTCAGAGACCAGAGTGGCGAGGAGATACGAGGTGTGCTATACCCAAGCTCCCGTCAGAGAGGTGGAACCTGCTGCGCGCTCTTCTTCGAGGCAGATCAATGCGGCGGGAAACCAGCGTTCAATCTGCTTGGGGAACGATGTTCTTGGTTGCGCCTCGAAGATCGCTCGATAGAGCGCCACCGCATTGCGGATGTTCTCAGCTTAGTCTGGAAGCCCTGATGTGTCCTTCTTTCGGGTCTTGGAGTAGAGATGAATGGCGTCCTCGACAATGCGCCAAGCGGGACGGTTTTCTTGCGATGAAATGCGTTTGAGCACGGAACTGGCGGACCTGATTGTGGACGCGGGCGAATCCGCAAAATCGCTGAACCATCCGGGCATGGCGCGGCTC
Organism: Bryobacteraceae bacterium; assembly: GCA_049511335.1. Lineage (GTDB taxonomy): Bacteria > Acidobacteriota > Terriglobia > Bryobacterales > Bryobacteraceae > JBEKYD01. Next base: position 22,597 of record JBEKYD010000092.1, on the reverse strand, counting down.
CTGTCCCTGGTGGGTGCCGGTGCCGTGGATATCGTCATCATTGCGAAGCTGGACAGGCTCACCCGAAGCGTGAAGGACCCTGCCGAGCTGTTGGAGCGGCTCGCCCGGCGTGGCGTGTCCCTGGCGAGCGTGGCCGAATCCCTGGACGCCGGGACGGCAGCGGGCCGGCCGGTGCTCGACATTATGACGGCCGTCTCGCAGTGGGGGCTGGAAGCTATCGGGGAAACCAGTGACAGGCTACGTGTTTCCCCTTTTTCCGGGCGGCTGCTCGATCAGACATAGGAAAGGTCCGCGAGACCAGGATCGCATTTTTCTGCCTTCCTGAGGAAACCGACCGGACTCCACCCCACCTTTACCACGGGCCGCTAGTGCTGCCGCACCGGGCAAGCTAAAGCATGCCCCACCTTGTACACTGGTGGTTGAGGCCTTATGCTGGGGCACGTCACGTTTCGAAGCGCGGTGGTTCTGCTTTTGGTTGCGGCGGCGGGGTGGGCGGCGAACCTGAAGTTGTATCTGAAAGAAGGCGGCTTCCAACTGGTGCGCGAGTACAAGGTGCAGGGGGATAAGGTCCGTTACTACAGCGTCGAACGCAGCGATTGGGAAGAAATCCCGCTCGACATGGTGGATCTGAAACGCACCCAGACCGAGGCGGCGGCGCGGGAGCGGCAGATCGAGCGCGATACCAAGTCGATGAACGAGGAACGGACGGAGGTCCAGACGCTGCGCACGGAAACCTCACGGATTCCGGTGGATCCCGGGGTGTACTGGCTGGAGGGCGAACAGGCCAAGGCGCTGGAAGCGGCGGAATCGACGGCGCACATGGATAAGGGCCGCCAGGTGCTGCGCGCCTTGTCGCCGGTACCCATGACGACCACGCGGGGGCAATTGGAAATACCGGGCGCGCACGCCAAGGCGGTCTTCCACAATCCGGAACAGGAATTCTACATCCAACTTTCCAATACGGAACGCTTCGGCATCCTGAAATTGACGCCGAAGGGGAATGTGCGGGTGGTGGAGGATCTGAGTTGGGACACGGTCGCCAAGCAAATGACCGAGCTTCCCACCGAGATCGACACCCTGCGGCAGGGGCTCACCTCGGACGAACTATATAAAATCTGGCCCAAACAGCCACTGCCCCCCGGCGAGTATGCCGTGGTGGAGTTCACGTCGGGTCAGATGAACATGCAGATCTGGGATTTCGCCATCGAGGCGGCGAAGTAAGTCAGAACGTCACTCCCACCAGGAACTCCGCCTGGTTCTCATTGCTGTTCACCACGTTGGCAAGGTTGAGGTGCTGGGAGGTCCAGCGGGTGTAACGAAGCTCCGGCGCGATATGCAAGATCAGCACGTGGATATCGATTCCCGCGCCCATCACGAACCCGCGGGTCACCGAATTCTGCTCCGGCGGGGATGCCCCCAGGGTCGAACTCAGCCCGCTCAAGGCATCCCAGGCGACGCCGGCTTCCACGTACGGGCGGACAATCTTGCCGGGGAATTTGTATTTCGCCAGCAGCGGGAATTCCCAGTCGCCGCTCGAGGTGAGCGTCGACAGGGCCGAGGCCGTCGAACTTGCGGGGGTGGTGTAGTTGAAATGCCGGTAAAGCGCGTCGAATTCCACGCCCAGGCCGAACGGCAGGTGCAATTCCACCATGGGACCGACGATGTAGTCGCTGGTAGTGGTCGCCGCGCCGCTCTGTACTGTATTCACGAAATCGGTCAAGGGAAGGCCGCCCTTGATCCCGCCCGAGAATGGCTGCGCCAGACAAAAGGCCGCGCTGAACACACCCATCGTCCACATCCGCAAAATAGATCTCATGCTAAACATTACGAAGCACTTCGGCATTTCGTTTCGGTTCGGCGGCGAGTTTTAGGGCGCTGCCGCACTATGGCGAGCAGGCGTGCCGAAGTTGGATGTAACTACAAAAAGAGCTACACTCGGGAATGAAATACGAATGGGATGAGGCGAAGAGTCGGAAGAACTTCGCAAAGCATGGCTTGAAATTCGAGGATGCCGAAGAGGTATTCTCAGGGCCCTGCGTCACATTCGAGGACGACCGCTTCGACTATGGCGAGGAACGGCTCATCACTTTGGGCCTGCTGGCGGGGAGGCTGGTGTTGATCGCCCACTCGCCGCGCGATGAAGGAACACGCATCATATCGATGAGGAAGGGGAACCGCCGTGAGCAAGAAATCTATCGAGAGCGACTTGGAACGGATTGACCGTATGAAGGACGACGATATCGATTACTCGGACATCCCGCCGCTCGACAGGTCGTTTCTCAAGAAGGCGACGGTTGCGTGGCCACCGGTAAAAAAGCAGTTGACGATCCGTCTTGACGCCGACGTATTGGAATGGCTCAAGGGCCACGGCAGGGGCTACCAGACGCGCATCAATCGGATTCTCCGGGTGGCGATGGAAAGCCAGCCGCCTCGCCCAGCTCAGCATTGAACCGCTTCAGTTCGTCGCACCCGCTAGAGCGAGAACGAATCCCCCAGATAGATCCGTTTCACGTCCGGGTCGCGGCCCAGAGCCTGCGGGCTGCCGGCGCGAAAGATGCGGCCGTTATTGATGATGTAGGCGCGGTCGGTCACCATCAGGGTTTCGCGCACGTTGTGGTCGGTGATCAAGATTCCGATGCCGGAGCGTTTGAGATCGAAGATAATGCGCTGCAGCTCCAGCACCTGGATGGGATCGATGCCGGAAAACGGCTCGTCGAGCAGGAGAAAAGCCGGGCTGATGACCAGTGAGCGGGCGATTTCGACGCGCCTCCGTTCGCCTCCCGAGAGCATGTAGCCGCGGCTGCGCCGCACCTTCTCGAGCCCCAGTTGATCGATCAACTGCTCCAGCCGCTCGCGGCGCTCGCGCGACGTCATCGACAGCGTCTCGAGAATCGCCATCAGGTTCTCTTCCACGGTCAGCTTGCGGAAGACCGAAGCCTCCTGCGGCAGGTAGCTGATGCCGCGGCGGGCGCGCTGATACATGGGCAGCTCGGTAATGTCTTCTTCGTCCACCAGGATGCGTCCCGAGTCCGGGCTGATCAGGCCCACGATCATATAAAACGACGTGGTCTTGCCGGCGCCATTGGGTCCCAGCAGTCCGACGACTTCACCCTGCTCCACATGCACGGTGACATCGTCCACGACACGGCGGCCGCGATATGCCTTTGATATCTCCCTGGTTTCGAGTTTGCTCATGCGGGCTTATTTGCGGCTGCGATCGATGCGGCTTTGGACGGGCTGACCCTGCGCCCCCTCGCCAATGAGGCGGTCGTCATTGGCGTAGTAAGTCAATTGTTGCGAGGCCTGGATGGTGTTGCCTTTCAGGCTGTCGACCAATTTAGGCGAGCCGCCGCGAAGAATCACCTTCTGATCGGCGGTGTAGTACTCGCTGTGGTCGGCCGTGCCGGTGCGGACCCGCCCGGGCACGTTCTGGCGAATTTCGACGGCGCCATCGGCAAACGCCTTTTCGAGGCGCGAATCGGCGCCCTGCTCGGCTAAATAGGCGCGCAATTCCTTGCACTTCACGTCCATATCGGTCCGCTTCAATTCCACACCGCCAGAATACACCGCCAGACGATTGTCGTCGGTATAGGCCATGTGCGGCGCGCGGACCACCGTGAGCACTCCGGGGCCGGCCTTTTTCTGGCCCGCGTTTTGGTTAGCGGCGGCGCTCTTGTTCGCGTCGGCCTTGGGCTCTTCCCAGAGGTTGCTCACCACGTGGCCATCGGCCACCAACTGGCGCTTTTCGCGATTCAAGTCGACGACATCGGCCTGAATGCGGCTGGCGCCTTGCCACATGGCGACGTTGCCTTCGTAATGAATCACTTTATTGCGATCGGTCGAGACCATGCGCCGCGCCTGCGCCTGCAGAGGCTCGTCGCTCGAGAGCATCTGCGAGTTCTTTTTGGGGTCTTTTTCGGGCATGCGGCTGGAGCTGACGTTGCCGTCGGCCGAATAGTCGCCGGTGCGCTGGTCCATGCGGATCAGGTCGGCGCTAGTGGATCCGGTGGAGTCCCACATGCGCGCGGCGTGCTCCAGCACGATCACGTTCTTATCGTTATCGAGGGTGGCATGGGCGGCCACCGCCTGCCGGTCGCCTTCGGCGTACTGCACGTTGCCGGTTTGCTCCATGCTAGCCATGTGGCTCGAACCGGGGTCGAAGCGGGCTACGATCTCGCGGCTGGAAGTTTTCGATTGGCCGCGGTTGCGTTTGCGCTCGTCGGCGTTGGGGTCGGTCAGCGTCTGGACGTCGGTGGCGCGGAACGTATCGATGCGGTTTTCGGCGCCATAGGCGATACGCATATTGTTGCCGGTGAGGACACGGTGATGCTGCGCCGGCACATTGGGCAGGAACTCCAGCGTGCCGGGCGCGTGGGCCGCCACCCAATCGATATCCTTGCCGCCGGGCCGCATCTTCATTTCCAGGTTGTCGCTCGATAATACATGGGTTTCGCTCGGTTCGCGGCCGGGCGCCGGCAAAGGCTTGGAGGAAACTACGCCGTGACCCGTGGCGGCAACCTGCGTCAGCAGGCTTTCGTGATTTTGCACGTCGAATGCCAGCTCCACATGCTCCGCGGTTACCGTGGTTTCGGAAGTGGCCTGGTAAGAAACCAGCTTGGCATTGCCCTGGCCCACAATCTTCTGAATTTCGCCGTGGTCGTTGAACTCCATCGACAGATCGTCGGCGGCGTATTGCAGTTTGCGGCCGGGGTCGTCATTGACGCCATGGGCATGGGCGGTATGCACGTGGTGAATTTCGTGGTTCTGGAGTTGAATTTCCGGATTGTCGCCTTCCACCACCATGCGGTCACGCGTCAGCCGCCCCCAAGGGCTCAGGTCGATGGTGGCGCCGGCCTCGCGGTACAACAGGCTGCCGGCTTCGATGATCATCGGCTTGCCATTCGGGGTCGCGGGCTTATAGTGAATCTCCACGTCCTGTTTCATGCGCAATTCGTGCGACTCCGGGTCGTAATCGGCGCCGGTGGCTTTGCCGGCGCCGTTTTCGAACGTAAAGGTGGACGGCCGGTCGGTTTGGGCATGGCCGGTCTCGGAGTTGAATCCAACCCCGGAGCTATGGATCGTCACCAATCGATGGCGCGGCTTGCCCTGGAATGGGATGGCGAGAGTAATCTCGACTTCGCCGTCGGAATACAGCCGATGTTCGGAGCGATAGAACTCCGCCGCCGCGCTCTTAATCAAGTTGTAGGCATCGCCCTTGCGCGAGGGAAGCGTCAACGTCACTTGCTTCAGGTCGACCCGCGAGGAATCCACGACCTCCGTCATATCCTTGGCGGTGATCTCGGCCTTCAGGCGGTTGGTCTTGCCGTCGTATTCGTCAAACCTCCACAACGTCGCCTGGGAACCGACGTTCTCCGGCAGATCTTGCGGTTTGGCAACCGCCTGCTTCTTGACCAACTTCTTTTGCGCCCGGTACGTCGCGCCGACGCCGCCGAGGATGGCGACGATGGCGACCAGCAGGAGCCAGCGAGTGCCTCGCATGGGGGTACCCTCATTCTACCGCTAGGCACGCGAATTGCCGCTCAAAGCCGTGGCGCGGACTTTTAGTCTAATGCCGCATACTTTTGTGTCCGTGACGCACCCGCATAGGTTGTAGGGCGGACCCCCTGGTCCGCAGCCGGCCCCCGGCCGGCTCTTCGCCGGTGTCGGGGACTTGGTGCTTGGGGAGAAGAGCAGGATGAGGGCGTCCCGCGCGGACCAGGGGGTCCGCCCTACTCATGACGCCGCGCCGGCTCCCGAGCGTGCCGGCAGTGCAGACCACGGCGGCCTGAGAGGCTGCGCCACGTCCACACGCAGACTCCCGGATATGGTATATTTATTCACTGAAGCGAATAATTAAACAAATGGGCACTTCGGTCGGTATTGTCGGGTATCGGGGTTATAGCGGTGCGGAACTGGTGCGGATCCTGAAGAACCATCCGCAGGTATTGCCGGTTTTGCTGGAGCACCGGGAGGACGTGGTGGTTCGCCCGCCCATCCGCGGGCATAGCAGTCCGGAGCGGGTGGCGTGCGATCCGGAAGCGGTCCGAAAAAGGGGTCTGGCCCTGGTTTTCCTGGCTACACCGGCCGAGGTTTCCATGGAATTAGCGCCGGCGATGCTGGCTGCCGGGGCACGGGTCGTCGACCTCAGCGGGGCATTCCGCCTGGGCACGCCGGAGAATTATCGGGCTTGGTACAAGGCCGATCACACCCAGCCGTCGCTGTTGGCGGAAGCCGCTTATGGACTGCCGGAATTCTGCCGTGAGCGCATCCCAGGGGCCCGGCTGATCGCCAACCCGGGTTGCTATCCCACTGCCGCGAACCTGGCCATCCGTCCGTTGATCGAAGCCGGCGTGGTGGACCGAAGCGCGGGTATCGTATGCGACGCCAAATCCGGGGCGAGCGGCGCGGGAAACAAGCCTACGCCCAAGAACATCTTCGGCGAGGTGACGGAGAACTTCTCGGCGTACTCGATTTTGCATCATCGCCATGTGCCGGAGGTCTTGCGGATCTCGGGACTCGAAGAGAGCGAGTTCAGCTTTACGGCACAATTGCTGCCCATTCACCGCGGCATTCTCGAGACGATATACTTCCGCGCGCGCGGCGTGGCCGGCGCCGAACAACTGGTCGAGATTTATGAAAAACGCTATGCCGGGGAGCCTTTCGTCCGCCTCTATCAACCCGGCCGCGTGCCGGATTTGCACGCCGTGGCGCACACCAATTTTTGCGACATCGGCGTGACGCTCGATTCCAAAAGCGGCCGAGCGGTGGTGGTGAGCGCCATCGACAACCTGGTAAAGGGAGCGGCCGGCCAAGCCGTACAGAACATGAATCTGGCGCTCGGATTCGATGAAACCGAGGGCCTGCTGTGAACCCCCTTCCGAGTAACGCCGTCACCGGCCGGAAGATTCTGGTCAAACTCGGCGGTACGCTGCTCGACGACGATGGCTCGCGCGACCGGTTGGCGGCGCAGATCTCGGCAGCCGGCCGCGGCGGCGCGAGGATCGTGGTGGTGCACGGCGGCGGCAAGCAGATGACCCGGTATCTCGCCGAGCGTGGCGTGGAGAGCCGTTTCGTGGATGGGCTGCGCGTGACCACGCCGGAGATCGTGGACGCGCTCCTGAAAGTCTTCGCCGGCACGGTGAACCACGAGCTGATCGCCAGCTTGAACCGGGCCGGCTCGCTCGCGGTGGGGTTGTCCGGCATCGATTCGTTTCTGGTGGAAGCGGAGCAGATGGACCCTCGGCTGGGCGCGGTGGGGCGGGTGACGCGTTCGAATCCGGCGCTTCTCGATATTCTGACAGCGCAAGGCTATCTGCCGGTGGTGGCGTGCGTGGCGAGCGACCGGGTGGGCGCCATCTACAACGTCAACGGCGATCAGATGGCGGCGGCTTGCGCGGGCGCATGGGGCGCCGGCGAATTGATTTTTTTTACCGACGTGGAGGGTGTTCTGGACGGACAAAAGAACCTTCGCGGTACGCTGACGCGGGCCGAATGCAACGCATGGATCGAGGCTGGCGTTGTTGCTGGAGGGATGCGGGCGAAATTGACCGCGGCGATGGCGGCGCTCGATGGCGGCGTCCGGCAAGTGCGGATCGCGCCGGGAGCGGCCGAGCGGGTTCTGGACCGGCTGCTCGATGGCGAGCCGGTCGGCACGGCGATCGTTTCCCAGGAGAGCCGGCCATGATCAGCGCGGTGAGAGCCGATGCCTTTGCCGAGCCCGCGGGCCAATTGCGTTTTCAGGTTCGCAAAGCGGCCATGCGGGACATTCCGGCGATTCTCGAGTTAATTAACGGCTACGCCGCCCGTGGGGTGATGCTGCCGCGCACGGAGTTTGAACTGTCGGAAGCGATTCGCGATTTCAGCGTAGCGGTTGTGGGAGGCAGGTTGTTGGGGTGCGGCGCGCTGCACTTCTACAGTCCTTCGGTTGCCGAAATTCGTTCTCTGGCGGTTTCGGAAGAGGCGAAAACCCACGGCGTGGGGCGCAGACTGGTCGAAGCGCTGGTTGAGGAAGCTGAGCAACACGAACTGGGCGCCGTCTTTGCGTTCACCTATGTTGTTGAATTTTTCAACAAGGTAGGTTTCCAGGAAGTTGAACGGGGAATGCTGCCGCTGAAGGCCTGGAAGGACTGTGTGCGCTGCCCCAAATTTCAGGCTTGCGACGAGAACGCGGTACTGCGCGTACTAAGCACGGACCGCTGGTCAAAGGCGCAGGGCCCCCTTTGGGGGGAATCGACCATGAGCTCCGACGAGCAGTTCATCCAAATCCCCACGCCGCGCAGCTAGCGGGTTCCAGTAGTCCGGGCAGCTTCATCTTTCGCGAAAAATACGTATTCATTTCGCCACTCTCCTACCCGCAAAGGGGGCGAGAGGGTGGGGGGCCTCCCCGCAAAAGACCCTGCAATCCTGCAGGCTAATACGACGCTTCCCAGGGTAAAATCAGACCATATAAAAAGATATACAAGCCTGAAATTGGGGATAAGAGGAGCCATGAAAGCACAGACAGTTGACGTGAAAGCCTCCACGGGACGGATACTTTGCTGCAGCGTTTTTCGGCCGGGCGGAAAAAAACTTTTGGCCAAGGGTCACGTGATCAGCGACGAAGATGTCCGGATCCTCGAATCCGAGGGAATGGACAGCATTTGGGTGACGGTCCTCGAAGACGGGGAAGTGGGTGAGGACGCCGCGGTCTCCGCGGTCGCGGCCGAAATGGGTTGTGGCAGCCTGGAGATTCGGCTGGCGGCGGGTGGGCGAGCCAACCTGCTGGCCACCGAGAACTCCTGTGTGCTGGTGGACGACGAACTGTTGAAGCAGATCAACTGCACTGCCAGCGTGGTGATTGCCACCGCGCAGAACTTCACTTATGCCGTCGCGGGGCAACGGATCGCCACCGTCAAGAGCGCTCCCTTCGCGGTGAGCAAGGATCAGCTCGAGGCGGTGACCGGTATTTTGCGCGAGCGCGGGCCGATTCTGCAATCCCGGCCGGTGCGGGTCCCCACGATCGGGGTTTTGTACTCGGATCCGATCAGCGGCGAACGCGCCCGGCAACTGTTTGAAAACATTATGCGGCAGCGTTTGGAGCGCTTCGGGGTCAACGCCAATTTCGTATTAGCCTGCACAGAAGATGAGAATTCCGTCGCCCGTTGCCTACAACATCTCTTAAGATCCAAACCCTGCGCGATTCTGGTGGCTTCCACTACCGCGCCGGCGGGACCGGAAGACGTGATCGGGCAGGCCATGGTGCACGTTGGCGCCCAGGTGGAGCGGTTCCTGGCTCCGGTAGAGCCGGGTAATCTCTTGCTGCTTGCCTATAAGGACGAGGTGCCGATCGTCTCCGCTCCGGGCTGCTTCCGCTCGGCCAAACCCAACGTGGTGGATTTGATCCTGCCGCCGCTGCTGGCCCGCTACAGGGTGAATGGATGGGAGATCGCCGGCCTGGGGCATGGCGGCCTCCTCTGCTAAGTGTTTTTTTTGAAATCTGAATAAGCTCCTCCACCCCCGTGCCCCGATCCTCCGAGCGGGCCGCGGGAATCTTCTCACCGGGTGCCATAGCTGCATTAACGGCACCCGGTTTTTTTATTCCAGTCAGACCTATAGGATGTTCCGCAGCCGCAATTCCCGCTCCAGTTGCGTGGTGGATTCGAAAGTCACTGCGTCAATCCCCAGCTTCCTCGCCGCCTCCGTGTAGGCGGCGATGTCGTCGGTGTAGAAGCACTGCCCGGCCGGACAGCCGGCGGCCTCGATGGCGCACCGATAGATTTCCTCGGCGGGTTTCATGGCGTTGACTTCAAACGACAGCACGCGGCGCTGGAAATAATCCAAAAGCGGGTATTGCCGGCACACCGCCTCGTAGTGGATGGCGTTGGTGTTCGAAAGCAAGACCAGCCGGTAGCGCTGGGACAAATCCGCCAGCATGGATTCCGGGACCAGCGTCTGGCCGAAGATGGAAATCCAGGCGCCGCAAAACTCCGCATAGCCGATGTCAAGCGAGAGCAGGTTGCAGAGTTGGGACACGAAATCGCGCGGCTCGACGAGGCCGGTTTCGAATCGCGCCACCAAGTCGGTGGAGGCCAGGCGGCGCCGAATCTCGGCCATCGCGAAAGGGCATCGGCCCTCCAGGGCGCGGTAGCCGCGGGTGAAATCGAAATCGATCAGAACTTTGCCCAGATCGAAAATAATGGCGCGATACATTGTGGTGAAAGGCAAGTTGACGAATTAACCCGCGATCCTGTAGCGCTTCATTTTGTTGATCAATCCTTGGCGGCTGAGTCCCAGCAACCGGGCGGTCTGTTGCTGGTTATTTCCGGTTTCGGTGAGCGCCTGCCGAATCATCTGCATCTCCAGGTCCGCGATGGCAGTCTTCAGAGAGGAGCCGCTCGCGGGAGAGGCCGCGCCGCCGCGGGCAGGCGCCGTGCGCGAACCGGGGCCGTCGGATGGCAAACCTTCCCACAAGTCTTGTTCGCCAATCACCGGCCCGGAGGCGCACGCGGCCAGACGCATCACTTCGTTGCGCAACTGGCGTACGTTTCCGGGCCAGGCGGCGGCGCTGAGCCGGGCGATGACGGCCGGGGACAACTCCATGGGAGGGCATCCGGTTTCGCGACAGTATTCTTTCAGGAAGTGGCGGGCCAGCAGCGGAATCTCCTCGCGGATTTCGCGCAATGGCGGCATGTGAATGTGAACCACCTTGATGCGGTAGTAGAGATCCTCGCGGAAGCTGCCGCGCGCGATTTCGGCTTCCAGGTCCTTATTGGTGGCTGCCAGCAGCCTCACGTCCACCGGTATGAGGGTGCGGCCGCCCACCCGTTCGAGCGTGCGCTCCTGCAGCACTCGCAGGATCTTGGCTTGCGCGGTGAGGCTCAGGTCGCCGATCTCGTCCAGGAAGAGAGTGCCGCCGTCGGATTTCTCGAAGTGCCCGATGCGCGAGTTGACGCCCGTCGCCACACCTTTCTCGATACCGAACAGCTCGCTTTCCACCAGAGTGTCCGGCAGGGCCGCGCAGTTCAAGGCGACGAAACGCTTGCGCGCGCGCGAGCTGGTGTAGTGGATCGCCTTGGCAACCATTTCCTTCCCCGTGCCGCTCTCGCCGGTGACGAGCACATTCACCAGGCTGTCGCGAATGCGCTCGACGAGGCGCGCCACCTGTTGCAAACGCGCACCGGAGCCGATGATGCCATGCGCCGCATAACGGTTCTCCACTTCGCGGAACAGATGCGCGTTCTGTTCCGCCAGCTCGTCCTGGCTGCGGCGCAGCTCGCCGATCAACTGCGCCGTTTCGATGGAAATGGCCGCGTGGGACGCCAGCGCTTCCAGCGACTCCTCGTCGCGCGTGGAAAAATCGCCGCGGTTCTTGTTGAGAGCTTCGAACGCTCCGATGATTTCGCCGCGCTGGTTTCGCATCGCCACGGCGAGCACGTTGCGGGTATGATAGCCGGTCTGCCCGTCGATGGCGTGGTAGAAACGGGAATCGTCATAGGCATTGCGCACGTTGGCGGTGCGTCCGCTCATGACCGTGCTGCCCACCACGCCACGGCGAGCGTCGAAACGGAGGATCTCCGGGCTGCCTAGGGCAACCTTCGACCACAGCTCGTTGCGTTCGCGATCCAGAAGGAAAATGCTGGCACGATCGCAGTCCAAGAGGTTGGTGGCTTCCCGGGCGACAATATCCAATAAAGTACCAAGGTCGCGCTCGGAATTCATCTTCTGGCAGATGGCTAAAATCGCACTAAGTCTATTCTGAACACCCGCGGGTCCCGGTCCCATGCGAAGCTAGTCTACCGCATGGAATCCTGAGTGTCCAGAAAGTTGACAGGCCCCAAGGCCGAGGGGTTGGCAAAAGCCCAGGAAACCGCTTCCAAAATCAGCGGAAATCCTTGAAAAGAAATCTGGTGCATCGCGTGCATTGGTTTTCTGCACGGTGGCTTTTCCCATTGCGGAGGCGTATCGGACTGGCGCCATCAGAGCGCCAGACGGTGCGGATGGGGCAGCCACCGCAGAAATGCTTCCCCGGATTTGTTGTTTGTGCCCCGGAGTTGTCTGACCGTCTTTGCGGTACCTATGAAACTGGCAGTACGGGTAAATCCGTAGTATCGACAGGGTATCTTGAGTACGTACGCGGCCTTTTCCCTGGTAAGTACTGCAAACTTTTTGTTTTAATTACCTATTAACTTGAGGCAGTTACTCGACTTATGCTCAGAACATGCGACTTGTTCAGTTTTTGCTGCTTACTTGCGCGCTCGGGTTCGCGTCGACGCTAACTAACACTGGTTTCGGGGCGAACGATCCAAACGTTATCATCCCGGCGAATGCGTTGTCCTTCGACACCCAGTCAATCTCGCTGTCTGTTCTACCGGGCAACCAAGTGCAAGTCGTGATCGATCTCGATTATGACAACGGTGGCGCAACCATCAATAACTATGGCGTGCCTAATGTGAACCAGAATCTTGAGCCGTTTGGCTATCTCAATGGCTCGATTTCGCTCGCGACGGGGGATCTCTTCTTCTACGACCCGTCGGTGCCACTGACGCAATCCTGCGCCAACAACAACGCGGGCTATTGCGTACCCGCGGCCCAGAATTCCAGCCTGCAGTACGCCGTGGTGTTAGACGGCGGAAACGGCTTAACCACTGGCGCTCTGTATCAAATCGGCGCCGGTACCGGGGACGTAAGTCTTGAGAATGCCTCCACGGCACTGGGCCGGAATGCTTCGGGCGATACTTTTCGGCCGCAACAAACTGTGTTGGTGACGGCCAATGCGGGCCCGCTCACTGACTGGTCAGGCACTGAGCGGATTTGCGACGCCGCTACCGACAAAGGCTGCGTAGCCAATGGTGCGCAATATGCGATCACTTTGACCTTTAATGCGCCGGCCGCCTTTATCAGCGCGCTCACGAACGGGCAACTCGGAGTGGAGTTTTCCGCGGCGGATTGCGGCAACGCGGTCCTCGCTGGTAACCCGACGCCGGAACCGGGAACGCTTGGTACGATCGCGGCCGGTCTGGGCATGGTCGGGTTTGGTCTCGCTCGCCGCCGCCGCAAGAACTAAGGCCGCACGGAATCCTCTCGCCGCTTTTGCGGTCTACGAAACCAAAAATACGGATAAATCCGATAATCTTCCGCGAGTATTTCCTGAGCCTTCGTGCTGAATACCTGAAACTTTTTGCCTCCTTCCGTCTATATTAAAAGGTACTAACTCGATCTATGCTCAGTATATGCGACTCGTTCAGCTTCTGCTGCTCACTTGCGCGGTCGGTTTTGCGTCGACGCTGATCAACACCTCCTTCGGCCCGTCCGATCCAAACGTTATCGGCTTCGCTTTGGACTATGACACGCAATCGATCTCGGTTACGATTTCGTCTGGCGACCAAGTGACGGTGGTGATCGATCTCGATTTTGAGAGCGGTGACGCAAGCATCAACAATAGCGCGGGTGTCCCCGGGGTAAACCAGTATATCGAGCCCTATGGGGGGTACTCGGTTGGAGATCTCTTCTTCTTCGACCCGTCTGCGGCGACGACGACATGGACGGCATCGTGCGATGACAGGTCGAGCAATTGTGTGACTGTGCCTACTAACTCCAGCCTGGCTTATGCGCTGGCGTTAGATGGGGACCCCGATTTAAAAAGTGGCTATTTGTATCAAATCGGGCCCGGTTCGACGGATGTAAGTGTCGAAACTGCCTCTCCCCTGACGACTGTGTCTCGGCCCATGCAACCGGTATCGGTCACCCCCAACGCGTTAGGCGACACCGTGGGCGTGAACGGCAGCGAGTTGGCTTGTCAAGTTGGTACACAAGGTTGCGTTCAATGGGCTAACTATGCGCAATACCAGGTCACGTTAAGCTTTGACGCGTCGACACTCCCGTCGTGGTTCATCAGCGAGATCAGCGACGGAGAAATCGGACTGGAGTTTTCCGCGGCGGATTGCGGCAACGCGGTCCTCGCTGGCAGCCCGACACCGGAGCCGGGAACGCTCGGTACGATCGCGGCCGGTCTGGGTTTGCTCGGTTTTGGTCTCGCCAGGCGCCGCCGCAAAAACTGAACGCAGAACGTCCCAATCCTCCTTTGACTAACACTCCGCGCCCGGATTCCGGCGTATCTTCCGGATTCCGGGCGTAATTTTTGTCCCGATCTTCGCGCCGCAAATCTAGCCTCGCGGTCGCCGGCAACTGACCACTAACCACTTACGGCCGCAAGATCACCTTCATCAGGTTCGATTCGCGGCGATAGAGGCGATCGAACCAAAGTGGACCTTCGCTCAGCGGAGCGACAGCGCTGATCAGCGGTTCGACGCGAATTTCCCGAGTGGCGATCAAGTCGATGACCGCCGGGTACTCGCCGCTCGAGGCGCAGGAGCCCTGCAGCCGAATCTGCCGCGTTACTACCTCTTGCAGGGGCAAGGTTACTGTCTGCGAAACGTTGCCCACCAGAACTACCGAGCCGCCTTTGCGGACGCTCGAGATGGCGGTATGAACGGAAGCCTCTGCTCCGACGCACTCGATGGCGAGGTCCGCGCCGCGACTGCCGGTCTGCGCCAGGATTTCGGCTACGGCGCCGGTTCCGGCCCGAATGGCCGCGGTGGCTCCGAGCTCGCGGGCCATCGCGAGTCGAGTCTCGTCCACGTCCACCGCCAACACGTGCGTGGCGCCGGCTCGCCGCACGGCCTGAACCGCCAATAAGCCGATCATCCCCGTCCCTACCACCACCGCTCGGTCGCCCAGGCGAACCCCGCTCAAGCCGGTGGCATGCACGGCCACGGATACGGCTTCAATCAACGCCGCGTGCTCGAAGCTCAGAGTGTCCGGAAGCGGGTAGATAATGCGCCGCGGCACGGCCACGAACTCGGCAAAGGCTCCGTGACGGCGATACGGACCCGGCGACACACCCATGACTTCGCGGCGATCGCAAAGATTGACTTCGCCGCGCAGGCAAAAGTAGCAGCGGCCGCAATATATGGTGGAATCGAAGGTCACACGGTCGCCGGCCCGCAGGCCGGTAACGCCGGCGCCCAGCGCGGCCACCTCGCCCGCGGCTTCGTGTCCCATCACCAGGGGCGGAATCCGCCGGCCGGTCGAGCCGTCCAGACCGTGGACGTCGCTGCCGCAGATTCCGCAGGCGCGCACCCGCACCAGAACCTCATCGGCGGCGACCTCCGGAACCGGCATGTCCGTCATTTCCAGATGTCCGTAGCGGGGAAGCAGGAGGGCTTGCATCACCGCTCATGTTAGGACGAAGCGTGCGACGTGTCCAGGTTGGCGCTGGCCGGAAGTTAACAAGCCCGAGGTTAACGTTGACGGTATCGGGTGGATTGCGGATAATACGAGTTTCAGGTCAGGAGCCCTGGAGGCGCATGAGCCGGATTTTTGTCTTCGTTTTGGGCTATGCTTTGGCGGGAGCGCCGCTGGCAAAGCCCGCCTGGGGCGCCAGCGCGACCTCGGGCGCCCGGCGCACGAAGAGACCCGCGGCGCGTCCTCCGGCGCCTCTCTACAACCCGACCGAGGGCGACAACGTGGACGGGGACGACCTGACCATTCGCCGCGCGGCTGTGACGGCCCTGGGAAATCAAAACGGCAGCGTGGTGGTGGTGGACCCCGCCAGTGGCAGGGTATTAACCATCGTCAATCAGAAGCTGGCGTTCAAAAGCGGTTTTATTCCTTGCTCCACCATCAAGCTGGTGACCGCGCTGGCGGCTCTGAGCGAGCACTTGGTCGAGCGCGATCAGGTGATCCACCTCAACCGCCGGCTGAGCTTCAACCTCACCAATGCGTTGGCCGTTTCCAATAACGATTACTTCGCGTATCTGGGCAGACGGCTCGGCTTCGAGCGCGTGGTCCGCTATGCCCAGATGCTGGGATTGGGGCAGAAGGCCGGGTTGGATATCGAAGGCGAGCAGCCGGGCGAGGTTGTGAGCGAAGAGCCGCGCGAGGGCGGAGTCGGCATGATGACCAGCTTCGGCACCGGTTTTCTGGTGACTCCTCTGGAATTGGCGGGAGTGTTGACCGTGTTGGCGAACGGCGGAACGCTTTACTACCTGAAGTACCCGCGGACGGAGGCGGAAGGCGAGAGCTTCAAACCGGAGATCAAGCGCTCGTTGGAGCTGGCGCCCAACGGAATCGACGACATCAAGGTCGGGATGCGCGGCGCGGTCGACTTTGGAACCGCTCGCCGCGCGGCCTACGACCCAAGCGAGGCGGTTTTCGGCAAGACCGGCACCTGTACGGACTACCACGCGGGCGCTACGTTTATGGGATGGTTCGGCTCGTTCACGGACGCCGGCCCTCACCAGGTAGTCGTGGTAGTGATGCTCACCAGCCCCAGGCACAACGTCAGCGGCGGGTTGGCTTCCAGCGTGGCCGGGGCGTTTTACAAAAACCTGGCTGCGCAGCAATACTTCGCTTCCGATGCCCCGCGCCGCGACGGCATGCCGGAGATCCTGGTCACCAAGTCCTGCTGTTCGCGGTAGGAGTGAAGCGGTCAGCGAGCAGCCGTCAGCGGTCAGCATTCAGCTCTTAGGACCCTCAACAGGCCGGCGGCGCTACGCATAGGTACACAAACTGGGTCAAGGCTCCGTTTCGAGGCGGTATGGGCCCTTCCAGAGCTGAACGCTGAATGCTGAAAGCTCTTCCCTCAGCTTCGCGCGCTACGGGAATTGGCGAAGCCGGCGCGAATCTGGTTCATGACTTCGGATGCCAGGAATGGTTTTCGCAGAACCGGGAAATCGTGCTCCTCGCAGAGGGATTCCTCTTCGGGCGGAAGAATCGAACCGGTCATGACGATTACCTGCATATCGGAGACGATCTGGCGAAATTCCACTCCCAACTCCACGCCGTTGCCGTCGGGCAGCATGTAGTCCAGCAGGACGGCATCGGGCTTCGATTCGTTTACCAGACGTCTGGCTTCGGTGGCCGAGTCGGCGATCAGCAGATTCCAGCCGGCATCGCCCATTAACCGTTCCAGAAAGCGCAGCAGATCGCGATTGTCGTCCACCAGCAAGACCGTGGGCGCGGCGGTCTGCGTTTCCCCGGCAGCTCCGTGCGCCCGGATTTCGAGCCGGTCGTGCTCCCGATCCACCAGGACCTGAACCGTCGAACCCGGCGTCACCTGATTGGCGGCGACCAACGTAGCCAAGGGTTGGGTGAGGAACCGGTGGATGGTTCGATTCAACTCGCGGGCCCCGTACTCGGCGCTGGTGCCTTTCTCGATCAGGAATTCGCGCGCGTCATAGGGCACGTCCAGGTTGAAGGAGCGGTTGCCGAGGCGCGTATTGACGTGCTCCTGCAGGTCGGTGATGTGAATGTCCAGGATCGCCGACAGCGATTCGGCGCTGAGCGGCTGATAGGTGATCACGGCGTCGATGCGGTTGACGAATTCCGGCGAGAACCGTTTGCGCACCGCCACCAGACCGATACTCTGCAGCTTGCCCAGCAGGTCCGGGCGCGGTGCGCCGCCGGTGGCCGATTGAAAACCGAAGTCGGGATTGATCTCCCGCATCATTTCGCGGGAGCCCAAATTGCTGGTCAGGAAGACCAGGCTCTTGTCGAAATTCACCGAAGAATTGTCGCCCAGCCGCAGCACGCCTTTATCCAGCACGCCCAGCAGCAGGCGGCTCATGGACGGGGCGGCCTTTTCGATCTCGTCGAACAGAACCAGCGATAGGCCGCATTTTTCGCTGGTGACGGCGTTGAGCTTCTGCTGCGTCAGCATGGGCTGGGTCTCGCGGTGGCCCAAGTAGCCCGGCGGAGCGCCAATCAGCTTGGCAACCTCGTGCTCCATCTGAAACTCGCCGCAATCCACGCGCAGTACGCTTTTCTTGCTGCCGTGGAGGATTTCCGCCAAGGCCTCCACGGTTTTGGTTTTCCCCGTGCCGGTTGGTCCCAGCAACAGAAACACGCCCACCGGCCGCCCCTCCGGTGAAAGCCCCGCCTGATACATTTGAATGTAAGGAATGATGACACGCGTGGCCGCTGGTTGCCCCACCACCTTCTGCGCCAGAACCTGTGCAAGATCGGCAGCCGGATCGGTGGCAACCTGTTTTTTAGACCGACTTGGTGAATTCTTTGGTTTTTCCACCCCTGCCCCTCCGACTTAATTATAACGAGGCGACTGTTCGACCGATCCCAATCCTACCCTCCGCGCACTGCCGCATGCAACCGCCTGGAGTCCATTGCGCCAATATAAACCAATGGCTTAGCGGGAATCCTGGACGGCCGGAAGATTTTTCCGCAAGTTCTGTGACCGGGAGTACCGCTCTCTAACTTTTATCATGGGAACGGCTGCGATATGTGGTGGTTTTCGCACCTGCACGGCCGGGCCGGCGATGCCTCCGGGGAATTACGGAAGGTGAAAATGGATCAGCGGTGCCGGAAGGTAATTCGTCCCTTCGTGAGATCGTAGGGAGACATTTCCAGGGTGACTTTATCGCCAGCTAGAACGCGAATACGATTGCGCCGCAACCTGCCGGCTAGGTGGGCCAGCACTACCCGTTCGTGCTCCAGTTGAACGCTGAACAGGCCGCTGGGAAACTTCTCTAAAACCGTTCCAGTAACTTCGATGCTGTCCTCTTTGCTCATATCCCTCCAGAATCGATGTCGGCGGACGGCTGCCGTCAACCTGGCGCGGCAGCCGATCCGCCGCGATGCGTCAGGCCGCGGTGACGTTGGTCGCTTGCAGCCCCTTGGGGCCCTTGGTGACTTCGAACTCTACTTTTGCCCCTTCGTCGAGCGTGCGATACCCTTGTGTCTGGATCGCCGAGAAATGCACGAAGACATCCTCTCCGTTCTCGCGTTGAATGAAACCGTAGCCCTTGGCTGCGTTAAACCACTTCACTGTACCTTTTTCTTTCATCTGCCTCTATCCTTCTAAAACGTAACTTCAGCCGGCTCCGTCCTCCCCCACGCAAAAAAGGGGGTTGCGGTATGGACTCACGCAACCCCCTTACATCACGAAGCGGAACACAAGAGCCAAATGCCATACCATTATACATCAGCGGGGCAACAAAATTAGTGCCAACTGCTATGATTCCATTCGATTTTTACCGGGTGCGGCTGGGCCTTCGGGCGGACGAGGCGCTGCGATTTCCAACGCCGGCCGCCAACCTGCTGCGCGGAGCCCTGGGATGGTGGCTGAAGGCCAGCCAGCCGGGGGAAGACTACGCCCGATGGTTTCGTCCGCGCCGGCCGAGCGCGGACGAGGGCGCGCAGCCCACGCTGTCCGCCGGGCCGATGCCCAGCGGTTTGGCGGACTGGCCTCGTCCTTTCGTGTTACGAGCTTCCCACCTTGACGGGGTGGAGCGCGGACCGGGCGAATGCTGGAGTTTCGACGTTCACATCTTCGCGCGCGAAGCTCTCTGGCCGCTGGTCCGCGCCCTGGCCGGCGCCGCCGAGCACGGAATTGGCGCCGGCCGCATCCGTTCGAAGTTGGCAAGCATCGAGGCGTTGGATCTGGAGGGTGGCACAGGCTCTAGTCTGTGTAGTGGCGGCGCCTCGAGCTTGGACGTTTTTCACAGGCTAAAGCCTGTGCTACCCATCCGCCTTAACCTTGCCGACACGGGCGAGCAGGCCGGCGACGTCAGCCTCCGTTTCGTCACGCCGACAGAGTTGAAAGGCCAGGGATGCTCCGGCCGGGAACCCGATTTCGCCGTCCTGTTCGCGCGCTTGCGCGACCGGCTGAGCAACCTCGCCGCGCTCTACGGCGCCGGTCCGCTGCCCGTCGACTTTCGCGCCCTTGGCGAGCGCGCACGCCAGGTCCGCCTGCGGCACGCGCGTCTCGATTGGGAGCGCGCCGAGCGCCGTTCCAGCCGCACCGGGCAGGTGCATCCGCTGGGAGGTTTCACCGGTGAAGCGGAATACGAAGGCGACCTGGGTGAGTTTCTGCCCTGGCTTGCAGCCGCGCGCTGGGTGGGCGTCGGCCGGCAAACCGTATGGGGCAAAGGCGACGTGCGGGTGGTACGGTAATACGCATGAACCGAGTTCGTTTCCTGCTCTGCTCCGTGGCCACGGCACTGATGGCTCAGACGGCGGCCAACCCTCCCCAACCGCAACCGCTGTGGCCCAAGGGCGCGCCCGGCGCGCTGGGCGCCGCGGACGAAGATATTCCCGCGCTCACGCCTTACCTCGTGCCTGCCGCGCGGGCTACCGGCACGGCGGTAATCGTGGCGCCGGGCGGCGGCTACGCGCACCTTTCCATGGACAAGGAAGGCGAGCAGATTGCGCGCTGGCTGAACTCGATCGGGGTCGCGGCCTTCGTGCTCAAGTATCGGCTGGGGCCGCGTTACCATCACCCCATTGAGCTCGGCGATGCGCAGCGCGCTATCCGCACGGTGCGCTCCCGCGCCGCTGAGCTGGGGCTCTCGCCGGCGCGTATCGGCATGATGGGCTTTTCCGCCGGCGGACACCTGACCGCCACGGTCGGTACCCACTTCGATGCGGGCGACGCTTCGGCGCCCGATCCCATCGACCGCGCCAGCAGCCGCCCGGACTTTCTGGTGCTCTGTTATCCCGTGATTACGTTCGAGGATCCCTACGCCCACCGCGGCTCGCGCCAGTTTCTGCTGGGCGATAACCCGGACCCCAAGCTGGTGCGCGATCTCTCCAACGAATTGCAGGTGACTGCCGATACGCCGCCGGCATTCCTCTTCCACACCACCACGGACCAAACCGTTCCGGTGGAAAACAGCGTGCTCTTTTACCTGGCCCTGCGCAAAGCCGGAGTCCCCGCCGAGATGCACATCTATGAGCGTGGCCCCCACGGCGTCGGCCTGGCGGCCACGGACGAAGCTCTGTCCTCCTGGCCGGCAAGACTGGCGGATTGGCTGCGGGTGCGGGGATTGCTGACGGGGAAGTAATTGGCCGGCGTGGTGCAGCCATTCGTGGCCTTCCCGGCCCGCTGAATTCCGGGCTGCCGCGACGGCTCCCCGCGGATGTTGCCGCCGGGTATCCGCCGCGTTCCAGGCGTGCGTCGCTGACTACCAGCGCGGCCCGCGGCGCGATCCGTATGCTGCACCCCGCGTTCGATGAGGCCGCACGCCTGGCGCAATTGGAGCGCGAGAACGCCGAGTTGAGGAAGCAGCTAGCCGAAGTGGGCGTGGAGAAGTGGGGCGCAAGTAGGACCGACCTCCTACAACTCAAGATTCTCTAACGCAATAGTCCGGATCCTGTAGAGGTTTGGCCAAACTGTTCGTGGGCTAAGCGGCTTATTGACAAGGAAATTTCGCTGGATTATCATGAGACTACGACTGGTAGAGTTCCCTCAGTGTGGAACCCGTCGCGCCCTTAATGGCGCGGCCAGTTGTCTTTTTATTTCCACTCAAAATGTATTTTCTTTACCTGGACGAGTCGGGCAACGAGTCGGACCCGGCTGACAGATTTTTTGTCTTGGCCGGTGCAGCCGTTTTCGAACGGGTGACGTTCTTTCTGTCGCAAAGCCTGGAGGCAGTGCAGACCAAGCATTTTCCCGGGTTGCCACCGATCGAATTCCACGCTTCTCCAATTCGGACAGGGAAGGGTTTTTGGCGCAACATCCCTGAGGCCAAGAGATTGGAGGTGCTTGACGATATTGCGGACGTTATCGCGAACGCCAATGAGCCCGGAGTCCAACTGTTCGCGGCGGCAATAGAAAAGAGCTCTACACTTTACGGTGAAGATGCCGTCCTTCACGCTACCGAGCAAATCCTGACGAGATTCGACAAGTTCTTGACCAAGCGAAATGAAATCAACGATCCCCAACGCGGTCTGGTTGTTTTCGCGGAAGGGCGATTTGATAAACGTGCAAAGGTTTGGGTCAACGAATTTCGCCAGCTCGGCACGCGGTGGGGCGTCCTCAAGAACCTCAGCGACATTCCCTACTTTGCGAGCGTGAAGGAAACACGCCTGCTGCAGGTCGCCGACTTTGTTGCGCATTCGGTTTTCATGCTTTACGAGCGCCGAAACCCGTCCCTAATTCACAAGTTCATTCATCGCTTTAATCTCCGAGATGGGACGATACACGGCCTGAGGCATTTCCGTCCAACCACTTCGACCGGCCCGTGCGAATGCCCTGCTTGCTATAACTGGAGCCATTCGGGGCGCTTCGGGCCGTGGCTATAGACCAAGCATTCCGGTAGTGTAGCCAGGACCGGGACGACGGAACTTGCCGCCGTGTCCCATCTCTTGCTAATCTAGTTATTTCCCGTAATGTGCTCTCGCTTTGGGTGGGGAGTATTGCGGGCTTAGGCCGGACGGGTGGCCGAGCGGTTAATGGCAACAGACTGTAAATCTGTCGCTCCCTGCGAGCTACGGAGGTTCGAATCCTCCCCCGTCCACCAGCAAGTTTTGTAGAATAATGAAGAGGTTGCCGTTGGCAATCTCCAGAGATCCAACACGCCGTTGTAGCTCAGTTGGTAGAGCGCGTCCTTGGTAAGGACGAGGTCACCAGTTCAATCCTGGTCAACGGCTCCAGTTTTTCCCCTGTTAACTAATCACGGACAGGCAAAGAAGGATTCGGCATGGCAAAAGAAAAATTCGATCGCAGTAAGCCGCACGTCAATATCGGAACCATCGGGCACATCGATCACGGCAAGACCACGCTGACGGCCGCGATCACCAAGGTGCTGGCCAAGCACAATCC
>JBEKYD010000091.1:0-24822 GCA_049511335.1 Bryobacteraceae bacterium | reverse complement strand
TGGCCGCGCATTCGCGAGGGGCGCGACGTTCTGATCGCGGCGCCCACCGGCTCGGGCAAAACGCTGGCTGCGTTTCTCATCGCCATCGACGGCTTGGTGCGGCGCGCGCGCCTGGGGGCGCTTCCCGACCGGACCGAAGTGGTCTATGTCTCGCCGCTAAAGGCCCTGAGCAACGACGTCCATAAGAACCTGGAAGTGCCGCTCGGCGAAATTGCGGCTCTGGCCCGTGAGCGCGGCATTCCGCTGGCGCCTATCCGCACCGCCGTTCGAACCGGCGATACGCCGCAATGGGAGCGTGAGCGCATGACGCGCGAAGCCCCGCACCTCCTGGTGACCACCCCGGAATCGCTCTACATTCTGCTCACCGCGCGGCGGCCGCGAAAGATGCTGACCGAGGCGCGCACGGTGATCGTGGACGAGATTCACGCTGTGGCCGACGATAAGCGCGGCACCCACCTGGCGCTCTCCCTGGCGCGCCTCGACCGGCTGATCGAAGAGCACGGCCACGCCGCGCCGCAGCGCATCGGCCTTTCCGCCACCGTCCGGCCCATCGAGGACGTAGCCGCGTATTTGAACGGAGGCGCGCGCCCGGTTTCGGTTGTGAATATCGGCCATCGGCGCGCCATGGAATTGGCGGTTGAAGTTCCGCGCGACGAGCTGGGGCCGGTCGCCAGCACCGAAATGTGGGGCGAGATCTACGACCGCGTGGCCGCGCTGATTCTGGAAAACCGCACCACGCTGGTATTCGTGAACACGCGTCGGCTATCGGAGCGCGTGGCGCACCACCTGGGCGAACGGTTGGGCGAAGGCGCCGTGCTGCCCCATCATGGGAGCCTGTCGCGCCGGTTGCGGCTCGAAGCCGAGCGCCGGCTCAAGAACGGCGAGCTGCGGGCCGTAGTGGCAACCGCTTCGCTCGAGCTCGGCATCGACATCGGTACGGTCGACATGGTGGTGCAGATCGGCTCACCGCGCTCGATCGCGGTGGCGCTGCAGCGCGTAGGACGCGCCGGCCATTGGGTGGGCGCTCTTCCCAAGGGGCGCCTGTTTGCCACCACCCGCGACGACCTAGTGGAATGCGCCGCGCTGGTGCGCGCCATCCGTTCGGGCGAGCTCGACCGCCTCGAGATCCCCCGCAACGCGCTGGACATTCTGGCGCAGCAGATCGTGGCCACCTGCGCCGCCGAGGAACCGCCGGCCGGAGTGGAGAGCCCCGCGCCCATCGCCGAAGACGACCTGTACGCCCTGATGCGCCGCACCCTGCCTTATCAAAGTCTCGCCCGCGAGGATTTCGACTCCGTCGTCCAGACGCTGGCCGAGGGCATCTCCACTGCGCGCGGCCGTGCCGGCGCCTGGCTGCATCGCGACGCCGTAAATCATCGCCTGCGCGCGCGGCGCGGCGCCCGCCTCGCCGCGATTACTTCGGGCGGCGCCATTCCGGACACCTCGCAATACCAGGTGGTGGCCGAGCCCGAAGGAATCACGGTCGGGATGGTGGATGAGGATTTCGCCGTGGAAAGCGTCGTGGGCGACATTTTCTTGCTGGGTACGACGTCCTGGCGCATCCGCCGCGTGGAAAGCGGGAAGGTCCGGGTGGAAGACGCGCGCGGCGCCGCCCCCAACATTCCTTTCTGGCGCGGCGAAGCCCCCGGCCGCACCTTTGAGCTGTCGCGCGAGGTGGCGCGGCTGCGCGAGGAAGTAGCCGAGGCGGGCGAATCCGAACGCGCGCGCCTGGCCGAAATGTGCGGGCTGGAGCGGCATGGCGCCGAGCAGCTCGCCGCATACGTCGACGCCGGGCGGGCGGCGCTGGGGGCCGTGCCTGGACTGCGCCGGGTTGTGGCCGAGCGCTTTTTCGACGAAGCCGGCGGCATGCAGCTCATCCTTCACGCACCCTTCGGCGGGCGCATCAACCGGGCCTGGGGCCTGGCGCTGCGCAAGCGTTTCTGCCGCTCCTTCAATTTCGAATTGCAGGCCGCCGCCACCGATAACGGCATCGTCATTTCCCTGGGCGAGCAACACTCGTTTCCGCTCGACATCGTATTCGAATTCCTGCGGCCGGAAACGGTGGAGGAAGTGCTCACCCAGGCGCTGTTGCCGTCGCCCATGTTCGCCGCGCGGTGGCGCTGGAACGCGTCGCGCGCGCTGGCCGTTCCGCGCTATTCGGGCGGGCGCAAAATGCCGCCGCCCATCCAGCGCATGCGCGCCGACGATTTGATGGCCGCCGTATTTCCGGACCAGGCCGCCTGCCCCGAAAACCTGACCGGCGAAGTGCGCATTCCCGATCATCCGCTGGTGCGCGAGACGATTCAGAACTGCCTTCACGAAGCCATGGATCTGGACGGTCTGCGCAGCCTGTTGCGCGAGATTCAGGATGGCGCGATCGCCACGCTGGCGGTAGATACGGCCGAGCCATCCCCGTTTTCGCACGAGATCATCAACGCGAATCCGTATGCTTTCCTCGACGACGCGCCGCTCGAGGAGCGCCGTACGCGCGCGGTACAAATGCGCGGCTCGTTGCGCGCCGATTACGCCGAAGGCGCCGGCGCGCTCGACCGCGAAGCCATCGCACGCGTGGCCGAGGAAGCCTGGCCGCCCATGCGCGACGCCGATGAGCTGCACGAAGCCCTGTACGGGCTGGCGGTGCTGCCGGTTCCCCTGGTAGAAGGCGCAGATCATGCCATGCAATTTGCCGTCTTGGCGGCCGCGGGCCGTGCCGCCACGCTGCGAGTCGGAGCCGCGACCGTAAGGGAGCGGTTGCCCCAAAATGACGCCGACATCGGCGGCCGCGAATTCTGGATCGCCGCCGAGCGAATCGAGCTGATTCGCCGCGCCTACCCCGGTGCATCGATCCAGCCCGAATTGCAAGCGCCGGATGGAATGCGAGCGGCGCCCGAATCGCCCGAGGCCTGTGCCGCCGAGGTTCTGCGCGGCTGGTTCGAGTGTTCCGGACCGCGCCGCGCCGAAGACCTCGCGGATCTGCTGGCGCTCACCCGCGACACGGTGGACCAGGCGTTGGCGCAGCTCGAAGCCGAGGGCCAGATTCTGCGCGGCCGTTTCACGCCTGGCACTGCCGACACGGAATGGTGCCATCGGCGCCTGGTGGCGCGCATTCATCGCCTGACCATCGGCAGGCTGCGGCGCGAAATCGAACCGGTCACCACGGCGGAGTTCGAAGACTTTTTGCAGCGCTGGCAGCACCTGGCTCCCGGCACCCAATTGCACGGCGTGGATGGCACGCTGGCCATCGTTCGCCAGTTGCAGGGTGCGGAATTCGCCTCGGCCGATTGGGAAACCGAAGTCTTGCCGCGCCGCGTGGCCGACTACGAACCCGCGTATTTGGATCAGCTCTGTTTTTCGGGCGAAGTGAGCTGGGGCCGGCTTTCCCCGCATCCCGCCTTTGCGCGACAGGCGGAAGAGAACGGGCGCCGCGTTCGTCCCACGCGAGTTGCGCCGCTGGCAATTTTTCTGCGGGAAGACGCCGCCTGGCTGCTGCGCGCGCCGCGGCAGCCTTCCGCCGATGCGCTCTCGCATCCCGCGCGCGAAGTACTGGCGGCGCTGGAAAGCCGCGGCGCCTCGTTTTTCACCGATCTCACGCGCGCGACCGGCCGTCTGGCCAGCGAGGTGGAAGACGCGCTTTGGGAGTTGGTAGCGGCCGGCCTGGTGACGGCGGATGGATTCGAGAATCTCCGGGCCTTGATCGACCCGAAGCGCCGCCGCGGCGAAGGCAAGGGCCGCAGCGCGCGCCCGCGTCACGCGCCCGGCCGCTGGAGCCTGTTAGAACTGGGCAGCGGAGCGCACGCGCTGGCCGCCGAACATACCGAAGCCTTCGCCCGCCAGCTTCTGGACCGCTGGGGCGTTCTGTTTCGCGACGCCGCGTATCGCGAACCGCTGGCTCCGGCATGGCGCGACCTGCTGGCGGTTCTGCGTCGCATGGAAGCCGGCGGCGAAATCCGGGGCGGGCGTTTCGTGGAATCGTTCATCGGCGAACAGTTCGCCAGGCCGGAAGCGCTGGACCTGATGCGGGCGGTGCGGCGTGAACGGCGGGCGGCGGAGGCAGCGCTTCCAGTGCAGTTCCCGGCGTTCGCCGCCCCGGCTGCTCCGTAGGATGTGGCAAACATTAAGGACTCGCGCCCGCGGGATCGGGATTCATCCGGCACATTGCCGGAACGGAAGCCGCCGCACGAGTGCCCGCGCCGCAATCGTCCCTCGAGGGTCAGGCTGCGGATGGAGCTGCCGTCAGGCAGCGGTAGGCGCGGCGGGCGACGATCAATTCTTCGTTGGTCGCGAGAGTCAGGACCGTCACCTTCGATCCGTCGGCCGAAACGGTGCGGTCTCCGGCGCCGGTTTCATTGCGGGCGGCATCGAGCGAGATGCCCAGGAATTCCAATCCCTCGAGGCAAGCGGTGCGCAGGCGGGCGGAGTTCTCGCCGATGCCGCCGGTAAACGCGATTGTCTCGAGGCCGCCCATGGCCGCGGCAAAGGCGCCGATAGTTTTTTTCACCTGGTAGGCGAACACGGCGATTGCGAGTTGGGCGTCGCGGTTGCCGGCAAACGCCGCGGCTTCAATATCGCGCAGATCGCCGCCGGCAACGCCGGATAGGCCAGCCAGTCCTCCTCCGGCGGCCAGTTGGGCGCGGACTTCGGTGGTGCTCCAGCCGTGGCGCTCCATCATGTAGAGAACCGCGAAGACATCCAGGTCGCCATGGCGGGTGGCGTTTTCGAGACCGGATTGGGGAGAGAAGCCCATGGTCACGTCCACGCTCCGTCCGTCCACAATGGCGCACATGGAGGAACTCCCGCCCAGGTGGCAGCTCACCAGTTTGCCGGTGCGGCCGAGCAGGGCGGCCACGCGTTCGGCGATGTACCGGTGCGAAGCGCCATGAAAGCCGTACTTGACCACGCCTTCGCGGCGCCACTGGGAGGGCACGCCATAGAGGCGCGCGTGCTCCGGCACGGTGCGGTGGAATTCCGGTTCGAATGCGGCCACGATGGGAACGCCGGGAAGGGCCGCTTGAAAGGCCTCGATGGCGGTCAGGTAGATGGCGTTGTGCGCCGGCGCGGCCGGCAGAAACTGGCGCAGCGCCGCGACTACGCCCTCATCCACCAGGAAGGTTCCGCGATAGTCCGGTCCCCCATGCACGGCTTTCAATGCCACGGCATGGATGGAAGTGCCCGCGTGGGCGATCTGCCCGATGGCCTCGCGGTAGTCTTTCACTCGCTCCAGGCGCCCTTTGGCGAGCGAGGTTTCCGAGGGCATTTCGACGATCTGGTATTTGAGCGAGGTGGACCCCAGGTT
This sequence comes from Bryobacteraceae bacterium, assembly GCA_049511335.1. Taxonomy (GTDB): domain Bacteria; phylum Acidobacteriota; class Terriglobia; order Bryobacterales; family Bryobacteraceae; genus JBEKYD01. Next base: position 19,529 of record JBEKYD010000091.1, on the reverse strand, counting down.
CGGAATGAGAAGGTTCATCAATAAATGAATCCGATCTGCTTGAGCGTGGATGCCGGTTCGGCAGCTTCGAAGGTTTTTAACGGCGTCCGTTCGCGTCCGTTTTCGATGGCCACGCCGAAGGGATAACCGGGGTACCCGAAGACGGATTTGAGCCGGTCGAAGTCGCTCGAGATCACGGCCTTCAATCCGGTTTCGGCCAGAAACTGGGTCGAGTATTGCGGCACATCCACGGGGATGGCGACCACGGTGGTGTCGCGCCAACGGAATTGCGCCATTTGTTTGGCGGCGTCCTGGCAATGCGTACACTCGGGATTAAAGAAGAACAGAAAGAAGCGGCCGCGATCGATGGAGTAAGGGTGGCCATCCACCGTAATGGTGGAGGGGGCGCGCGTGCCGCTTTGGCTCACGGCGGCCATGCCGTAGGAAACCAGAGCGAAGACGACCACCGCGCCCAGGATCACGCTGGCGGACCGCAGCCCGGCCGATGGCCGCGTCCACCGTCCCGCCATTACGGCCAGGAGCAGCAGGAGCGCGTCCTCGACGAAGAACTGCGGACCCACGACACGCTTCACCCAGGGGAAACAGGAGCAATCGGCGCCCGACAGGGCCTGGTAGTGGATGGCGAAATAGGCCACGAAGGAAACCAGCAGCAAGCCCACCAGCACAGCGCCCCAGCGGCGGAATCGCGGCACCAGGATCAGAACGCCGGCAAGCGTCTCCACGATTCCGGCGGCCAGCGCCGCCGGCAAGCTGAGCGAAGCGGGCACCAGCAACTCATGGATGCGCACCGCCCACTCTTCGGAATACACGATTTTCCAGATGCCCGAGACCAGGAACAGTGCAGCCAGCAGCAGCGCGGCCAGCCAACCCAGGCGCCTCTGCCACTCGGGCAACTCAAGCGGGCGCAAGCGCAGCAAGCCCCTCCCGCGGCTGTGCCATACTGTCGTTCATGGCCTTATTGTAGCCCTTCGGAAGGGCGAGTGAGGCTTTCCCGCAGGTTGGGTGAGGCGCGGTATGCTCCCATTGTTTTGCCTGTTCGTGCTGGCTGCAAGCCGGATCCTGATGGTGGACGAAGTGTACCCCATTCCCGCCGGCGAATGGCACTTCGTGCCGATCGATCTCAAGCAACAGCCGGCCACGGTGACGGCCAGCTTCGACGCGCCCGCCGACGCCGACCGGATTCGTATGGCGTTGGTGAGCCGCGCGGATCTGGAACATTTGTGGCGTGGGTTGCCGCAGGGGGCTCTGGAAATCGCCGGGCCGGGCCGCTCCGGCAGGCTGCGGCACTCGGTCCGTTTCCCGGGCGAATATGCCATCGTGCTGGACAACCAGCGCGGCGAGGGCAAAACGCCGATGGTGCGGCTGCGCGTCTGGCTGGATTTTGGCTTGCCCATCGGACCCAGTGTCACCACGCTTTCCCCCGGCCGGCGCCTGGCGGTGATCGCCATCAGCTTGGCGGTGTTTTTCGGGATCGTTTTCGTTGCCAGCCGCAGGCTGCTGGCGGCGTTTGAAGCGCGAAGAGGGCGGCATGGGTAGCTCCGGCAAGCGCGCTAACCGACAGACCATCGCTTTTGGTGGTCTGTCAGGCTCCCGCCGGCCGCAACGCTCGACAGACGACAAAAAACGATCGTCTGTCCCACCTGTGAGTCAAGTCAGCTTATTTTCCTCACTGCCCTGGAAAATGGCGTCGGCAGGAGTGGTCGCGGCTCGGTCTCGCCGCCCACGAACGAATCATGGCTGGCGGGCATCAATTCGGCGGCGCCTAATTCAAGGCCGCGGCGGAACAGCCCGAGGCTCGCACCAGGCTGATTTCGAGCTTGCGTGCCGCATCCTTCCGTCCGGCGGCCGCGAGCGTTCGGATGGCGCCGGGCGCCGCTTGGCAGAGCTGGCGCCGCACCATGCCGCATTGCGGGTTGATGGCCGGGCGGTTGGGGCCCGCTATCAGGGCGCAGCCCTCGCGATCGAGGCCGGCGCGGTAAAGCTCCAGCACGCGCGCGCGCAACGTCTGATCGGCAGTAACCAGCGAGCCCTCGATCAGCGCGACGGCCGCGTCTTCGGCACGACCGGAGGCCAGCAGCACGTCCGAGATCTGACGGTAAACTTCCGGTTTGAGTGGCTCAAGCTGGCGCGCCGCTTCCGCCGCCTGGTAGGCCTTGGCGGTGTCGCCCGCGCGCAGCCACGCCGCAGCCAACAATTCCTGAGCGTCTTCCACGCTGTCCCCGACGCCTGCCTGAGAAACGATCGATTCACAGCGCAGGGCCAACGGCAGAGCCTTTCGATAGGCGAAGAGCGCGGCCGGCGGAGGAGGAATGTCGCGGCCGAGGTCGCGCTGAAACAGGAGGTCGCCCTTGGCCAGATAGAAACCGGCCGCCATGCGATAAGCCTGGGCGTTGTTGCGGAAGTCCGGCACGGGGTCGAGAATCGCCACGCTACGGTCGGCTTCTGCGATGACACGGTCGATATTGGAATGCGTGTTGTCGGCCGCGAAAAGGGCCGCGGCCATCATCTTGTGAGCCTTATAACTGTTGGGTGAGACGCGGATGGTGGAACTGGCGAGGGTGAGATCGTCCCGCCAATCCGCGTTGCGGACCAGTGTGCGGGCGGCAAACAGCGCTGTAACCGCGCTGAGCAGCAAAGGCGCCAGGGCCGGCTGCCCGATGCGGCGCATGCCTCGGTAGACGCCGGCGGCCAGACAAGCCGCAAACGCGATGGCCGGCAGGTAGAGCAGCCGCTCCGCCATGACGGTGCCAATGGGGAACAGAAGGTTCGACGCCGGCAGGAGGGTCACGAAGGCGAATGCAGTTAGAAAGAAGGCGGCGCAATTCGAGCGGTAGAGGAGCGCCGCTATCGCCGCCAGTGCCAGCACCGCTAACCATGCCAGCCAGTCGGACAAGGCGCCGCGGGCCGGCGCGATCTGGTCAAACGAATAGTCGCACGACAACCTGGCCGGCCACGCCAGGAGGCCCAGGTAGAAACCCATTACCTTGAGAGCCGTCAGACGTTGGGTCCAGAAACCGACTGCCACCAGGGGGTTGTCCGTAAAAGGAAAGGAGGCCCGCCCGGCAGACGCCAATACCACCGAACGGCGGTACAACATGGCAGCCAGCGGGAGCAAGGTGGCCGCCAGCCCCGCCCAAATTGGGGAGAAGCGGCCGGAACTGGCGTTCGAGGTTCGGTCCCGCCTGCGGACGATGAACTCATAGAGCACGATCACGGCTGGAATCACCGCTGCGCTCTCCTTGGAAAACACCCCGATCGCGCTCACTGCCATCAGTGCGGCCAGCCATGCCCAGCGTTGCCACCCGCGCGCTTCCACGCTCGTCAGGTAGAGCAGCAAGCCCGCCAGCACTGCCATGCCCGCCAGCAGATCCGCCCGGCCAACCATGTTAGTCACGGATTCGGTCAGCACCGGATGGACGGCCCATATCGCCGCGGTGAAGACCGATGGCCAGAATTGCCGCCAGAGCCGCAGCGCCAGCGCATACACCAGGAGCACGTTGCCCGAGTGCAGCAGCAGGTTTACCCAGTGATACCCTTCCGGTTGGTCGCGGTTGCCCAACACGGAATAGCTGAAAAGATAGGAGAGCGTGGTGAACGGGCGATACAATCCGCTTTCCCCGGTGGGCCACCAATAGGTGCGATCGAGCGTCTGGCGGATGTTTTCGGCGCCGGCCGCACGCAGGCGCGGATCTTCGAGCAGAAGTCCCCGATTGTCGAGAGTGAATCCCGCGTGGAACGAGTTCACATACGCCAGCGAGGTAACGGCGCAGAGCATCGCGATGGCGACAAGGTGACGGGGCGAGCGGCTGCGAACCGGCGGCGAGGCCACTGGCGGAGCGGGATGTTTCCGTTGCGATTTCACCGAAATCCCTCGGGGAAGGAATTTAGCCACCGATGAACACGGATAAGAAGACTAAAGGATTCTATCTGTGTTCATCGGCGGCTAAATGTCTTCTTACTTCTTCATCAGCGGCGCGATGATTGCGGAAAGCAGGTCCGGCTGGCTATCGTCTCGGACCAGATGCGGGTAACGCTCGCCGCCGTGGTAGTCGATGCGATGAGTTTGGTAGTATTCTCCGCTTTTGGCAAGCAACTCGATGGCCGGCCCGCCTTGGGCCGCGGCCTTGAGCGCATCTCGCAGCACGCCGGCGGAATACTGGCGGTTGTTCACGGCGATCAGTTTCATGCCGGGGATGATGCCGGCCTGTTGCGCCGGACCGCCAACCACCACGTCGATGACGCTGCTGTCGTCGTCATGAACCCGAAAGCCCAGCGAAAAAGTGAAATCGGATTGCTTGTTGGCGTCTTCGAGGTCCTTCAGAAAGTCCGAACGCACGGCGTCGTACACCAGTTTCCAGCCGGCGGACGCGACCGCTTCCACGGGCGTTTTGGGCGAGACGGTCGTGAGACGCTGATTCAGAAAGGCGGCCCAGTCGGAAGGCGCAACGCGGTTGAGCCCGGCCACAATGTCGTCGAAATCGTAGGTCTTCATGGCGGGCGGCGTCGAAGGCGCACCATGGAAGTCGCGGCAAAAATCGTCGAGCGATTTTTTGCCGCCGGTCAAGGCGCGAATGCTGGCGTCCACGTCGAGCCAGAGCATTTCGCCCTCGGGATAATAGTCCACGCCGCGGCGGTAATCGGCGTAGTCGTCGCCGGTGAAATAGTAAAGCTGGGCGGCGATGGCCGTGTCTTCCAAAGGACGCCACTTGCGGCCGGATTGGCGGTCCAGCGTGGCCGCGGTCCAGGCCAGCGCTTCGCGGTATTCCTCGGGCTTCTGCAAACCCGAGCGCGGCGTCAGAATGGCGCCCAGATATTCGGTCAACCCCTCGTAAACCCACAATAGGTCGCCCTTCATGGGAGTATCGTAGCCGCCATCGTGGCCGCCGCTAGTCAGCCCCACTGGCCGCCGGTATTTGCCGTTCCAGGAGTGTACGAACTCGTGCGGCAGCAGGGAAGCGTCTACCACGCGGTGCTCGTCGTCGGTCACGGCGCGCTCGCCCAGCCGGTCGTCGCTCGATTCGTGATGTTCCAGTCCGAAATGAGCCACGTGGTCGCTCAGGCTGTACAGGAAGTGATAGGAGCGGTAATGGCGCCCGCCGAACAAGGCGTTGGCTTCCTCCGTCAGGGCCCGATAATGGGCGATCTGGTCGCTGTGCATGTCGATGGCTGCTTCGCTATCGCCCACCAGGTGGAGGAAGTGCGGCACGCCGCCCGCGTTTCCCAGATCGATGGTGCGGTAGTATACGCCCGCCGAAAGCGGCGAATCGATGAGGGTGGTGAGCGGCACGGTCTCGAATTCGATTTCGCCGCCGGTCTGGCTGCGCACCGGCAGGGCTGTGCCGAATTTCCAGTTTTGGGGCAGCCGCAAAGTCGCCTGATAGGGAATACGATCCGGGTCGGCGTTTTGAGGATAGAGAACGAATTGATTCCAGTTCAGCACCGCCAGTTCGGTGGTTGTGGAGCTGCCGGAGGACAACTCCCCTTCGGGCGGGGCCAGGAAATCGAACGTGACATCCAGATCGCTCGGGCTCTCGGGCGCGTCGACGTGAAAGTGGTACATGCTTACGGAATCGCGCCGCCAGGCGATGGTGCGGCCGCCGGCTTTGATCGTCAGTCCGGCGAGTTGTACCACAGGCCCATCCGGCGCGTGGTCACCCGGAATCCACTGCGGGTAAAGCAGCGTAATGGGGCCGCCGGCAACCGGCATGTGGAGCTCGACATGAAAGACGCGCCGCGGAGCATCGGTGGCATCCACGTGCACGCGAATGGGTGTTTGCGCAAAAAGGGGCGCAGCGGAAAACAGAATGAGTAGGGTCCGGTGCATTTTTTCCGATTGTACGCTGTTTGGGAGGGTGGATGTCAGTCTGGGTAGCTGCAGCGGGCTTTGGTGCGGGTGCGCTGCTCTGAGTTTGGCTGGCAGACCACAAACAACGATGGTCTGCCCACGGAGGCGCCTGCTCCATGAGTCACTTTCCCAGCACGAGCTCGACGAAGACCAAGTCCAGGAATCTTCCGAACTTGAAGCCAACTTCGCGCAGGTGGGCGACGCGCTCGAATCCTAACCGTTCGTGGAAGCGCAAGGACGCGGCGTTATCGGCGTCGATGCCGCCCACCATGACGTGTTTTTGCGCTTGTCTGGCGCGCTCGATCAGGGCGCGCATCAACTCCGTGCCGGCGCCCTGGCCGCGCCGGTCTCTGGCGATGTGCACCGAATGCTCCACGGTGAAGCGGTAGCCGGGCCAGGAACGGAAATCTCCGTAGGAGGCATAGCCGCACACGGCGCCGCTGTCCTCCAACACCAGGGTGGGAAAGCCTTGGCGGGAACGGCCACGCCACCAGTCGCGGCGCTCCTCGGCGGTGGTTGGCCGATCGTTGAAAATGGCCGTCGAGCTCGCCAGCACTTCGTTGTAGATGGCGGCGATGGCCGCCATATCGTTTTCCGCCGCATCCCGAATGGTCATTGGCATGTCTCCATCATAATAGAATTTTCTTCTATCATAATAGAGGATGAAGAAAACGGATAGAGCACGTCCCATGGCCGCGCACGATCCCGCTCCCGCACTGGCGCGGCGCGTCCGCGAGGAACGATCCGGCCGCGGCTGGTCGCTCGACGATCTGGCCCGCCGCGCCGGCGTCTCCCGCGCTATGATCAGCAAGATCGAGCGCCAGGAAGCCAGCCCCACGGCAGCGGTGCTGGGCCGGCTCAGCGGAGCCTTCGGACTCTCCATCTCCAGTTTGCTGGCGGAATCCGGCGGCGACGCCCGTAGGCTTCTGCGCCGGGCCGACCAACCGGTATGGGTGGACCCCGCTACCGGATACATCCGCCGCTCCGTGTCGCCCAGCCTGGGCGCTCCACTGGAATTGATCGAGGTCCGGCTACCGCCGCGCGGACGAATTCCCTTTCCCGCTTCGGCGTACCGCTTTCTGCACCAGCAGATCTGGATGATCTCCGGCCGCCTGCGTTTTTACGAAGGCGATTCGGTGCACGATCTTCGCGCGGGCGATTGCCTCCAACTCGGCCCGCCCCAAGACTGCGCCTACGAAAACGTCTCCGCCAAACCCTGCCGCTACCTGGTGGCGCTGATCGCGCGGTAGAGCGGAAGAACCTCCGGCGATCGCAGCCACGGCACTCATGCCGGCGGAATGCGCGCTAGCTGATTACAGCTACTTCGTGGTCCAGGATCGGGCCAGTCTCGAACTCGATCTGCGATCCATTCACGCGCACCGCCCGGCGCTGCCCCGAAACCAAAAACCGGGCCGTGCGATACGCCGTTCCATGGGGCCGGGGCAGGACGATGCGAACCGGGCTCATCGGAATCAGCTCGTCGATGGGCGCGCGCCAACTGCCGCTGTTGTTCAAATTCAAGATATGCAGCACCAGGCGCCCGGGCTGTCGGTACAAATGACAGTCGATCAGACCGGGGCCGATTACAGCGATCGGTAGACGGTCCGCGATCAACCAGCGTAGGATGTTGGCCAGCAGATTGCCGTGATCCGGCAAGTTGTCCTGGGCGAAGCGGCGGTCGATGTCGGCCGGCAGATAGGCTACCCGACTGCCCGCCGGCGCGGTCCGGAGCACCAGACCCGGGATCTCGGTCTTCTCCACGCGCATCCAAGCAGTCTCGGGCGGATAAATCGGGAAGGGCGGGATGTAAGTCATTGGCACCGTGGCGCCGGCATCGATCCGCAGCGGCAGGAGCGCACCGCCGAATGCCAGAATATCTGTCTCATCGAAACCCTTGAGCACGGCATGGCGCGCTCCCTCGGGCGCCGGCTCTCTTCCGGACTTAGGGCCGGCGAACTTAGCCCGAAGTTCGGGCGAGAGCCGCAAGTAACTGTGGGCTAACTGCTCCGGCTTGCGTCCCGTCCGCCCGGCCTCCGCCCGATCGGTAACATGCACGCCGAATAACTCCGCCAAGCCGAAGTCTTCACGGGTGTCGCCGGAATCGGTATATAGACTGGTGCAGCCGGTGGCCAGAAGCGAACCGCCGTTTTGCACGAAACGGCGAACCCGCTCGTAATCGGCATCCGATAAAGCTCCGACATTGGGCATGGCCAACACCGGAATCCGCCCGGATTCGCGCTCGATGTCTCGCAGGTTCACGGGAACATACGGAATGCGCGCCCTCACCAGCGCCTGTACCATGCCGCGATAAGGCAGTTCGGTCAATTCGTTGGCGCGGTCACGCCCATAGAAGTCGGTGCTCTCCTGCGACCAAACCACTCCCACCGCCGCCACCGGCGTGCGATTGACAAGAAACTCCTCATGGTCTTTGTAGAACTGCATCATGGGACCCGCGGTGCGATAGATGCGCCGGTCCTCGTGATATGCCGAGATCATGTGCCACCATGGCTGGATACCACCCGCAAACCCGGCCGCCATCCACATGCGCGCTTCGGCGGCGGGCTTACTGGCCAGGCGAAAAACAGGCCGGCCGGCTTGGTACATGGCCATACTTTCGGGAACCAATTTGTCCCAGCCCAGGACATTGTGGATCAGTTTGCCCATTTCGGCATTCTGCTGGAACCCACCCGCATCGCTCCTAGCCTGGTGATCCAGAAGAATCATCTCCGCCCGCTGGCAGATACCGAGATTGTCGCGAAACTGAAGGCTCTGATTGGCAATGGAGCCGCTGTTCATACCGATCCAAAGACAATGCGGGCCACCGGCTTGGCGCGCCACCCGGTTGTTCAAGTCCCAGATCTCCAGACGGCGGCGATAGCTCCACCGGATCCACTCGCGGTAGGTCAAATCGTCCCAATCGGCTTTGGCCGGCAGCTCCTTACTCGTCTCCGATTGAAACTTTCGCGAACAGTTGCCGCAATAGCAGATGCGATCGCGGCTCAGGCCGCTCCAACTGTTGTCAGCAAAGCCTTCGGGATGAGAGCGCTCGATGATTTCGCGGAGTACGGATGGCAGATATTCGTCATAGTACGGACTATTAATACAACTGATGTACTTATCGGCGTCGCGGTAAGGCGTTCCCGACGCATCCACGGTAAACCAATCCGGATGCAGGCGGTGGAAGTCTTCGCCGGCCCGGTTGGAATCCATGCGGGCCAGCACCACGAGGCCGTCCTCGTGCGCCGCCTTGGCCAACTCGCCATAGAGATCGCGCCCGCCGAGAAACTCGGCCCGGTGTTGAAGCGGGTCACGGCTGGGATAATATGCGACGATGCCGCCAGCATTGATGATGACGCCCTGGATCTGGGTGGTCTTCCAATATCCGCGCCACCAGGCAATATCGTAACGGACGGGATCGTTCTCGGTGATATTCGTCTGGCCCCACCGGTAGGTGCGCCGATACCAGGGCGCCTCATCCGCCGGCGGACCGTGGCTGCCCTGGGCGCCTAAGGCGCTTAGCGCCGCGGCGCCCAAAAGGTTGGTTTGAAGGAATTGGCGCCGCGAGCCGCAGCGAGTGTCGGAATCTTCCTCGTTCAATTGTAATAGCTCCCGTGAGAACCGTTCCACATGCCGAGAATAGCGGATTTCACCTTGGGTGTGCGCGTGCCTGAGTGGTCGCGATCATACGCTCTTCGTCTTTCGATTGCCGGTACGCGGTGGCGACCGCTTCATAAGTTCACCAACGTATTCCCCGGGGCAACCGCTCCCCGACGGTCGCGGCGCGGTTACGTGCGTTTCCGAGCCGCGACCGTTAGGGAGCGGTTGCCCCGGTTGTGTACTAAGCTGGTCTTTCAAGGAGGAGAATACTTATGGAGGGCAAGGGACTGGATCGCAGAACCTTCATGAAAGCGGCGGGTATAGGGTCCACCTTGCTGCCAGGTTCCAGCTCGGCCGAGCCGCGGACGCCGCCAAAGAACATGATTGGGATACAGGTGGGTGCAGTCTCGTTTCTTGACGAGGGGACGGAGAAGGTACTGGACATCCTGCAGGAAAGGGCCAGTGTCAACAGCTTGTTTTTGGCAACATTCACGTATGGCCGCGGCATCGCGGGACGTCAGGTGCCGGGACAACCTTTGCCCGACCACGGCAAGCAGGAATACGATACCGACACTTTCCACGGCGGGAACTACGCGGCCGTGCATCCGCAGTACTACAAGGACACTCCTCTAAAGCCCAAAGATACCAGGGCGCCGGACCACGGCCAGTTCGATCTTCTTGCCGAGGTGGTCCCCTACGCCAAGAAGCGGGGAATGCGCACGATTTGCTGGTCCGAGGACGTGTGGAGCGACCAGGTGCCGCACGTCGAAGCCATCCGTGAAATCAACCTGCGGGGCGCCAGGGCGCGGTCTCAGTGCTATAATAACCCCGGCTACCGGAACTTTCTGTTGGGGCTATTCGAGGACTACGCGCGCTCCTACGACATCGATGGGATCATGTGGTGCTCAGAGCGCCAGGGGCCGCTCGGTCAGACGCTGGTGGGCAATGGCGATGCCGGCCAGCTCACCTGCTTCTGCGAATATTGCCAGCAAAAGGCGAAGCAGAGGGGAATCGAAATCGGCCGGGTTCGCGAAGGCTACACCGCCCTGGCAGCCATGGTGCGGGACGCGCGAGCGGGCAAGCGTCCGGTGGACGGCTACTACGTGACATTCTGGCGGGTGATTCTGCGGTATCCCGAAATCCTCGCGTGGGAGCAGTTCTGGAACGACAGCCTGCGCGACTTGTACTCCGCCATTTATACCAAGGTCAAGTCGGTGAAGGCGTCCCTGCTGGTGGGATGGCACATCTGGCATATCGATTCCTGGAGTTGGCTCTACCGCGCCGGGCAGGACCTGCAACAGCTCGCACCGCACTCCGACTATCTCAAGATGGTCATGTACAATAACTGCGCCGGTCCGCGGATCGCGAGTTATATCGACAATATCGGAGCCACTCTCTACGCGGACTTTCCGAGACAGGAGACTCTGGAGCTGACGTACCGCGTCATGAACTACCGGGAGCGCAGTCTCGATGAGATCCCATTTACGGGCCTCTCGGCCGATTACGTGTACCGTGAGACCAAGCGGGCCGTCGATGGGGCGGCCGGCACTGAGACACGGATTTGGCCGGGAATCGATATCGATATTCCCACCTCGGCCAACCAGACCAAGTGTACGCCCCAAGGCGTCGAAGCGGCGGTCAGGGAAGCGATCCGCGGAGGCGCGCACGGTGTTCTCTTGTCCCGGAAGTACTCCGAGATGAAGCTGGCCAACTTGAGCGGAGCGGGGCAGGCAATCAAGGAAGCCAAGTTAGCATGAGCGAAGCAGCGGACAGACCGATGAGCCGCGGCAACTCCAGCTCTCCGCCCGGCTGATATTCTAGGAGCGATTATGCTGACTAGACGAAACCTGCTGACAATGAGCGCGGCCGCGCCTCTGGCCGCGGGCTTGGGCCGCGGCCTCGCGGTAGCGGCGGAGGCCAGCAAACAAATCAAAATCACCGGCCTGGAGACGGATCTGCTGCGCGTACCCGCCGAGCCCTATAGCGATGCCATTCACGATTTCGGCGGTGACGGCGGCGGCGTGGTTCTGCGGCTCAAGACGGATGCCGGGATTACCGGCTGGGGCTACAGCAGCTTCGGCATGATCGCGGGCGGACCGCGCGTGGTGCAAACCATCCTGGAAAACGAAATCAAACCCGTCTTAATCGGCCAGGATCCGGCGTTCCCCAAACGCATCCGCGCCGACCTTTGGCGGGCGCTCGAATACCAGGGCGTGCAAGGCGTGACCCAGTTCGCCATGTCCGTAGTGGACATTGCCGTCTGGGACATTCTGGGCAAAGCCGCCGGACTGCCGGTTTACAAAATGCTCGGCGTGGTGCGCGACCGTATGCCGGCGTACGCCATGTGCGGCTGGTATCGCGAAAACGATAAGGACCATTCGCAATATAAACGCACCATCAACGAGACGCTCGAAATCGGCTATCGCGCCTTCAAGGTAAAAGTGGGCCGATACGATCTGGACGACGATCTGGAGCGGATTGAGGTGGGATTCAAAACGGCCGGCAAGGGCGTGCGCATCATGGTGGACGCCAACCAGGCATTCAACCGTCCCGAAGCGTTGCGCCGAGGCCGGGCGTATCAACAGGCAGGTTGCTTCTGGTACGAAGAGCCGATCGTGCCTTATGACCACGAAGGCTATGCGGAGCTGGCGGCCGCGCTCGACATGCGCATTGCCTGCGGCGAGAACGAGTACAACAAGCACGCCTTCATGGATCTGCTGCTGAAGAAGGGCGCCGACGTGGTGCAGCCGGACAATCGCCGCGCCGGCGGCCCGACCGAGTGGATGGAGATCGCGGCCATCGCGGACGGGTTCGGAGTGGAACTGGCCAGCCACGGAGGCGGTGCGGTGAATCTGAACATTCTCTGCGCGATTCCGAATGCGATTTACATGGAGTCGGGTGGAAGGCAAAAGATGGTAAACGGTGAGGTTCCGGCGCCGGAAGAGCCGGGAATGAGCAGCCAGGTGTCCGCCGACTTTATTGCCAAACACAAGGTTGGGTGAGCGTCAGCCAGTTCACCGAGGAGATCCAAATGGAAATCAATCGCCGCGAATTCATCGCCGTTCCGGCCGTCGCCATGGCCAGTTCCTTATTGGCCGCGGACGCGGAAGTCCCGTGGCAACGGAAGATCCGCCGTCTCGGCCAAACCAATATGACCGAGCACGACCCCGTGGTGTTGAATGTGGAGGAATGGGCGGACTATTGGGCCAGTCTGAAGATAGACGCCACCATGGTGAGCGTCACTGGAATCCTGGCTTTTTATCAAACCAAAGTGCCGTTCCATAAGAAGGGCAAGTTTCTAGGGGACAGGGATTTCTTCGGCGACTGCTGCGCCGCGGCCAAGAAGCGCGGCATGCGGGTGATCGCGCGCATGAGTCCGGACCTGAATTGGGAAGACGCCGTACAGGCTCATCCGGAGTGGTTCGAGCGCGACGCGGAAGGCAATGCCGTGCGTCACACCGAAGACCCAAGGTTGTACCGAACCTGCATGTTCTCCACTTACATGACCGATTACATGCCGGCCATCATGAAAGAGATCAACTTACAGTACGACGTGGACGGCCTGTTCACCAACGGGTGGCCGCCGCTGGGGAACCTGCCGGTCTGCCATTGCGACCAGTGCCGGAAGCTGCCGCCGGCGGGGACGATGGCCTACTGGGACAAATTCAACGAACGAACGATGTACCTGTGGAAGCTTTACGATTCCATCGCCAAGGAAAAGAGAACGGCGAATTTTTATTTCGCCAATCTGGGCGGCGGCATTCGTTCGTCGGCCAACCTGGTGCAGCTCGGCGAGATCTGCGAGTGGTTCCAGGGCGACAACCAGGGCCGCGGCGGAGACGACACGCCGATCTGGGGATGTTCGCTGCAAGGCCGGGTTTGCAACGCCATCCAGAAAGGCAAAACGGCCAACAACGTGACGGGCGCATTGTCCACCTGCCGTCCTCGTTGGCGGAACGTCTACAAATCGCCCCAGGAACAACGGATGTGGTTCAACGAAAGCCTCGCCGCGGGGCTGGTGCCCTATCATCACACTATTGGCGGCGAGCATGGGATGGGCGAAGACCGGCGCTGGCTCGAGCCGGCACACCAGTACTTCAACTGGATGGCAAAACACGACCCCCACTTCATCAATAAGCGGTCGATCGCCAATATAGGCGTGGTCATGGGCCAGCGGACGCAGTTGTTCTACAAGCCGCCGCGCGGAACGGCGATGCCGCAGTACATGGACGGCATGTACTACGCGCTGCTCGAAGGCCGCTTTCTTTTCGATTTCGTGCATGAAGAAAAGTTGGCGCCGGAGGAACTGAAGAAGTACTCGGCCCTGCTGCTTCCCAACACAGCCCTGCTCAGCGACGAGCAATGCCGGCAACTGCGCGCTTACGTGGATGGCGGAGGCTCGCTGCTCGGGACCTTCGAGACCAGCCTGTATACCGAGCGCAATGAGCGCCGCGGCGATTTCGGCCTGGCGGACGTTTTCGGCATTCACAAGGCGGGCGAGATCGTGGGTACAAACGGGAATGCCTATCTGGCGCGCATCGAGAAGCCACACGCCATTCTCAATGGCTTCTCGAATACGGCCTGGATTCCCGGCGCGGAAAACCGCGTGCCCGTCGCGCCGGTGGAGGGTTCCATCCTGACCGTGGTGCCCGGGTTCGTGGCTTACCCGCCGGAATTGTCCTATCCCGTACAGGCGCGGACCGACGAGCCGGCCGTGGTGTTGCGGCAAAAAGGGAAGAGCCGGCTGATCTACTTCCCGGGCGATATCGAGCGGACGATGTGGCAGTCCGGCCATACCGATCTGGCGCGGCTGTTACAGAACTCGATCCGCTGGGTCGCAGGCGGCAACGAGGCGAGTCCGGTCACGATAGAGGGCGAGGGTCTGATCGAGACGTTCGCCTGGGAAACACAAGCCGGGTTTGCGGTCCACGTCCTGAACTACACGAATCCGGCGGCGCACCGCGGATGGCTTCGCACTTTCTTCCCGATCGGCGCGCAGAAGGTGCGGATGGATCTCCCGCCTGGCCGCCGTGTCACACGGGTGGAACTGCTGTGCGCGGAGAAGTCCGTGCCTTTCCACCAAACCGGGAACACGGTCCATTTTTCGATTCCGCAAGTGGCGGACTACGAGGTTGCCGCGATGCACTCGGCGTAGCCGGGCGCGCGCTAAGTACACAACTTCATAAATTCACTAGCTCATTCGCGGACAGCAACCGCTCCCTGAGAGACTGTGAAGAATTCAAATCTGAGCCACGGATGAACACAGATGAACACGGATAACTCGTTTGATTCTTCCATCTGTGTTTATCTGCGTTCATCTGTGGCTATATTTTTTCACGGCTTCTGACGGTCGCGGCTCGGAAAGTCACGCAAACACACGGCGCCCGTATCCGAGCCGCGACCGTTAGGGAGCGGTTGCTGCGCCTGAATTGGAGTCCCCAGATGGGTTACGCACCCTCGCATTTCTCGATCGATTGGCCGCCTCGGAAAAGGCGATACATTGAAGGGACCGATCGTCACCATCTCCAACTGCGTCATCTATGAGACCTACGGCTGCCCCATCAAGATGCAATTCGGCGCGGAATCGCAGGTGCGGAACATTCGTTTTTCGAACCTGGTGCTACAGGATGTGACCGGCCCGATTTCCATCGACCGCAGCGATCGCGCGCGCCGGAATGCCGCTGGGTCCCAAACGCCGCAAACAGGATTTTTGCGGAATATCGCTTTCGAAGGGATCCGGGCGAGCGTGGTCTCCGAAGGCGGCCCATTCGCCGACATCGCGTTCCCCCCGAACTACCGCCCAGGAGAGACCCGGCAATGCATTGTGCTGAACGGCATTGGCGACGCTTTGTTAGAGGACATTTCGTTCCACGACGTGCACGTCACCTATGGCGGGGGCGGCACGGCGGAAGAAGCGCGGCGCGAGGTTCCACAGCTTGCCGGCGAGTATTTCGAAATCGGCACACCGCCGGCGTACGGTCTGTTTGCGCGCAACGTCCGCGGTTTGACTCTCGCGAGCGTCCGCTTCGACGTGGTCAAGCCCGATCTTCGGCCGGCGGTGGTGCTCCATCGCGCCGCCGATGTCGCCATCGATGGCGTCAGCGCTCAAGGCAACCCCGAGGCGAAATCGATGTTTCGGTTGGTCGAAACCGAAGATGCATTGGTGACGGCGCCGCGAGTCCTGACCCCCGCCGCCGTGTTCCTCGAGGTAGAGGGCTCGCAAAGCCGGAACATCGTCATCGACGGAGGCGACCTGTCGAAAGCGGCCACACCGGTGACGTTCGAAGCAGGCGCCGAAAAAGGAGCGGTGAAACTGCGCGGGTGAGCGCCTGGTTTTCTCATTGTGGGGCGGGATGGCATCCTGCCCGCCGGTTGCCAACCGGCCGAATCCTGCTAGTCTCCGCCGCATTTGGGCAATGGCGACAACCCGCCGGAGCTTGCCAGCAATACGAAACGACCTTGCACAGCGAGTCGGGGACCGCCCAAGCCCGCTGAATCGTCATCAGGGTTTGTGCTAAATTCAAAACGGTCTGCACCGAATGCCCGGGTGGCGAAACTGGCAGACGCAAAGGACTTAAAATCAGCAGTCCACAAGGAATCAATAATTTAGCAGTAGGCACAATGCTTGCCCACGGCTCCCAAATGTTGCTAGTTTTCAGCCACTTCGGGGACGCAGTACCGGGCACACTCGCAAGCATGGGCAAGGCTTCTTATGCAGGGGGTGGGCACAGTATTGGGCACACACACGCACACGCGGCCGAAACAAAATCAGGTTAGAATTGAATTGGCCGCCTAGTTCGGTCTGATCCACCGGGCGAAGGCATTCCCGCCTGCTGGCGGCCAGCCTCTATCTCTTGGCGGGGGATCGAAGGCGGGAATGCCCAAAAAGAATCCTCTTGCGGTTCCGCTCCCTAAGTTCTTCGGGAAGTCCTACCCCGACATACAGGAGGCTTGGCAGCGGGAAAAACGCAATAACCGCAACTGCACTCTGATCGAATTCCTTGAGACTCTCCAGGAGCCGTACAAATGCGATCCTGAGCTGTGGGACACGATGAGACAGTGGTGGCCAGTTTGGGTGCTGCGAAGGGCTGCGGAGAGAAACGACGCTGAAGCATACAAGAAGGTTCTCCTCTATATACTTACTGCCTTGAATGCCCCGCCCCCTGATGGTGTCCTCAAGCCCCGCGCTGAGCCAGGCGCTCCGCGGAAGGCGATTACTGATTTGATCGTGGCAAAGTGGAAGGAACTCGATCGGCCATTCCTTAGTCAGCAGAAACTTGCACGCGCCGTCTATAGGGATGCGTTCACCCAAGCAGACTCCGCTGGAAAGAACAAGATGGTGAACCGGTGCAGGCGCGCCGTCGAACGGCAGATACCACGCGACCAAATCCCCCGCCCGATTAGGGCGAACAAAAACACTCGCCCAAACCTGTAAGGGATATTAGGCGAAGATCCCCCGAGCGTATCTTTGTGGTGTATGGCAACTACACCACTCAACAACACTCTTCAAGAGCTACTCACCGAACATGAGGTAGCACGGCTGCTCAAGGTCTCGGTTGCAACGATACGTCGAAGAAGGCTTTTGCGGCAGCCTCCCGCCTGGTTGAAGATTGGCGCCAGCGTACGTTATTCGCCCCAATCGATATTGGCGTTTCTTGAGTCATCTGGCGAACATCGGGCGGAGGCGCGCTAGATGGCGGATTCGGCCATCACGTTCACTCCGGGCGAAGTCTCCACCTATTATGCGGCGCGCGTCCCTAATCTGAGGCAGGGGCGGGGGTCGGAGTGGCGCGGCGCCTGTCCGATCCACCATGGCAAGCGGGATTCGTTCGCTGTGGAATCTGCTACCGGGCGATGGCACTGTTTCTCCGATTGCGCGCGCGGCGGCGACGTTGTCGAGCTCGAAATGGCTCTCACGGGCGCTGATTTCAAGACCGCGAAGGCCGAAGTCTACCGAATCATCGGACGGGCGGAAACGCCGAAGGGGAACCGGCCGGCGCGCGCGCGCATCGCGGCGACCTACGATTACCCGGACGAAGCCGGGCAACTCCTGTTCCAAACCGCTCGCATGGATCCCAAGGACTTCAGGCAACGAAGGCCGGATGGTAAGTGCGGCTGGATTTGGAACCTCAAGGGCGTCCGTCTGGTGCTCTACCGCCTGCCTGAGTTGGTGAAGCGCGCCACCGAAACAGTATTCATCTGCGAAGGAGAAAAAGACGTTGAGGCCTTGGAATCCCTTGGCTTGCTCGCCACCTGCAACCCAATGGGCGCCGGCAAGTGGAGGCCTGAGTACTCCGAAGCGATCCGCGGCCGTTCGGTCGTGATTCTGCCAGACAATGACCCGCCTGGCCGGAAGCACGCGGCGGCAGTTGCGGCGGACCTGTTGCGCGTCGGTTGCGAAGTCCGCATTGTGGGGGTTCCCAAGGGCAAGGACGTTTCGGATTGGCTGGGCGCTGGTGGAACCCTCGAAGGGCTTCAGGCCCTTGCCAGTGGGCAACCGGCGCTCACTGGTGAGGCCTTGGCGGCTTGGCGCGCGCGGTGGGGAATGCCGGACGAAGAGCCGAACCACCAGCCGGCGCGCGCGGAAGCGGCGGACGATTGGCCGAAACCCGAGCCGATCCAAAGTGAACTCCCACCCGTGCAACCCTTCGCCGAAGACCTTCTCCCGGATTCGTTCCGTCCCCTGGTGGCGGACGTGGCGGAGCGTATGCAAGTCCCGATGGATTACCCGGCGGTAGTGATGGTGCTCTGCCTTGCCGGCGCGGTGAACCGGCGGGCCGTCATTCAGCCGAAGGCGCACGATACAGGATGGGTGGTTGTTCCGAACCTCTGGGGCGGCATCATCGCGCCACCGGGATTTATGAAGTCGCCTGTCATTCAAGCGGCTACCCTTCCCCTGGGTCAGATTCAGACGGAATGGCGGCAAGAGCACGAGGCGGCGGTGAAGGACTACGCGCGGGAAAAAGAGGAATACGAACTTCGGCGCGCGGCGTGGAAAGAACAATTCAAGGCGAACACGAAGAAGGGGAAGGCGGCGCCCGACAGGCCGGAAGACGAACCAGAAGAACCGACGTTGCGGCGGCTAATCGTAAACGATGCCACCTTCGAAGCGCTTCACCAGACCATGAGCGAAAACCCGGCGGGCATCCTGGTTATCCGGGACGAACTCACGGGCTGGTGGAGCACTCTCGATAAGCCCGGCCGCGAAGGAGAGAGGGCCTTCGCCCTTGAGGCTTGGGCCGGGGATTCATCATTCACGGTTGACCGGATCGGACGTGGAACAATCCACGTCCCCCACTGCTGTACGTCCATGTTGGGCGGCATCCAACCGGGCCGGCTTCGCTCTTATCTGGTGGATGCGCTCGAAGACGGTCCGAGCAATGATGGATTGATTCAGCGCTTTCAATTGCTGGTGTGGCCGGACACGGCGCCCGATTGGACCTATGTGGACCGGGCGCCCGACGCGGCTTCGGAGCAACAGGCCGCGCGGGTCTTCCGCAAGCTGGTGGAGTTGGACCCGGAGAATCCGGCGCGGTTCCGCTTCGCTTCGGATGCACAGGAACTCTTCATTGAGTGGCTGCCGGAACTTGAGGAGAAAATTCGCGACGGTGAACTGCATCCGGCGCTGGTGTGTCATCTTTCGAAGTACCGCTCCCTGATGCCGTCCCTCGCATTGCTGTTCGAACTGGCGGACAGGGCGAGTTTTGTAGGTTTTGATGGTGCGTCCCTTGCCGGTCCCAAGAACTTCGTTAGCCTTGAGCACGCGCGGCAGGCGGCGGCAACCTGCGATTGCCTGGAGACTCACGCGCGGCGTGTCTACTCCTGCATCGTAACTCCGCAACTGCGGGCCGCGCGCGAACTGGCGGACAAGATCAAGCACCGGAAGGTGGGGACGGATGGCTTCTTCTCCTGCCGGGACGTTTACCTGAAAGGGTGGAGCGGTCTGGACTCGCCTGAAGCCGTGAAGCTGGCGGCGGAAGTGCTCCAGGATGCCGGATGGGTCCGAGATCTGTCCGGCGAATCGGGACCATTCGGCGGGCGCCCGTCCAATCGGTACCAAGTGAATCCGAGGGCATGGGAATGAGCA
>JBEKYD010000090.1:0-42556 GCA_049511335.1 Bryobacteraceae bacterium | reverse complement strand
TAGGAGGCGCCGCCGCCACCACCGGCGATGATGAGGGGCGTGCTGCTGCCAGCCACCCAAACAAACGTGCCACCACCACCGCCGCCGCCCCAAATAGTGCCAAAGTTGCCTGTCGAACCGGCGCCGCCGACAACGATATCCAACACGGTACCGGCGGCCAGCGTAGCATCGCCTTCAATTTCCGTGCCGCTACCGCCAGGGGCGGCTGAACCCGAACCACCAGCCGCGCCGGCGGCTAGAATGTAGTAAGTGCCTGTCGTGGGTATTATATAAGTGGTTTCCGACCCGGTGTAGACGATAGTTCCTGCCACGGCGCTCGATGCCGCAAGAGTGATGGCGACGATCAAAGTCTTGACTAACCCGTGATCCGTGAGTGCCATCTAATTAGCCCCAAGCTTTCTCGGGCAGTTAGCTGAAGTCTTTCCCGGACACGCCGAGGGCGAGTCCTAATTTTGAGGGTGTATTCCGCTGCACTCTGCCTGCCAGGTTGCCATAAGTTAGTGCCGATACACATTCACGCGAGCTGCGCCACAGCCTTGCGGCCTTGGGGGGACCTGGTCCCCAAACCTCGGGGATTCAATGCCTTCCCGCCAGACTGGTTGTTACCCCATCCCGCCGCACAAGTACCCTCCGGCTGCGGCGGCAACTCGGGCCAAACTGCTCATTTAACTGGCCGGATTCTTCGTAACGGACCCTAACACACCGTAATCTGGATGTCAAGCCCATTCAACTCGCACTCGCAAAGCATGGGTGCGAGTGGAAGAGCGATTGGTCGGGAGCCTCGCCGTGTAGTTCCAGGGCCGTTATGCGAGCGTGCGCCGCTGCGCGCCGCCGTCGCCGGAACTGGCGTCCCTCGAAAAGATGGCCGCCAAAGCTCCGTGCCCAACCCGCAAACCCCCAAGCAAAAGTGATTGGATGAAGAACTTCTCCGTGCGATCTGGTCCTTCCCTCTGCAAAGCCATCGAGGTGTCGAATGCGCGCCACTGAACATTGGTGCCGCAGTCAAAAACAATATGGAGCGCCGGGCAAAACCGGCCCGGCGATTCGAAGCAGATTGTTGTTCACTGTACTGGTGTTAGGATGCCGCACTACATTTGGCCTATCAATCGGGCGCCCCTGGCGTGTGGCGGCCACCTCCGTTCCCTTGCGCAAGGTGGTAGCATTCTCTGGTTCTCCGAAGTGAGGAAGTCGAAGTCACAGCAGTAAAGGACATCTAATGACTCTGCCGCACACGTACGGA
The DNA here is from genome assembly GCA_049511335.1 of Bryobacteraceae bacterium. Lineage (GTDB taxonomy): Bacteria > Acidobacteriota > Terriglobia > Bryobacterales > Bryobacteraceae > JBEKYD01. The sequence goes on along the minus strand of JBEKYD010000090.1, from coordinate 41,316 downwards.
ATGGCGTTGATGCTCACGATTCTGACCATGCTGTGCTGGGGTTCCTGGGCCAACGTACTCAAGATCGCCAAGGGCTGGCGCTTTGAACTCCTCTACTATGACTACTCCATCGGAGTCGCGCTGGGCGCCGCCCTGGCGGGGCTGACGTTTGGCACTTGGGGGTCGGACGGCCTCCGCTTCGCAGACGATCTCGCGCACGCAGGCCACATCAATATTCTCTGCGGGTTCGCCGGCGGGGTGGTTTTCAACCTCTCGAACATGCTGGTCATTGGGGCTGTTTCGGTGGCGGGCATGGGGGTGGGATTCCCCATTGGCGTGGGGCTGGCCCTTGTGGTGGGGGTTGTCTGGAATTACATTGTTAACCCCCAGGGGGATCCGTTGCTGCTGTTCGCGGGTGTCGCCCTGATTGTGGGGGCCATCGTCGTGGACGCGATTGCCTACCGGACGCACGCCGTGAGCCGGAGCGCCGCCGGAGACAAGGCGGATGCGGACGTGAAACGAGCGGCCACCTGGAAAGGGATCAGGCTGAGCATCGCCGGCGGCATTCTGATGGGAATGTTCTACCCGCTGGTCGAGATCGGCAAGACGGGCGAGAAGGGACTCGGCCCCTACGCGGTCGGATTCGTCTTTGGCCTGGGCGTGCTGGCCTCGGTTTTTGTGTACAACCTCTACTTCATGAGATTCCCGATCGAGGGTCCGCTGCTGAGATTTGGAGATTACTTGAGAGGGAATTGGTGGGTGCACTTCCTCGGGATCGTAGGCGGCATGGCCTGGATGACCGGTTCGCTTTCGAACTTCGTGGCCGCCAGCGCCCCGCGGGAGCTGCAGGTGGGACCGGCGATCAGTTACGCCATCGGGCAAGGCTCGACCATGGTGGGGGCGCTCTGGGGCGTCCTGATGTGGAGGGAATTCGCGGGAGGCGGGGCGCGGGTCAACCGGCTCCTTGTGCTCATGTTCGTGCTCTTTGTGACCGGCCTTGGGATGGTTTCCATCGCGCCCCTCTATGCTGCCCGCTAGGGGCGGTTGCCGGAAGGATAATGTGGAACCACTACTCCTCGGCATCGACGCCGGAACCAGTTCCGTGAAAGCCGTCTTACTGGACCTGCGCGGAAACCTCTGCGCCGTCTGCCACGCCGAATATCCGCTCCATCACATTCGGCCCGCGTGGGTGGAGCAAGACCCCGAAGACTGGTGGCTGGCAACCTGCAAGGCGGTTCGCGAGACACTCGCGAAAGTCCCGCATGGGCCGGAAAGGGTTTTGGGGCTAGCCGTGAGTTCCCAAGCGCCCGCTTTGTTGCCGCTGGACCGCTCCGGCCGTCCTCTGCGCCCTGCGATGATATGGATGGACCGCCGCGCTGAATCGGAGGTGACACGGCTCACCGAACTGGCTGGGGCGGAGGAGATTCACCGGATCACCGGCAACCGGCCCGACGCTTTCTTCGTGGCCGCGCGGCTGCTCTGGCTGCGGAATCACGAACCCGAGGTTCTGAAGCGGACATGGCAGTTCGTTCAGGTGAACGGGTACGTCAACTACCGGCTTACCGGACGGCTCACCATGGATCCGGCGCACGCGGTGCTGCTGCAGATGCGCAACTACGCCACGGGAGAGTGGTCCGAGGCCTTATGCTCCGCCTGCGGAGTGGAACCGGAGCAATTTCCCGAGGTCATGGAAGGGCACCGCGTTCAGGGAGAAGTCACAGTCGAGGCCGCCGAAGCTTCCGGCCTGCGAGCGGGTACTCCGGTGATGGTGGGGGCCGTGGACAGCCCCGCGGCGGCGTTGGAGGCGGGCGTGGCAGAACCCGGCATCGCCGTCGAAATGACAGGGACCTCCACGGTGGTCATCATCCCCAACGACCGTGGTCTGACGGAGCCGGCGCTGATCGCGATGCCACATGCTCTGCCGGGAATCCACCTGTTGCTCGGCGCCATGGTCTCTTCGGGTGGTTGTCTGCGTTGGTTCCGGGACCAGCTTGGGCAGCCCGAGGTGCAGGCTGCGGTCGAACAGAAAGCCGATGCATTCGATCTGCTGACACAGCGGGCGGCGCAGGCAGGATCGGGCAGCGAGGGGGTGATTTTCCTTCCGTACATGATGGGGGAACGCTCACCTTTGTGGCATACCAATGCTCGCGGAGTGTTCTTTGGCCTCTCGTTGGCCACAAGCAAGGCGGCACTCGTGCGCTCCATTCTGGAGGGCGCCGCCTTTGCCCTTCGCCACAACGTGGAGGTGGCGGTGCGAGCCGGCGCCGAAGTCCGGGAGATGAGAAGCGTGGGCGGCTGCAGCCGCAGCTTTCTCTGGAATCGGATCAAGGCGGACGTATTGGGACTGCCGCTACTGCTGCCTCGCACTTCGGTCGGCTCTCCCTTCGGCGCCGCCATCCTTGCGGGAATGGGGACAGGAGCCTTTCCCGACATCCGACGCTCATTGCTGGAGATGGTACAAATCGACACATGCTTCGAACCGAACCAGGCGAATCACGAAAGGTATACGCAAATCTACCAGGTGTTTCGGAACATCTATGAGCACATGAAGGGCGACTTCGATCGCGCGGCCGCCATCACCCCGTGAACCTTCTCCAGAAGTTGGATGGTTCGCTCGACCTCGGCCGCGGCGCCCTGCTGCGACCACTGGAGAACCGGCGACACAATGGTGGCCAGTTCTTCCAGCAAGGGCCGGCTGACCTCGCCCAGCAAGCCCATTAGAGTTCGTCTCAGGACCAGATCGTCGAGGTGGACAACTCGCTCGTCGAGCGCCATGAATTCGATCTCCCGGCGGGAGTAGCCTGCGTGCCAGGCGAGCGGCGCATCCGGGCCCGCCTGCAAGTAAGCGGTGACTCTATCCGCCCCCGTGCCATAGCGGTCCAGCAGCGTCGCGAGCCGCTGTTGCGGCAATCCAGTATCCTCCGGCATCCTCGGATAGCTCTTGCCGCCCCCAATGGGAAGATCCGCCGAACTGCGGACTCGCGGGCGTCCCAGCACCCCCAGGATTTCGCTGCAGACCTGCTCGGCAAGCGCACGGAACGTGGTCCACTTTCCGCCGACCAGCGAGTAGATCGGGAAATCGATTCCTTTGCCCGGGGCCAGCACCGGGAAGCTGTGGTCGCGGCTGATCTGGCCTGGGGTGAGGGCGTCACTGCGCGGCAGAGGGCGGACGCCCGAAAACCGAAAGACGACGTGCGACCGGTCCACTCGAATCGAAGGGAAGGCCAGCCGCATGGCCTCGAGAATGTAGTCCACTTCAGCTTCGTCGCAGACAGCCTCCGGATCTTCCGCGGGGATATCCGTGGCACCGGCGATGATTTTGCCGTGGACCGCATAGAAGATACAGATGCGGCCGTCCCGGTTGACGAAGTAGATCATCTCATCTCGGGTGGCTTCCACAAGTTCGGGATGGTCCAACACAATGTGCGACCCCTTGGTTCCGCCGATGAATCGCGACTCGCGTCCGAGACCGCGATTGGTGAAATCGACCCAGGCGCCGGTGGCGTTGACCACGATCCGCGGTCTCACTTCGCAGGTCGCGCCGGAGATCTCGTCGCGCAGGACGACAGTGCCACCTGCGGCGCTTTGAAGCCCGACGTAGTTCAGCGCGCGCGCCGCGGGACACGCGGCTTCAGCGTCCAGAACCAGTTCGAGGCACAGCCGTTCCGGATATGTGATCCTGGCATCGTAGTAGGTCGCGGTACAGATCACCTCGGGATTCAGAGCGGGCCGGAGCGCGAGGGCCGCCCGCCTGAGGCGGAACCGGTGTCTCGGCAGCGGGGATTCGCGGCCGGCGAGATAGTCGTACAGCACTAGACCGGTCTTGATCAGGAGCGCTCCTCGACTGCCCGGCTTGGTCGGCCATCCCAGCAGATTCCGGATTGCCGGAACCATCCCGGATGTCCAACTGAAGATCGGAATGGTCGTAGGCAGCGGCTTGACGTAGTGGGGCGCGTTTCTCAGCAACCGGTTCCGCTCCCGGAGGGACTCACGCACCAGACGGAATTCTGCATTTTCCAGATAGCGGAGGCCGCCGTGAATGACACGCGTCATGGCGGAGCTGGTTCCGGCGCAGAAGTCGGACTTGTCCACCAGCAGGACATCGATTCCCTGCAGCGCCAACTCGTTGAACAAACCTATTCCGTTGATGCCGCCGCCGATTACCAGAACGGAGACATCAAGGTGATCTCGAAGCGAGGCGAATCCTGGCCGCATCCGGGTTCTCGCATGGTACCACCCTGGAGGCCCGTGCCTGGCCCAGGGAACGGGCAACGCTACTTGGAAACTTGCGACTGGGCAGATAAAACAGGCTTATCGGAAAAGTGGCTGCCCCTGCGGGCTCGAAGTCTTCTCGGAGATGAGACCTAACCCCCTCGCCCAGCCAGCGAATGCGACCGTGGCGGAACTTCTGAGCCTGCAATCGCTACCGATATTTACGGTTAACGCTCGCCTGAAACGGGTGCCGTGGGGGTTCCGCATGCGCGTCATACAAATCGGTGGGAACCCATGTTGGTGCATGTCGGTGATGTCGGTGGGACACCATTGTTCTAGCGTCCTCGGGCGTATATACTATCCTCGTTCGCCAGGAGGCGCTATGGGAAAGTTCAACGTGAGTCGTTTGATCCTCGGTGGAATCGTCGCCGGGATCGTTGCAGATGTGCTGGGGTTCCTCGTCGATGGCGTCTTGCTTGCGCCGCTATGGACCGCTGGGATGAAGGCGCTCGGGCGGCCGGATTTCGCGACAAACCAGTGGATCTGGTTCAATCTGTTTGGAATCGCCTCTGGGATTTTGGTGCTATGGCTTTATGCAGCGATCCGACCTCGTTATGGTCCCGGGCCGAAGACGGCGATCTGCGCCGGGCTGGCCGTGTGGTTCATTGGGGTGCTGCTGCCGAACGCCGGTTTCATGTGAACCGGGCATCTTTTCTCCGCCCACCTGGCGCTGTACACAACGCTCGGTGGCATTGTCGAGTGGGTCGCCGGGGCGCTTGCGGGAGCCGCGCTTTACCAGGAAGCCGCAAGTTAAGGTGAGCGAGTGCAGTTGAGCTTTGCTGGTACGAGGCCTGGGCGGCCACCACTCCCTGGCAGTGACTCGCCTTTCACCGGCCAGATATTCCCCTACTACTTCCGAGGCAAACAAGAGCAGTGAGCCTCGGAGAATCGTGCTGACCAATGTCCAGAAGCATAATCAACTTCGACACCGTGCGGGAGATCGCACTCAGGCTACCAGGAGTGGAGGAGAGCACGGCGTACGGAGTCCCGGCACTGAAGGTCCATGGAAAACTCCTGGCGTGTGTCCCCGCTAATCGCTCGGCCGAACCCGCTTCGCTTGTCGTGCGCGTGGATTTCGATGACCGCGCCGAGCTGCTCGGCGCGGACCCTACTGTTTACTACGTGACAGACCACTACGTCGGCTACAACGCCGTGCTGGTTCGCTTATCTCGCATCAATCCCGAGGCGCTGCGAGACTTGCTCGGCATGGCCTACAAGTTTGTGACCCGCAAAGCCGCGCCCCGTTCGCCAGCGCGGAAGCATCGCTGACGGAATCGCACTCTTTCTTTTCCCACTGTGCTTGTCGGCCGACAGCGCGGGGAGGATTTCAAACCGAGCTTCACTACCGCCACACCGCTGTCCTGAGTGTTCTCAGGTCATTGAGGCTTCCAGGTCAAGGTCGATGGACTTCCTGGCTAGCACCGGATTCGGGACGAATGGTCGTCCACTCTTCCACTCCTTGGAATCTTGTTTTGACCCTATAAACTGACTCGCCGAATTTCTCCCACACAACTGGGCTTCCGCCCAAGCTCAAGCGGCGATCCCGCTTTGCCGGTCGTCCCGGTGATCTTCTGACACGTACGGATGTACTCCGCAAGGAGTGCTTTCCTCCTAACAAACGTCAATCTTGCCTATCGGGCCTTTACCGGATACATTTTGCGTAGAGCCGATCGCGTTCGGGAGATGTCCACCGCGAAGGCGGAGAGAGGCACATGCACAGTCATGCCCGTCGCTGGCGGTCCGAGCGCGGTCTTGAATCTGTTCCGCTCCTCTGCCTCGCTTCATTACCGGTACTCCTCACATCCTTCTTCTGTTTGCTTTTCACACCTCTGCCTGGCGCTGCGCAGGAGGTCTCCTTCAGAGCTTATGGTCAAAACGAAGGCCTGAATAACTTAGCCGTGACCTCGATGCTGCAGGATCGCGCCGGCTTTCTTTGGGTCGGCACCCAGAACGGAGTGTTTCGCTACGACGGAAGAACGTTTCGTTCCTACGGGAATGCCGATGGGTTGCAAGGGCTCCATGTCCAATCACTCCACGAGAGCCCCGATGGAACACTCTGGATAGGCAGCGGCATGGGCCTTTCCCGGCGCTCGGGAGAAGGTTTCGTTACGGTTGACGTGGGCGAGACAGTCGAGTTACTGGGCGCTAGTTCCATCGGGAGCGACCAGCGGGGGAACATTTATCTCGCGTCTCCCAAAGGCTTGCTTGCCGTGCGATCCGATGGCGGGGGGCCTCACTACCAGTTCCAGTGGCTGTTCCGCGGACCCGTCCAAAGTGTTCATGCCGACTCGCAGGGGGTTGTTTGGTTCGGCTGCGGAGATAAGCTGTGCCGCCTGGAAGGTGGTCAGCCGATGGTCCTCGGACCGGAGTGGCGACTCCCTACGGACCAGTGGGATGGCATCAGCAGCGACGATCACGGCTCTCTGTGGGTGCGGAGTTCACGCCACCTGTTCTGCCTGGCACCTGGGGCCCACCAGTTTGTGGCCCGCGACCGGGGCCTGCCGCCAGGCGACGCGCCGGCTTCCCCGGCTCGCATTCTGGGGGACGGGACGGTGCTGGTGCCGACCACGCTCGGCCTGGCAATTTCCAAGGACGGCGGTTGGGAGATGATCGGGACGCGGCGCGGCTTAATCGGCAATAACGTCTGTTGTGCTCTCCAGGACCGCGAGGGCTCCATCTGGATAGGAGTTATGGGAGACGGCGTTGCCCGATGGCTCGGCTTCCAGCGCTGGGAAAACTGGACGCCGGCCGATGGTCTGTCGGATGAAACCATATGGGCGCTGCGGCGCGACTCCCGCGGTGCTCTTTGGGCCGGGACCAATAATGGTGTCAGTGTGATGGAACCCTCCGCCAGTCGCTGGCGCGCATGGGATGAGCACGACGGGCTGGCCCGTGGACAATATCGCGCGCTGGCAGTGACGGCCGATGGGGAGGTTTGGGCTGGCGCGGCTCCCGGTGGGCTGACGCGGTTCGATGCCAAGGGACGCTTCGTGCGCAACTACAGCGTGGAATCTGGCTTGACCAGCGAGCGCGTCATGGGCCTGCTAGCCACTCCCGATCGCAGGCTGTGGGTTGCGACGGTGGGCGGCGTCTTTCGCAGCACGCCTCTATCGCTGGCAAGGAACAGCTCTGTCCGGTTTGACATGCAGAATGTGCCTGACAACGATCCGGGCGAACGATTCTCGCAGTGTATTATGGATCGGCGAGGTTGGATCTGGATCGCCGGCACCCGCGGTCTGGTGCTCTACAGAGATGGCCGCTGGCGCCGGTTCCGGATGCATGATGGCCTGTCGAGCGATACCGCCCTCGCTGTCGCCGAGGCGGCCGACGGCGCCATCTGGATCGGGTATCTGGAACCGGCCGGTGCGTCGCGTATAGTCCTCGATGGCGATCGGTTTCAAGTCACCAACTTCAGCTCGAAAAACGGCCTGCGTTCCGATAAGACCTACGACATCGCCAGCGACCACCGCGGAGCGGTGTGGTTCGCCACGGATCGCGGCATCGATGTTTTCCTCAATGGCTCCTGGCGACACTACGACCACAATGATGGGCTGATCTGGGACGACTGTGATGCCGGAGGTCTCCTCACAGACGTGGACGGAAGCGTCTGGATCGCGACCAGCCGCGGATTGTCGCATTACCGGCTGCCGCTTCGCGAATCGGTTCTTCCCCCGCCAGCGACTCTGATTACGAAACTGGAGTTGGGGGGCCAAAGCCGGAGTCCCACTGGCTCTCTGGCGGTGCCTTACGCGGAGCGCTCTCTGCATTTAAGTTTTTCCGCATTGACATTTGTGGATGAGTGGCGCGTGCGCTTCCGGTATCGTTTGTGGGGAATCGATCGCGACTGGATCGAGACTGATCAACCGGATGTGCGCTACGCTAATCTCCCGTCTGGAGACTTCGTCTTCGAAGTAGCGGCGGCGCGTGTGCGTGAGGGGGTGTGGAGCGTCGCGCCGGCAAGGGTCTCATTCACCGTCGAGCCCGCCTGGTGGGAGAGGATCTGGTTTCGATTGGCCGCGATTCTGCTCTTCGTTCTCATGGTTTCCGGCCTGTTCAGATGGCGAATGTGGAACGTATTGGAACGGAATAACCAGCTCGAAATAGCGGTGAAGACGAGAACCCGCGAACTGGCGCGCGCGATGGAAGCCGCCGAGGCCGCCAACCGTGCCAAGAGCGAGTTCGTGGCGAACATGAGCCACGAGATCCGAACCCCCATGAATGGCGTGATCGGGATGAACGGGCTGTTGCTCGACACCGACCTGACACCAGAACAGCAGGAGTATGCCGAAATCGCGCGCCGGTCGGGAGAAGCCCTGCTCACCGTGCTTAACGACATTCTCGACTTTTCCAAAATCGAAGCCGGTAAGCTGCAGATCGAATCCGTTGTCTTCGATCTCAGCCTGGTGATCGAAGAAGTCAACGAGATGCTCGCCGCCAAGGCGGAGGAAAAGAAACTCGACCTGCTGCTGGAATATGCCCCCGGCGTTCCGCGCCACTTCATCGGCGACGGCGGGCGGATCCGCCAGGTGGTGACGAACTTCGTCGGCAACGCCATCAAATTCACCCCCATGGGCCACATCGTGGTGACGGTGACCTGCGAACAGCAGACCGGGCACCAGGCTCAGATGCGGGTTTCCGTCAGCGATACCGGCATCGGCATCCCCGAAGAGAAGATCGCTGTGCTCTTCGAGCAGTTCAGCCAGGTGGATAGCTCCACAACTCGAAATTACGGCGGCACCGGATTGGGCCTAGCGATCTCCAAGAAACTGGTCACTTTGATGGGAGGAACCATCGGAGTCGCGAGCCGGCCCGGTGAAGGCTCCACATTCTGGTTCACGCTGCCCTTGCAACTCGACTCCCAACCCGAGGTGACGCCGGTGCCGGCCGGCGAGTTGCGGGGCGTGCGCGTGCTCATCGTAGACGATAACGAGGTGAATCGCCGCGTCCTGCACGAGCAGGTTGTGGGCTGGGGCATGCGCGACGGAAGCTGCGCTTCGGGAGAAGAGGCGCTCTGCGCGCTTCAAGCGGCGCGCCTGGAAGGCGATCCGTACCCTATCGCCATCATTGATTACCAGATGCCCGGCATGGATGGCAGCACGCTCGCCGCGGTAATCAAGGATGACCCGGCCGCCCGGGACACCCTGGTGGTGATGTTGACCTCCATCAGCCAGTCCAGCGATGCGCGCCACTCCACCCGCTGCGACGCCTATCTGGTTAAGCCCGTTCGAAACTCACAGCTCCTGCAGACCCTCGCAACCACCTGGGCGAAATACCGGGGAACGAATCTCGCAACTACCGGCGCTCCGCCGCACCGCGCTTCGGACTGGAAGCCTATCGTAACCGAAACGCCCAATGGCCATCCCATCCGGGTCCTGGTTGCCGAAGACAATGTCGTCAACCAGAGGGTTGCCGTAAGGATGCTCGAAAAACTCGGGCTTCGCGCTGACGTTGCTGCTGGCGGTCGGGAGGCTGTGAGTCTATTTGCGATGGTGCCTTACGACCTGGTGCTGATGGACTGCCAAATGCCGGAGATGGACGGATACGACGCCACCCGGGAGATTCGGAAACACGAACCCCCCAGCCAGCGTGCCGTTATCATTGCGATGACCGCTGAGGCTATGGCCGGAGCCCGTGCCCGCTGTCTGAGTGCTGGCATGGACGACTACATCGCCAAGCCGGTGCGGCTGGAAGACCTAGCCGCAATCCTCAACAAGTTTCTGCAGTCGGAACACCCAATGTCCGTTCGGCTACCGTGACGCTCAGTCGACGTGATGGCGAGGATTTGCACGGTCGGCGGCGGAGTTTGGAAGAAACCGGTCGCGGTAGGGGCGGCCACCGCTGGCCGCCTCCCGCACAGATCCGTACCAGGACATCGAGGTGCGCCGGGGCGGCACTGGAAGCGGCGGCGGCCAGGGAAGAGCAGCGACGGTGAAAATCGTCGAGAAGCGGCTGCGTAAACTGAACGCTCCAAGGGAGCCAGAAATCAACCGCTACCTGCGACATGGCAAGGGTATATTGCGCGGGGAAATACCCCGAAAGATATTCAGAATCATGGTTCTTAATATCTATTTTTTTAAATTGATCTCTATTATTATAAAACCTGAGCCGATTCTTATTGAAGTCCGGGGAGAATCTTTCTGCGATGGTAGCCCAACGAATTCCGCGTGTTCTGGTGGTGGACGATGACCCGCAGGTTCTGGACCTTTTGAAACACGTCCTGCAACTCACCGGCTACGGATCTGGCAATGCCCGAGCCGGATGGATTCGAGATCCTGAGGACGCTTCATGATCGGGAGCCCGATCTCCGAGTTTTGGTGATTTCGGGCTACCTGCACGGCGCCCTACTGCACGCCGCCACCATGTTGGGAGCTACCGCGGTGCTGGAAAAGCCCATCGCACCACTAACCTTGCTGGGAGCAGTCGGCGACCTCTGTGGCCTGCCCAGTCAACCAGCGAGGATTGGATGAGCGCGCCCGTCAGGTAATGGCTGCCGATCATGACTATTAATGCCGTCTCAAAGTCGATTCGTCATCCACCTCCCATCGCGCCAGTCAGGGTAACTACGTGCTGGCGACACTCGACCTCTCCCGGCTCCAGCAGGGGACCTCGGCGGCAGCCACCACCCTGCTCAAGACGATGATTGACGCCAGCACGCCTCCCTCGGTCCGGGTGCGGGCGGCCGAGGCCATCTGCAACCACGCGGCCAAGGCTATTGAGATCGAGGACATCGAGGCGCGTCTGGCGGCACTCGAGCTAGCGCCGCAAGAGCGAATAGCGGGAATCTTTGGATACGTCGCCCCAGGCCCGAAAATGTCTAAAAACATGGCGGGACTGCCGATATGATATCAGGATCGCTGGCTAGGGCTGACTTGGCCTTGACCACTTTGTATCGGACGTGTAACGCAATGCAAACTCTCGTCTGTGTGTTGTTGACCGCTCTCTTGCTGGCGGGAGCCGCGGTTGTCGCCGCCCTCCGCCGACGGGTCCAAGCTCTAGCCGCCGCCTCGGAGAGAGCTCATCAGTTGCTCGCAAAAAACGTGGAACGGCTCAATCTGGCGCTTGATGGAGCCGATGAGGCTCTCTGGGACTGGAATGTCACCAAGAACCGGACCTACTATAGTGAGCGCTGGTCACAGATGCTGGGCTTTTCCCCGGATGAAATCGGTGAATCCGTGGAAATCTGGGAACGGCTGGTAAATCCGGATGACCTCGCAGCCGCGATGGACAAGCTTCGAATACATATAGAAGGGAGGTCTGAGAGCTATCAGGCAGAGTTCCGCATGAAGACCAAGGACGGAGATTGGCGTTGGATACGGGCGCGCGGGAAAGTGGTAGCGCGAGCCGCCGATGGCTCCGTCACGCGTATTGCGGGGACCCACATAGACATCACCGCCACTAAACAGGCCGAGGAGGCGCTGGCGCGCGAGCAGAATCTCTTGCGGGCGCTGGTGGACAGCTTGCCGGATTACATCTCCGCAAAGGATACCGGCGGCCGTTTCCTGCTGGTGAACAAAGCACTCGCCCACATACTCGGTGTAGCCGCGCCATCCGAAGCCTTAGGAAAGACCGATTATGATTTCTACCCGGCGGAGGTCGCTGCACGATTCCGCAGCGACGAGCAGCGGGTTTTCGAGACCGGCGAACCTTCGGTGGGCCACGAAGAGCCCGGACGCGATGCTGCCAATCGTACGTGGGTCCTGACGACGAGGGCCCCGATCCGGAACGCGTCCGGCAATGTGGTAGGGGTAGTCGGTACTAGCCGGGACATCACGGATCTCTACAAAGCCCAGGAAACCATCAAGGCGAACACTCGCGCTAAAAGTGAATTTCTGGCGAACATGAGCCACGAGATCCGCACTCCGCTGAACGGCGTGATCGGGATGACGGGATTGCTGCTCGACACCGACTTGAGCCCCGAGCAGCGGGAATACGCAGAGACCGTGCGCATGTCAGGCGAGGTCCTGCTCACGGTGATCAACGACATTCTAGACTTCTCGAAGATCGAGGCCGGCAAGCTGCAGATCGAATCCTTCCCGTTCGACCTGCGTCTGGTGATCGAGGATGTCATGGAGATGGTGTCGCCGAAGGCTGAGGAAAGGAGCCTCGATCTGGTTCTGGAATACCCGCCGGGGTTGCCGTGCCAGTTCTTGGGCGATGCCGGAAGAGTCCGGCAAATCGTCACGAACCTTGTCGGCAATGCCGTCAAGTTCACCCACCAGGGATACGTGCTGATCACCGTGGAGTGCGAGTCGCAGGAGTACGGAACCGCGGCCATGCGGGTTTCCGTGCGCGACACCGGCACTGGAATTCCCGAAGACAAACTCGCCGCGGTGTTCGAGAAGTTCAGCCAGGCCGACGCATCCACCACTCGCTGCTACGGGGGTACGGGGTTGGGGCTCACGATCTGCAAGCAACTGGCCGCCTTGATGAGCGGCACGATTGGCGTGCGAAGCCGCGTCGGCGATGGCTCCACCTTCTGGCTCACGCTGCCGCTGACTCTCGATTCACAACCGCACGCGCTGCCCGTCGCGGTGGACGACCTCCGGGGGCGGCGCGTGCTGATCGTGGACGACAACGATGTGAACCGGCGCATGCTGCAGGAGCAGATCACGAGTTGGGGGATGCGAAACGGGAGCTTCGCTTCGGCCTTGCAAGGGCTGGCAGAGGTCCGAGCAGCGCACGCAAGCGGCGATCCGTACGATTTCGCGCTCCTGGATTACCAGATGCCAGAGATGGATGGCGCGGCGCTGGCGGCCGCTCTCCGCGCGGATATGGACATCCGGCCTCCGGTCGTCGTGCTGCTCACCTCCGTGGGCCATTTGAGCGATATCTGCATGCTCGAAGGCTCCGCCATCGATGCCTTCCTCACCAAACCGGTGCGTCAATCGCAGCTCCTGAATACGCTCACCACGGCGTGGTCAAAAAAGGTGGCCGCGCCTGGCGTGAACACCGCGTCCAAAACCCTGAAATCACCACGGACCGTATTGGAGGAGGGCCGTTTTGAGTCGCCGCCACGCGTTCTGGTCGCGGAGGACAACGTGGTGAATCAGAAGGTCGCGGTCCGGATGCTCGAAAAGCTTGGATTTCGGGTGGACGTGGCGGCGAACGGCCGCGAGGCCATCACGATGTTCCGCATGCTGCCGTACGACCTGATCTTCATGGACTGCCAGATGCCAGAGATGGACGGCTATATCGCCACCGAGGAGATTCGCCGGTTGGAAACGCTTGGCCAGCATGTGGGGATCATCGCCATGACGGCCGAAGCTATGGTCGGCGTACGCGAACAATGTCTGGCGGCAGGTATGGACGACTATATCGCGAAGCCGGTGAAGATGGAGAGCCTGCTCGAAGCCGTGCGGCAGTGGCAATCGAGGGGGGCTCTCAATTTCACCTGCTCATGATCACATTCTGCTCCGTATAGATGCCACCGACCAGGGAGAATGCAACGGCCTCCCATTCGTCACCCGTGGACGTATTATTGTTGCATTCAGTCGTTACCGGACATAAAAGGCTCCACCGGCTATGCGGGCGCCGGCCCAAGGCTAATCGAGTCCGCCGCAATCGGGCGTGACGACCCTCACCGATGGCTCTGCAACCCGGAAAGGGCAGCCACCGGTCCTCCCGCTCGCGGCCAACCCGTGAATTTGAACCGTACTCGAATCTGAGCTGCGGTCGGTTGACTCTCGAACCATGGATGTGCCTGAGCAGGCAGTGAAGGGTTGGGCGGGCAGAGCGCTACCGATATCACGCCTTAACGCTACCGCGCGGGGCCGCGGCCGGGTGGCAGGAAAGCCAGTTTTTCCGGGAAGCCCACAAAAACCGGCCGCAATCGGCGGGATGGCAGGCAGCGCCTCTACGGTTGCGGCGCGTTACGGCAGCTATGCCCCTAGAGCGCCGCCTCGGCGGGAAGCTGTTAGCATGAAGATTCAATTGCTCTATTTCTGTCATTTCTGTCATGAATAAGGAGGTGATCGTTGGCCGAGGTCCACATTCAGGACGGTGAGACTCTGGAGAACGCGCTGCGGCGCTTCAAGCGCAAAGTTCTGCAAGAGGAAATCATTAAGGAAGTTAAGCGGCACGCTTTCTATCTGAAACCGGGCCAGAAGAAGCGACTCAAATCTGTCCTGGCGCGCAAGCGCAACCGCAAGAAGCGCACGCGCGACAGCGAGCAAGAGCAAAATCGACAGTAGGGCTAGCTTCGGTTCAAATCTGGCCCCAAGCCGTCATTATGCATGCGGTGCCGAATGCTTCGCTCTTTAGAGAACACGGTAGGCGATTCGCGAGCCACGTGGGGCCAGGCCGCGGGCTTCTGGCTGGCCCGATAGCTATCAATAACAGGGGATAACGCTTTGGGCACTTGCCCCACATACAGGGGGGCCTCTACACCGATTACTTCCGGCGAACAGGAAGAACGCCACGCCCCGCCGCACCCAATGTGCCACAATAGAGGACACCATGATGACCGCCAATGGTCAGCACGCCCTCTCGGACATGGTTGAGTTGCAGATGTATCTTCTGGCCCAATCACAACAGAGACCTTGGCCCTTGCTTCCACGTTCTACAAAGCCGGTGTTAGAGGGTCGGGAACCGCATCGAAACCCTGTGGAATCGAGTGCAGCGAAGGAATTAGTTGATGGCGGGTTTGTTGAACCCACTTCGAGCCGAACGTTCGTGGTCAGCAAAAGTGGGTATGCATTCTACGAACAGGAGATCAAGCCGCATTCAGAGTAACCCGGTGCGGTGCAAAAGCGGGGGAACAGCAGCCCGGTTCCCGGATCAACTCCGTCATGAGCGAGACCGTGTGCGGGGTCCTGACGGAATGCCTGCAGACGCCGCGGCCACCGATGTCAGGTCTTAACGCCGCTGTGCCACGCGCGCCCCGCCTCTTCTGTATTATTTTCTCGCAGTACTTCTGATCCATAACCAAAGAGATCAACGTATTTGCGCGACGTCTTCCGCATAATCGGCTCAAACCGAGGGAGGTGGAACTGCAACGCGGATGATGAATTCGATACCAAAGCGGGCTCAAGGGGGTCTTGCTGGCTGCCAATTGGAAGGTTGTTGCCCTAAACTCAAGGGCGAGGATGAGCTTATGAAGACCCCTATACAGAAGCGCGGGGATCAAATCATCGATAAGTGTCACCGGGAGAGGGAACGGGTCCAAGAGGCGTTCGCCCGCTTCAATGCCGCGGCGAAACACTTACAGGCCACGCTGGGCCACCGCTCGGTGGCGACCACCAGCGGCTACATCCACGCCCGCCCGGGCGACTCCAGCGCGCGCTTCCTCGCGTTGGAGGGAGCACCGGCAGAATTCTCGCAGCATCGCCTTGCCTTTCAAGCAAGCCACCCTGTCGAAGAAAGCCAAAAACGCTAGGGCGGCCCAACCCCCTACCGAAGCGGCCGCCCCGGGCACCCCGCCAGAATTTCAAACCTAATGTGAGTAGCTGCAGCTCGGCCACCTGCCCCGGCCTGCTAACAAGGCCGAAATCGGGTAAAAGTATCCGCTATTTGTTTCGCCTCCTATTGCCCGCTCAACCTGGTGGGCTGCCGAAGACGGCGTTAATAGCCAGTCTCCTTTCACCTTCCGGAGGCGCGGGATCGCTGAAATTCAGCCCTCGAGGGATATCCGGCGCGCTGCACTTCCTGCTCCGTCGCTCACCGCCAGCATGTCCTCGGCTTCTGACATCACCGATGCCAGCTCGGCCGCAGTGCCGGAAGCCACCTCCGGTGCCGAGTGTACGAGCAACGGCGGCAGCTCATGAGTCTTGCTGCCTGGGATCTCAATGTACCTCGCATCTCTCATAACGACCCCCGCCTATACATATCGACGAAATCTCCCATTTTTCTGTTGTTTCAAACTGCAGCACAGCGCCCAGGGTGCTACGTGGCGTGGAAGAACTGTCATTCAGCTTCTAATCGCTGGCGCATGCAGCCGAGGAATGCAGATATACACGACCAAGAACGGCCGCCGGTATTGCTATTACGTTGCCGGACCGCGCACAAGAGTGGCACCACGGCCTGTGCGGGCGGCATGATTTCTGGACCGCGGATGGAGACGGCGGTGGTGGGTTCCTTCGGAATTGAGCCAGAAAGCGAGTACAGGAACATGCGCAGCGTGGGCTTCGGATCGGCGTCCGGGCATCTGGAAATGGTGGACCGGTGGACCCATCACACACTGTGACAGCGGGCTCGTTTCGATTCAGCTGCCGCGTTCGCGTCGATGGGGCGCCGTGTTCAAGCGCGCCGACACGCGCACTGAACGGACGAGGCGCCCATGCGCCCACGTCGGCCTTCCCGCGGCGCTGCATGTTCCACGAGAGCTGGCGGCGCGGATCAAAGCGCCATTCCGAGAGTGAACCTTCTCGCCTGCCGTCTGCTTTGTCTTACTCCGGAGCGACATCACAGGGCTCAACATTCCAGATCCTGGATGCGTATTCCCGTATAGTGCGGTCTGACGAAAACTTCCCGGCCCGAGCCACATTGAGAATGGCCTTCCTGACCCATCCGCCGCGATCTTTGTACACCGCGTCCACTCGCTCCTGCGTCTGGATGTAATCTCGCAAATCGGCCAGCAGCATATACCGGTCTCCGGATAGAAGGGCTTGGGTTAAGGGCTTGAAGATGCCGGGTTCCAGCATGCTAAAGAAGTTTCGATCAATCAGGTCGACGGCACGCCGGATTTCCTCGTCGCTGTTGTAGATCTCCCACGGATTGTAGTCGGGCCGCCTCCGCTCGACTTCTTGAGCAGTCAAGCCGAATATGAAGATGTTATCTTTGCCGACTTCCTCCATGATTTCCAGGTTGGCCCCATCCACTGTCCCGATGGTCAAGGCGCCGTTCAGTTGCAGTTTCATATTGCCGGTTCCCGATGCCTCCGTGCCGGCAAGCGAGATCTGTTCGCTCAAGTCGGCGGCTGGGATGATTTTCTCTGCCAGCGACACCCGGTAGTTGGGCAGGAATATGACTTTCAGCTTGTCGCAAACTTGGGGATCCCGGTTGACGACCTCGGCTACCTGATGAATCAGTTTGATGATCAGTTTCGCCGTCGCATAGCCTGGTGCAGCCTTGGCGCTCAGAAGGAATGTGCGAGGCGCGATGTTCAGCCCGGGGTCCCTCTTGAGTCGACCGTAGAGCACAATGACGTACAACATGAAGAGAAGTTGGCGCTTGTACTCATGCAGTCGCTTCACTTGCACGTCAAAAAGGGAATCTGGCGAAACCGGGATGCCGAACTCACGGCCAATGTGTCCTGCGAGCGCCTCTTTGTTGCATCGTTTGACCGCTCGGAAGCGTTCACAAAAATCGGGGTCGTCGCTGAACGCCTCGAGCTTGCGGAGTTGATCCAGGTCCGTAATCCACTGCTCTCCAATCACACCGGTGATAAGCTGTGCGAGAAGCGGATTGGCCTTGAGGAGCCACCGCCTTGGCGTGATCCCGTTCGTCTTGTTGTTGAACCTCGCCGGCCAATATTCGGCAAAGTCCTTTAATACGATGTTCCTGAGAAGCTCGCTATGCAGCTTCGCCACTCCGTTGACCGAGCAGGATCCCACGACTGCCAGGTGTGCCATTCGGACATGTTTTTCGCCATCCTCCTCGATGAGACTCATCCGACGCATTCGGTCTTCGTCCAGCAGATAATGCGACGCCACACCTCGCATGAACCGGGCGTTGATCTCGTAGATGATCTGGAGATGGCGCGGCAACAGTCTCGCCAGCATGCTCACCGGCCACTTTTCCAAGGCTTCGGGCAAGATCGTATGGTTGGTGTAGCCCGTCGAATTGATGGTGGTCTCCCATGCCTGGTCCCACCCAAGACCTTCGCGATCAACCAGCAGCCGCATCAACTCTGGGATGGCGAGAGCGGGATGGGTGTCATTCAATTGCAGGAAGACCTTATCGGGGAAGTTGTCCCACGCGTTGCCGTCGGACTTAAAACGCCGCAGGATGTCCTGAAGGGAGCAGGAGACGAAGAAGTACTGTTGCTTCAGACGAAGTTCTTTGCCTTCAAATAGGTTGTCGTTTGGGTACAGTACCTTCGTCAGGTTTTCAGCGAGAACCTTATTCGCAACCGCATCGACATACTCGCCCCTGTTGAAATCGTCCAGATCGAACTCCTCAGCTGCTTTCGCGGACCAAAGCCTGAGGGTATTTACAGTGCTTCCACCGTATCCCACGACCGGAAGGTCATATGGCAAACCCACCACGCTTTTCGTGTCCACCCACCGCCACTCCCGGCCGTTCGGGCCCCAAAAGGTCTCAACGTGACCTTCAAATTGCACTGGGAATGAGAACTCGGGATGGGCAGTCTCCCAGGGATAGCCTAGCTTGAGCCACTCGTCAGGCTGCTCCACCTGGTAGCCGTTCACGATTCGCTGGTTGAAGATCCCGAAATCGTAGCGCAGACCGTAACCGACTGCAGGAAGGTTCAACGTGGCCATGGAGTCTAGAAAACAGGCGGCCAGGCGGCCCAGGCCGCCGTTCCCTAAGCCCGCGTCGACTTCGTGGTCACGAAGGGCCTCCCAATCCAGGCCCAGCTCCGCCATGGCTGTGCGGCAGGTATCTTCCAGCTTTAAATTGATGACGTTGTTCCCGAGCAGACGGCCGATCAGAAACTCCAGTGACAGATAGTAGATGCGCTTAACGTTCTTTTTGTGATGCGTCTGTTGGGTGGCGATCCAGCGCTCAATCAACCGGTCGCGTACGGTCAGGGCCAACGCGAAGTAACGGTCGCGGTCGGTCGCGGTATAGCGATCCTTCACCAGAGTCCGGCGGAGATGACGCTCGAAATCCTGACGCAGACTCGAGGCCGACGTGCGCGGGTCGCCGTTTGAGGCTGGCGCCGGGCCCAATACTGTTTGTGCTGTGAGCATCGCTGTTTCCTTTGATCGAGTGCCAGCGTTGGATCTGCGGTTCGAAACCGCGATCAGTTCCCGCAACCCGCCTCGTCCGTCATCGCCCTACACAGGTGACCTCCCCGTTTCGAAAAGAACCCATCTTCTATATCGGTTGAAATAGAGAAAGTTATAGTCTTCTTGGGAAACAGCCGCCCAGGTCCCTCCGCAGGTGCCGCGGGGCGATCCTTTCACTTTGAGCGCGGCGCCGCCGAAGCGAACGCGGACAGCGTTGATCGTTCTACGTTGAACCGCGCTACGGAAGCGGCTGAGGTAGCCCGGCACACTGTGGCTTGTCGGCATTCGCCGCGTCCTTGGCGCGCCGACACGCGCATCGCGGACGCGGCGCCCTACCGCGCCCGCGCCGGCCTTCCGGCGGCGCCGCACGAGGCCGCTGCGGGCTCGCGGCACGGATGGGACGCGCCGGCGCGGGAGTTCGCGGCGAGCGTGGAGCCAGTTGATCGTTCGCCGTCGAATTGCGGCGGAAGCGGCTGAAGGCCCCCGCGCGCAGTGCCTCGCCGACCATCGCCGCGTCGAGGGCCAAACTCGTGCGGCGCACGTCTTGCGAATGCCGGCGAGCTGGCGAGCGTCGCGGGTCGTCAGCTAACGTCCCACGCCGCGACCAAAACGCACACAGAGATTCAAAAGCCCTGGCCGCTCGGGTCAAAATCTCTGCTCGGAAGTGATAGCATGTACACACGCAACAAACAATAGGAGAGAGCGGTGGTTATCAGCCGGAGAAGACTCGTCAATGCAGCTACATGGGGTTTGGGCGTCGGGTATTTAAGGGTGCCGGCCGCCCGTTCCCAGACTGGGACTAACGCTAAGTTTCCAAGACCAGACGATTTAACCCGTTACGTGGCGGAGTTTGTTGTGAAGACAAACTACGCCGACGTGCCTGCCGATGTGGTCGAGCTCGGCAGAAAATCCATTTTGGACGGATTCGGGCTTGCCTTGGCCGGTTCCGTGGGCAAGATAGGAGAACTGAGCAGAACCTACATTCAGTCTCTCGGCCAGATGCCCGGACCCGCGACTGTAATCGGGTCTTCGATCAAGACCGCGCCACGGTTTGCGGCTTTCGTGAATGGCGTTTCGCTCCATGCGGACGACTATGACGATACCCAGTTGGCGTCCGCCAAGGACAGGGTGTACGGTCTCCTGATGCACCCCACGGTGGCGTCGCTGTGCCCAGCCTTGGCTGTGGCGGAGGAAAAAGGAAGATCCGGGCGAGATCTGGAGCTGGCATACCATGTGGGCGTCGAGGTGGAGTGCAAGATCGCGGAGGCCATCGCACCGCGGCACTATGAAGACGGATTCCATACGACCGGGACCATTGGCGTCTTTGGATCGGCCGCGGCAGTGGCGAAACTGCGTGGTTTCGATGTGGCGCGTACCCGGCGGGCGCTCGGCATTGCCGCCAGCCAGTCGGGAGGACTGCGTGAAAACTTCGGTACGATGTCGAAGCCGTTCCAGGCAGGTCATGCGGCGGAAGCCGGCGTGGTGGCCACGGATCTGGACGCACTGGGCTGGACGGCGAGCGAACGGATTCTGGAGGCGCCCAGCGGCTTCTTCCGTGCAGCGGGGGGCGGCTTCGACCCAATCGCCATCGCGGGTAAACTGGGCGCGCCTTGGACCTTCCATGATCCGGGTGTCTCGATCAAGCCTATTCCCTCCGGTTCGCTGACCCATCCAGGGATGACCGAACTCCTGCGTTTGATTCATGAGCACCGGATTCGTCCGGAAACTGTGGAGCAGGTCGACATCGGCACGAACTCCTACATGCCGACGGCTTTGATTCATCACCGGCCCACCAACTCGTTACAAGCCAAGTTCAGCATGGAATTCTGCATGGCCGTTCTCCTCCTGTATGGCAAAGCCGGACTGACCATGTTCACCGACGAGGTGGTGAACCGTCCGGAAGTGCAGAGCATGATCGGCCGGGTGCGCTTCGGTGTCCACCCGGAAGCTGAAGCGGCGGGGTACAACAAGATGACGACGATCATCGCCGTGCGACTCAACAACGGCCAGACGATTCGCGGGAAAGCCGATTTTGGCAAAGGAAGCCCTGCGGATCCCATGAGCTATGACGACATAGTCGCGAAATTTCTCGACTGCGCCTCTTACGCCAACTGGCCCCAGGCAACGGCGAAAGCAATCGTGGACGATGTACGCCATCTGGAGGAACTCGCCGACATACGTACCCTCACCGCGCTGTGCTTCAGGCAGGCTAATTAATATGCCCCGGCGCCCGCGTGCTACCGCGGCCTTCCCGCGGCGCCGCACGAGGCCGGGCGGGTTCGCGGCACGGATGGACGCGTCAGCGCCGGAGTTCTGGGCGAGCACGGCGGGAGTCGATCGTTCGCCGTCGAGTGCCAACGGACGCTGCGGCGCGCGGCGGCATGATCGGTCAGGCGCCACCCAACGGGCTTGCTCTCTCTATATGTCTACACGCGGGCAATCAATCATTTCATGGGTAGGCGTTTGTCCACGCCGTAGATAGTCAAAAGGGGATGTTTAACGTAGGCGCGGTATTCGTAAAGTCCTTCGGGATTCAGATCCGGTAGGTTCAACGCAAAATCACCCGGAGCGCTCAGGATCGTGGAGGGGCCGTGTTGCCAGGCAATGGACCGGTCGCTGGCATCCAAACCGACAATGCTGCGGTACTCAAACCCGACTTCCAACGAGGGTGCTTTCCCCAGATCCTGGAGGGTTCCAGTCAGCAGTGCGCTTTTCGTCTCGGCGTCGAATGAGGCGCCTTTCGTCTCCACCTTCGGGGGTGTGAAAGCCGCCGTCACATTCGTGATCTTCAGGACAATAGGATTAGGCCACTTGCTGTTATCTTGTAGCCGCTGAGTGAACATCGCGCGAATGTGCAGCCCGTCCGCTTCCTGTTTCAGCGTGGGCTGGGGATTCACTTCGGGCCTGTACTCCAGCAAACGACCGTTCTGCCCCAACACGCTCACGACGGATTGTGGCGTGGCCTGCACGCTCTTTAATACGAAATCGCGCCATTGTCCACGCACCCAGAGCGGCTGTTGCTTCACGATGGCGTAGACCGTGGTTTCGTTTTTCGCCTTCGTGTACCAGATGTTCTGTTCGTTCGTGATCACCCAGGGACGCACGTTGTAGATGCACTCCTGGTTCACTTGCATCCACAGCGCCACCTCGCGCAGGCGTTCTTCCTGTTCAATGGGCAGTTCGCCATCGGGCTTCGGGCCAATGTTCAATAGCAGATTGCCACCCTTGGCGCGCGTCTCGACAAGGATGTCGATCACCTGACCGCCGGTCTTGTATAGTTCGTTTTGCGGCTGGTACTGCCACGCCGTGCCCATGGTGAAGTTAGCTTCCCAGGCCCCTTCCAGCGGGACGCCGGGCACATAGAGTTCCGGAGTCTGAATCGCCCCACGGGTCACGATCGTGTTGGGTTGCAGTTTCCACGCGAGATCACGGAGGCCCTGCGGCTCACCGTCAAGGAACACGATGTCGATGGGCCCATAGTTCCCCATCAACTCCTGGATCTGAGCGAGATCGAGCTTCATCAAGCCCGGATTATTGCGCGGCTGCACGTCCGGAATGCCTCGCTGGATGTCGATCTTGTTCTTCCATAGCCACCAGAAGTCGTCCGGCGAGAAGTAGATACCCGGGGCGATGCCCTGCGCGCGGAACGCGTTGAGGATTTCGTGTGTGAGGTCGTGCTTGTACGGCGTGTGTATGATGCCGAACTCAGTGGTCTTCGTGTCCCACATGGCGAATCCGGAATGGTGTTTGGTGGTGAAGACGACGTACTTGATACCGGCCAACTTCGCTAGGGCGGCCCAATCCGTGGGCTCAAATTTGCGCGGATTGAATGTCTTCGGCAGCTCTTCAAAGAATCGCCGCAGGTAGGCTTCGTCAGCACCGGCCAAAGAATGCGAAATCACGACGCCGGTTTGGCTATCCACCGACCAATGAATGAACAAACCGAATCCCTGATCGCGAAACCACTCAAGCCGTTCAGGTCTGTTCAATGATCCAGTGGGAATATCACGCTGTGCCAACAGGAGGGCACTTGACAGGAGGAAGGAAAGAAGGAGGGGTCGCATGATCATGCCCATTATAGGAGCAGCACGGGGAGATGTTAGCCACACGAAAGCGGCTAAACGCGTGCAGCGCGCGGTAGCTCTTGGATCTTGGCCGCATCCGCTCCGTCGATGGCGCGCCGCATTTCGCGGACGCGGCGGCGTCGGAGTTCGCGACGAACGCGACGGGCGTTGAGCGTACGCCGTCGAACCGCGGGGCGGCTGAAGTAGCCCAGCGCGCCGTAGCAGGTCGATCGTTGCCGCTTCCGCCGCGTCGATGGCGCGGAGTTGAAAGAATCGCGCCCGCGTCGGCCTTCGAGGGCGCCGCACGATGCCGGGCGGGATCGCAGCACCGATGGACGCGCTGTCGGTGGAGTTCCCCGGCGAGCGGCGGCGGCAATTGATCGTGCGCCGTCGAGCCGCGCCGGACGCTGCGGCGCGCGGTGGCTCGACGAGCTTCGCCGCGCCCGCTGCGTCGATAGCACGTGGGGTGCAAAGGCGTGGCGGCACGCGCACTTCGCGGAGGAGGCACCAGCGCGACAGCGTGGGCCTACCGGCGGGCCAAGCGAGGCTGCGCGGGTTCACGAATAGGCGCGGCGTTCGTCGACCGCAGCTACACGCCAGCGCCGGAGTTCTGGGCGAGCACGGCGGCAGGCAGGCCACGCCCGCGCCGGAGTTCTCGTGTTGTGGCGGAGCCCTCCGCGTATAACACAGATTTCGAAGTCTGCGTTACGAGTAGCTTGCCGGAGCGGCGGGGCGGAGAGAGCCGGTGATGGTCCAGACTATGGCGGCGCAAGCCAGGGGCAGCAGACCGAAGCCGATGAAGACTGGGGTGTAGGAGTAGTGATCCACTACCCAGCCGGTGATGAGGGAGAAGAGCATGCCACCGAATCCGGCGCCCATGCTGGCGAGTCCCCAGATGGAGCCGACGGCGTTGCCGGGAAATACGTCGGCGGGCATCGCCAGCATGTTGGCGAGCGCGCCGGTGTAGCCCATCATGGCGATCGAAACACAAACAATCGCGAGGGTCGCGGTCGGGGCGAGGACGGCGGGGATCGCAGCGCCCATCAGCACGATGAACAAAGTCATGGCGGACTTTCGCGCGATGGTGACGGATGCTCCCCGGCGGATGAGGAGGCCAGAGAGCGCGCCGCCGAAGAGATTTCCCAAACCGGCGACGAAGAATGGCAGCCAGGCATATTTGCCGATGGCCGCCATGTCGAAATGACGGGCGCTCCTGAGGTATGCAGGGAACCAGAAGATGTAGAAATACCACGCGGGATCGAAGAAGATCTTGGCGACGATGAAGCTCCAGACGAAACGGTGGCGCAAAAGTTGCAAGGCCGACGGGGGCGGGGCCTCGGCCTGGGCTTGTGCTGGCGACTGGGCCGGCTTATGGTAAATGGGCCACCAGAAAGCAAGCCAGATGAATCCAAGCAAACCGATCCCCAGAAACGCGTACTGCCAGCCGTAATGCACAACGATGAACGCGACGATCGGCGGGGCCAAGATGGCGCCGACCGACGATCCGCTGTTGAAGAGTCCGCAAGCCAGCGCGCGTTCGGTTTCGGGGAACCATTCGGCGACCACTTTGATGGCAGCCGGCCAATTTCCAGCTTCGCCAATGCCCAGGAGAAAGCGAAAAACACCCAGGCTGAGCGGTCCGCGGGTCAGGGCGTGGAGCACCGACGCAGCGGACCACCAGCCAATGCAGAGCGCATATCCGAGACGCGTGCCGAGGCGATCGATCAGGGGTCCGGAAGGGCCGTTGGAGATGGTGTACGCCAGCATGAACGCCGACACTACGCGCGAGTAGGTCACGCTGCTCATGTGGAATTGATCGATGAGAACGGGCGCCGCGACGGAGAGCGCCTGGCGGTCGAGATAGTTGATCACGGTCGCCAGGAAGGCGAAGGAGATCATGAACCAACGACCGCGTTCGAGCGTGGGCGTCACGCGAGGGCTCATCCGAGATCAACCCCAACGGCTTCGTGGATCAAGACGCGGGGGACGGTGAGTTCGATCCAGCCGCTATTCTGCGTCACGGGGATTTTGGCGCCGGAGCGCAGGAGCGATACCGATTTCGGCTGCGACGGGACTTTGATTCTCACCTTGACATCGGCGACCGCAAGGAAGCCTTCTCGCGGGCGGAGATGCTTGTTTTTATTGCCAGTGTCGGCGAGGAGGTGCAGGACGATGGTGTTTTTCGAGGCCATGAGATGGGGCGTGAGACCGGGCTGATACTCGATCTGATAGGAGCGCTTCGCCCCGAGATAGGGCTCGAACAGCTTGGCGAACCAGCTCCGCAGGATGGGCATTTCGGTCTCCTCGTAGATCGCTTCGAGGCCCGAGGCGATGTAGATCACTTTGCCATCGCCAAAGGTGTTGCCGACGCCGGCGGGTCCGATGGTGGTGCGGTGCCCGCGATCGATGGTTTCGGCGAACACCCTGCCGCCGTTTTCGCGAATGCGCATGACTTGGGGATCCTGTGGCATGATGTCATCGGCGCTGGCGTTCATGTAGAGGTCCGGCATCTCCAGGGGCTCGGGGTCGAGGAAGGAAGCGCCGAACACGTCCGCGAGTCCGAAGTCCGGGCACACGCGGCCGTATTCGTCGGCGACGGATGTGAGGTGGGTAGCGATGAGGGCGCCGCCTTTCCGGACATAGTCGCGCAGCATGCCGCACTGCTTTGCGCTGAGGCAGGCGCAGTTGGGCGCGTAGATCATCTGGTACTTCGAGAGAAGCTCGGGCGACATGTTCCAGTCGAGAAACGGTTCGGCCTCGTAGCTGTTGGCCTTGAGCAACTGGTATGCGCCATGGAAGTAATTGGGGTAGGCTCGGCCGACGAAATGCTTGCCGGTGTACCAGTCGAGGGTCTGGCCGCCAACCATGATGCCGACTTGCGGCTGCGAAATTAGGGTGCGCAGCAGGGCGTCATGCTTCTGTTGGAAGTCGAAGACCTCTTTGACGTAGCGTCCGCTCTCGTAGGCCAGCGGACCTTGTTGGTTGTAGAAGAAGCGGGACATGCTCCAATAGACGATTCCCACGCCCGCGGCAATGGCGGTCGCGCCATCGATCAGGAGTTCCTGGCTCTCGACCGGATAACTGTACCAGCCGCGTACGGTGGTGTCCTTCATGTGTTCGCGATTGTATTCCGTGTGGCTGCCGACATAGGTCCAGGTCACTTTGCCGGTGGACTGGCCGAGCTGCATGTTGAACAACTTCTCTTCGGGCGTTTCGGCGGCTTCGAACATGAAGCCGTCGGCCACCGGGATGGCACGGCTGCGCCATTCGCGGCGGCTGAGCAGCGAGGTGTCGTTGAACAGCACCGGGACGTCGCGCGTCTGGCGAATCATCTCGCGGATTTCGCGGAAGAAGCCGATCCCGACGTCATTGGCCATCCAGTTCTGGTACTGAATGTCGTCGCTAAGCGAAATGCCTTCGTCCTGATTGGGGATGGCCTTGCCGAACTTCTTCTGGTAGGCCGCCTGGCAGTATTTGCAGTGGCAGAAATCCTGACGGTGATCCATGCCCTGATAAGGGCCATCGAAGTACATCACGTCGACCCCGTACTGGGTGAGTACCTCGCGCACCAGTGTCCGAATCACTTCGCGCAGAGGCGAATTGAGACAACCTTCGAAGAAAGTCGCGTAGCCGTAGTGGCTGGTGATCATGGGCTTGCCGTTCGCGAATTTCTTGCTCCAATCCGCATAGCGGGGGTCCTTCGAAGTGGAGTTCATGAAGGGGTGATTGAGCGGCACGTAGGCGACTACGCGGAGTCCGGCCTGCTTCGAGAGATCGACGGTGTCGCGCATGGGATCGCCTTTGAGCTCGGGGTGGATCGGATAGCCGGATCTAGTCGGGAAGTAGGCGAAGTAGGAAGCGGAGGGGTAACGCAGGGCGTCGGCGTTGAGCTCGCGAGCGATACTGACAGCCTTCTCCGGCCGGTAGTCGAGTGTGGGATAGAAGGGCGGGTTGTAGGCTTCGGCGATCAGAATGCGAGTGCTGCGAATCCATTCATAGGTGGACATACCGGCGGGCGCGGCTTGGGATTCTCCGATGCCGAGCCGCGCGGCGGCGGCAAGCATGGCGGATTGCTGCAGGAGTTCACGACGGGTGACGTTTTTCATGCGGGGCTCGTTTCATTTGACATTCATAGTGTTCAACGGCGCGCGAGCACGCGCATTTCGCGGACGCGGCACCCGCCGCGCCGTGCGCAGGGGCATTCTAAACCAGAACGCCAGCCAGTACCTCAATGCACGCCTTGCAAAACGCTGGCAGATCCTCTGGCTTGCGGCTGGTCACGAGATTCCTGTCTACCACGACTTCGGCGTCAACCCAGTGTGCGCCCGCGTTTACCACATCGTCCTTGATTGCGAAGAAACTGGTCGTCTTGCGCCCCTTCAACATGCCGCCCGCGGAGCACAACACCCACAGGCCGTGGCAGATCGAGGCGACGAGCTTGCCGGCCGAATCCATGTCATGCACGAACTGATTGGCGTTCGGATGGCGTCGGATGTGGTCTGGCGCATAGCCGCCGGGCACTACCACGCCGTCGAAATCGGCAGCCTTGACGTCATCGTAGGAAAGCTGGCACTTCACCGGGTAGCCCAGTTTGCTGGTGTAGGTCTCGCCGGCCTTTGCGCCGACCGTGATGACTGTCGCGCCGGCCTCCTGGAAGCGGAATAGCGGGTACCACACCTCCATTTCCTGATACAGGTTGTCCACGAGAATCGCGATCTTCTTTTCAGCAAGGTCCATGTTCCTATGGTAGCCGCGTTGCGATACCCCGGTGTCGTTACCGAGCCTTCCGGCAAAGACTTTCTCCACCAGGTGTGACCCCATGCCGGCTTTCGCCGTACGCCAAGCCGTAGGGGCTCGCCAAGTCAACGCATCCCGGTGTGGCTCCCACCGCCGGGCTCATGTCTTCGGTCACCCGGGAAAACCCTCGGGTGCAACGAATTCGAACTTGCGCGAAGCCGTCGGAAGTTTGGTCTGGTCGCGCACCGGCGCCTGTTGCAGAATCCGATTCCCCAAGCGCTGAACCGAATGTCGTGCTAGCATGTCTCGCATGAATCCCTCACGCTGGCTCCCGTTCCTGCTGCTGGCGCTCGAACTGCGGCCTGTAGGCGCCGCAGATATGACTGTCAATCTTCGCTCGCGCATCGAAGCGTTCAAGGGCAGCGGTGAATGGAGCGAGGTGAGCCTGCAGCAAGCCTTGCCTCCAGAGAAGACAGCAGTCCTGATCTGCGACATGTGGGACAAACATTGGTGCAGCGGTGCCATGGAGCGGGTCAACGGCCTGGTGGCGAAGATGGCACCGTTCCTGGAATCAGCTCGCAAGCGAGGTATCCAGATCATTCACGCACCGTCCGAAGTGATGGCTTTCTACCAGGACGCGCCTCAGCGCAAACGCATTTTGGCCCTTGCCAAGATCGATCCGCCGACTCCGCTCAGTCTGCCCGATCCTCCACTGCCCATCGACGACAGAAGCGGCGGGTGCGACACGCCCGATCAGTTCTACAAAGCCTGGACGCGTGAACATCCCGGTTTACGCATCGACGCATCGGACGTGATCTCCGACAGTGGTACGGAGATTTACAGTTTCCTCCGAGACCGCAACATTCGTACCCTCCTGGTTATGGGTGTACACACGAACATGTGTGTGCTCAATCGAACGTTCGGCATCAAGAGAATGACCTCACTGGGTATTCACTGCATTCTGGTCCGGGACCTGACCGACGCCATGTACAATCCGAAAGATCCGCCCCATGTAAGTCACGACGCAGGCACGCAGTTGGTGATCGAATACATCGAGAAATATTGGTGCCCAACGACGACCAGTGCTGATCTTCAGCGGGCATTTGCTCACTAGACTGCTTCGACTATTCGCCAAACAAGGGCCGTGCGCCTGGGGCTGGATACGATACGCACGAGTCCGGCGGTGCTGTTCAGTGCGCGTTCCCGGCGCGGCGGCGCGAATGGACACGCCAACGCCGGCGGTCTCGGCGAGCGCGGCGGGAGTTGGCCGTTCGTCGTCGACGGCGCAAGCCGCTGAAGGGGCCCTACGCGCGATACCGCGCGGATCTTCGCCGGGGCCGCGTCAGTGCCCCTTGGTTGCTGGCTAGGCGGTAGCCGCTTTGGCCGCACGCACCGCGGCCCACCTCTTCTTAGTGGCGGCGATGATCCTTTTCATGCCCTCTTCGGTGATCCGGCGTTCGGGCTTTGCGGGCTCCGGCGTATAGCAACCAACCACGCCGGTATCGTTGCGAATGGCGCAGTGCGGTGGTAAAAGGGAGGTCAACGCCTATCTTGAGTGAGGCGGAGATTTGGATCGTGTTCTGTCCAAGATGCGGTGGTTCAATTTCGGATGATTCGTTTACTTGCCGCAGTTGCAAGACCAGCTTTCAAATCTGTGAAATTCCACCGGAACGTCAACCAGAGAAAACCACTCAACAGAGGGCACCGCAGCCCACTCAAGGGCTTCCGCAAGAGTTCAGCACACCCAAGGTCCTTCTGGGAGCCGTGGGCGTCATCTTGGCAGCGGTTTTTGTGTTGACACAAATGATCGTAATCTTCCGGTGGTTGCGGGGCTGGTTCTGGATCGGGTGACTAATGCGCGATCACTGACCGCCAGTTTCCGTTACGCTTTTTGCAGCGGCCGGGGCCGTCTTCTTCACAGCCGTTTTCTTCGCCGCCTTCCTGACCGGTGCTGCCTTCTTAGCCGCTTCTGCCTGTGGTGCCTTGACCGCAACTTTTTTGACAGCGGCTTTCTTCCGGGCAGGTGTCGATTTCTTTGCGGCTCGTTGCGCCTTCGCAGCTTCGGCCCGCTTCAAGGCCCAACGTTTCTTCGTAGCAGCGATGATCCTTGCCAAGCCTTCTTTGCTGATCCGGCGCTTCGGCTTTGTCGGTTCGGGTGTAGCCGGTTCAGATTCGCCCCGGATTTTGGCCCACCTTGCTTTTTGCGCCAGCGCCATCTTCCGGCGTGCAGCAGCGGAAACCTTGCGCTTCCTGGTGGGCGATCCCGGCGTGGCGGCAGGTTCGCCACCGGATAGCATCGCCCGGAGTTCGGCAATCTTACCGGCGATGCGCCGCTTCTGTTCCTCGAATCCGAGGATGGCGGCGGAGAGGACTTCGTTCGTGAATTCTCGTGTCGGCATGTCAGCCTTTCGCAACATTCACGGTAACGCATTCTGGCAGGCAGGAGTTCTCGGCAAGCGTGGCGGTAGTTGGCCGTTCGCCGTCGAGCCCGGCGGAAGCGGCGCGCCGTAGTTCGACGAGCTTCGCCGCGTCGGCTGCGTCGATGGCGCGCCGGCTTCAAGGGCACGCACCTAATTTCGTACGTGGCGTCGAGCGCGCCCGCGTCGGCCTTCCGCGGCGCCGGACGATGCCGCGCGGGCTCGCGGCACGGATGGATGCGCGGGTGCCGGAGTTCGCGGGGAGCGCGGCGGAGGGCGTTAACCGAACCTTCGCAGTAAGACGTTGATGCAGCCCGCGCGCCGATCTTCGCCGCGTGGATGGCGCCCTCGCAAATGTCAGCGGTGAACGCGATACGGCCAGTTGACATGATGCGGAGGCGCTACGCTGCTGCTCGTCATCATCGACGATGAAGATCCGGCCCGAAACCGCAGGCTGTCGAGGCGTCCGAAGCCTACGAGGGGTCCTTGGAATTCGTCAACACCGATTGACGAGGCCAACGCGAGAATTCCCTGTAAGCGGCAACGATTCTCTCGACCAAAACGGAGCCGAAATCCTCCAACAATTCGATGAACGTTTTCGTCCGCTCTGGCGTGCGCAGGCGGAGGAGCGCTACCAGCAGATTGGGATTTTCGAGTGCTTCAACCGCCTTCTCCACCGCGGCTACCGGAACGCTGGCATAGCCGAAGGCTCCATTGGAATTCCACGGACCCATTTGCCGCACAACCGGTCCGAATCGTGTTTCGAGACGCTTCAGCTCATCATCCGTCAAAACAATCGCTTCCATTTTGTTCTGTCCACGAGAACCTATGTTCCGGTTGCAGCCAGTTGTTCGATTCCCTTTGCAGACTTCCTTTGTTTGGTGCGGCGGATATGGACGCCGTGACGATCCTGCCAATGTTGTCCGGCGACGCTGACGATTCGGATTACTTCGTCTTCGTCAAACGGCTTCGCCAGCACGTCCCATGCTCCGAGATTCAGGGCTTCCGCCCACAACCGTTCATCTGCCAGCCGGGAAGTCACGATTAAGAGAGGGGGATCGGGAAGAAGCGAGATGTGGTCCAACATCTCCTCCCAAGTGCCCGATGTGATATCGCAATCGAACATTACGATTGGAATGGGTATCTCCCGCAACACCGAAAGGGCCGAAGCAACCGTGACGCTTGCGATAACGCTCCAGTCGGATCTGAAGATGCGCTCCAGAGAAGCGCAGTCTTCATCGTTGCGGCTGACGGATAGAACAACATTATTGAAAACGGTCTCAAGGCCGGGCGGCTTCTTCATACCGTTCCATCCTTTGGTTTGCGATCAGTTTCCGGTGAGACTACTCACTCTGCTCCATGCGGTGGCCGGCCTCTTCGAGGCCTTTGCTTTAAGGGACGACTTTTCGAGACGGGTGATCACTTCGTCAAGGCTCGCCACGCTCCTCGCGAAGTTCAGAATGTCCGCAGTTGAATCTGTCCCCGGCGACAGTAATCAGAATTTCCTTAAGAGACAACTAGGATAAATCTTATATGTAGGCCGATGAAACTAGGCTAGTGCCTAGGTAAGTTGGTTCAGCCGCCACTACAGCGAAATTACTACCCTGTCTGGACTGGTATCAGAGAATATGGTCGCACGCCCCCAGCGGGCGGCCGGGCGGCGGCCTTGCACTACTGGGTTCGCTCCCCAGGGAGGAATCGCGCCCGCGGCTTGCAAGATTCCGGCGCGCGGGGCGCGCAAAACCACGCCCTAATCGCCGCCCACCCCGTTCAAGCGAGGGGCGCGTCGATTGTACGCCTTTTGGCGGCTCGACGCCGGCTCAAGTTCTCGGCGACGCAGCGGCAGTTGACCACTCGCCGTCGAGCCTGGTGGAAACGGCTAACGTAGCTCCGCCGCGCCGCAGCTCTTCGATCCTCGCCGCCCCGCCGCGTTGATGGCGCGCCGCGTTGCGCCCGAGCGTGCCCGCGCCGGCCTTCCGGCGGCGGCACGGATGGACGCGGCAGCGCCGGACTTCTCGGCGGGCGTGGCGGGAGCCGATCGTTCGCCACCGAGCCAACCGAAGCGGGTAAGCGAGTCGGCTGTGGCTTTTCGCCGCGCCCGACGCGTCGAGGGGGCCAAACAGCAGGTCTTCAGAGGATACAAGATGAACGCTTCAACGACTTGCAAATGTTTGGGCCCGTTTTACCGGATCGTACCAGGACAGGGCACGGGGAGAGACCACCATTCCTTTCAGCCTTGAACGTCCCTGTGAATCTCGCTATTCTCTTCCGGGGCGGCCTCGCGGCACGAAACCGCTTGCCCAACCGTCGCCGCCTAAGAAGGAACCCATGACATCCAACGCCAACCGCCGCCAGTTTCTGGGGAGCGCCGCCGCCGCAGCGGCCTTCTCCATCGTTCCCAGACACGTCTTGGGAGGGCCGGGCGTGGTTGCCCCCAGCGACAAGATCAACCTGGCCTGCGTCGGCACCGGCACCGAGGGCCTCCGCGAAATGCCCGTTCTGCTGGCTTCCGAGGATATCCGGATCACCGCCGTTTGCGATCCGAACCGAGACCCGGTCGGGTACCGCGACTGGAGCCGGGACGGCCTGCTGACCGGCCTCCGCCGCGCGCTGCGCGATCCCAATTGGCGCGCCGGAACCGAGGGCGTGATTCCCGGCGGGCGCGAGGTGGGCCGCGCTTTCGTGGAAGCCTACTACGCCGGCCAGAGCCCCTCCGGCCAATACAAGGGCTGCGCCGCCTACGCCGACGTGCGCGAGATGCTGGAAAAGGAAAAGGGCATCGATGCCGTCAAGATCATGACCCCCGACCATCTCCACGGGGTGATTGCCATGGCGGCCATGAAACGCGGCAAGCACGTCGTCACGCACAAGCCCATCGCCAATCGCCTGAAGGAGGCGCAACTGGTCATCGAAACCGCGCGCAAGACCGGCGTCTCCACCCACTTCATGCCCTGGGACAGCAACGGCGACATGGCCCCCGTGATGGTGTGGATCAACCGCGGCGCCATCGGCACCCTGCGCGAGGTTCACAACTGGTCCAACCGCCCGGTCTGGCCGCAGTATGCCACCATCCCCACCGACCGGCCGCCCGTGCCGCCGGGCTTCGACTGGGATCTGTGGCTCGGCCCCGAAGCCGACCGCCCCTACCACCCCGATTACACCCACATGGTGTTCCGCGGCTGGTACGATTTCGGCGGCGGCTCCATGGCCGATATGGGGCACTACAGCCTCTGGACCGTGTTCAACGCGCTGGAGCTTTCCGGGCCGGTCAGCATCGACCCCATGGCGACCCACGCCTGCATGCTGAAGGACGGCGTCTCCACCACCATCCGCAACGACTTCTCGTTCCCGCTCGCCGGCGTGGTCCGTTTCAAGTATCCGGCCAGCGGGCGGCGCGGGCCCGTCGACCTCATCTGGTACGACGGCGGCATTCATCCGCCCACGCCCGCGGAGCTGGACCGGAAGGGCCAGGAACTGGCGCGCGAAGGCATGATGTTCGTCGGCGACAAGGGCAAGATCCTCGCCGGGTTCAACGTGGAAAACCCGCGCCTGATCTCCGCGCGCCGCGCCAAAGGCGTCCAGGCGCCGCCCCAGCCCGCGCCCGCCGCGAACGCCGGACCCCGACCGCCCCGGCTGTCGCCCGGGCTGAAGCAGTGGGTCTCGGCGTGCCGCGGCGACAAACAGCACTCGCCCGGTAGCTTCCTCAACGCCGGCCCCATTTCGGAGGCTGCCAACCTCTACGCGATAGCGCTGCGAGCCGGCAAACGGCTGCTCTACGAGCCCAAAACCGGGACCATCACCAACCTCCCCGAGGCCAACCAGTATCTCTCACGCGAGTACCGCCAGGGGTGGGACCCGCAAACCATCTGAACGGTTCATGGAGAAAGCGTCATGCATCTTTCGAGAAGAGAGTTCCTCGCCGCCGGTGCCACCGGCGCCGTGGCCGCCGGCCCGCTCATGGCCGACCCGCTGGGCATGCCCATCGGAACCCAGACCTGGCCCATCCGCGATGCCATTGGCAAAGACTTCCCAGGCACGCTGAAACAAATCGCCGCCATGGGCTACAAGACCATCGAAATGTGCTCCCCGCCCAGTTACAAGGAGGGCTTCGGCGCGCTCACCGGCATGTCCGCGGCTGCAATGAAGAAGACCATTGAGGCCGCCGGCCTGCGCTGCGAAAGCTGCCACTACCAGTTCAAGGAGATGAAGGAAAGCCTGGACGAGCGCATCGCCTTCGCCAGGGAACTCGGCCTGAAGCAAATGATCTGCTCCACCTTCGGCCTGCCCAACACCGCCAAAATGGCGGACTGGGCGAAAGCCGCCGGCGAACTCAACAAGATCGGCGAGAAGATCGCCAAGGCGGGCCTCCAGGCCGGCTTCCACAACCACGACTTCGAGTTTCAGAAGATCGCGAACGAGTTGGTCTATGACAGGCTGATGGCCGAGTTCGATCCCAAGCTGGTCAGGATGCAGTTCCAGGTGGCCGTGGTCAGGATCGGCTACCAAGCCGCCACCTACCTGAAAAAATACCCCGGCCGCTTCATTTCCATGCACCTTTCCGACTGGTCGGCCGAGACCAAGAAGCAAGCTGCCGTAGGCTCGGGCTCAGTGGACTGGAAGGGGCTGTTCGCCGCTGCCAGCGCGGGAGGCGTCAAGAACTACTTCGTCGAAATGGATCTGGAGTTCATGAAGCCCAGCTACGATTACCTGCACAGCCTAAAGTGACGTGCCGGCACGAAATCCGCGAGGCTGCTGTAATACTCTCCGCGGGGTCCACGGCAACTCTCCGGCTGGCAGAGCCCATCGCTGGCCCAAGAGCGGGTCTTGTTTCCGATCCAGGATGGGGGCTCGTCTGGCGGGTATATGATTTAAGTGAAAGTCTTGCCGGCCCCGTCGATAGGGCGCGGCTTCCTGCAGGAGGAGCGATGGGCGGGTGGGTCTTCCGCAAATCAGTTTCTCGCGCTGTCTTGAAAGTCTTCCCAAGCTTCCAACAGGCGCGCACCCCGAGCATGTCCTGCTCACGAAGCGCGGCCTGATTCGCGGAGAGGTGGGCCGTGGGACCTTTGTCATGGAGTCGCCCAAGGATGTTCAGGCATTGGCGGGGAAGTCGTTTCCGTGGTCGCTAACGGACTCGTTGCAGCAGGTCTCGCCCGTCCCCTGGCGCCGGCGCGCTCTGATGGGCTTGGGCGGCAGGCTGCGACGGATGTATGCCCACGCCATGGATTGCAGCACGGGGCGTCCGGACCCGGGGCTGTTGCCGGTGGAAGTCATTCGCCGCGCGTGGAGCGCCGCCGTCCAAGGAATCACGGCTTCCGACCTTCAATACGCCAGTCAGGAGGCAATCGAGCCTCTGGCCTGCCAACTGATAGCCCTGCTCGAATCGGACGCAATTCCGGCACGGGTGCAAGACCTGATGGTGGGTTCTTCGGCGCAGCAGTTCATGTTGCTGGCCTGCGAAATGTTAGCGGCGAGATGGGGGAGCGAGTCCGCGACAATTGCCGTTGAGGAGCCCGGTTACCCGACGATGATGGACACATTCGAACGCGCTGGGGCGAGACTCATCGGCATGGCGACTGATGATTCGGGTGTGACTGCGGAATCCCTGGATGCTGCCTTGCGGAACGGCGCCAAGGCGGCTGTCTTCACGCCGCGGGCACACAATCCTACCGGTGCCTCGTGGTCGCGGGAGCGAAGAACCGCGCTGGCCGATGTGCTAGCCGCGCATCCGGATGTCGTGGCGATTGAAGACGATCAGTTCGGAGGAATTGCCAACACTCCCGCAAGCTCGATGCTGTCCGACGCGCGCATGGAATCGCGGACGCTATATATACGATCCTTCTCCAAGGCGATCGCGCCCGATCTACGCATCGCGGCTGCGGTAGCCCGGCCGGTGATCCGGGAGTGGATCAATAACGCCAAGAGTTTCGCGGACGGGTGGACTTCTCGTCTTTTGCAGCGAGTACTGGCTGCGATACTGCAGGACGACGAATTGGGCGAAGCTCTGAATCTGGCCCGGCAGGCTTACAACCAACGCCGGGAGAGGGCGGCGGAAGCGGTGAACAGGATTCTGATCCCGCTAGACGGCGGCACGTGGTGCGGACCCGACGGGCTGAACCTGTGGGTGAATCTGCCGCCGGGTGTGGACGCCAAGGACGCAGTGGAAAGAAGCGCCGCAGCTGGAGTCCGCGTAGCGGACGGAGAACCTTTTTTCGTGAGGCCGGGCCATCACAATGTCGTCAGGCTCAATGCTGGCTCCGTCCCTACCGAGGCAGCCGCGGAGGCCGGCAGACTCCTGGCCGAATCGGTTGCGAACTGTGGCTGGTCGAAAATGGGCCCCATTCACGTCTGAAGTAGCAGACCGGCACCGTCCATCCGCTCCGGCTGCGCTCAGAGCAAAGGCCTCAAAATGTCCCTCAATGTCCCTCGGTTTTGAAAGGGAGAGGGGCCGAGGAGTCAAATCCGCTGGTTAAACGAACCAAGAAGCCGACGCGTCACGCCCGTAGTCGCGCTTCTCGGACGCGGCGCCGGCGCGCCCGCGTCAGCCTTCCCGCGGCGCCAGATGATGCCGCGCTAACGTCGCCAAGCCGGGCGAGACTGTCTCTTCCGACGCCATTACCGTGGTGCTGAATTTGATGACGAGGGTGAAGAGATGACCGGTCTGCCGGGCGGGCATGGCTGAAGAGCACCCCCAAACGGTGGTTTTCAGCCAGGGCTTCACGCTCGCTATGGCCTAAGTTATTTGATTTCAAATCGTTGCCATTGGCACGTGGTTTGCAGATTATAAAGTCAGAAGTATTGGAGGTCCTTATGAATTGGACAGTGCACACGATGCCGTTCAAATCGGCGATGCCGGCGCTTGCTCTTGGCGCCCTGATGTTGCTTGGTCCTACGACTGCATTAGCGCAGCGCGGCGGCGGGGGACGCGATGGACACTCTGGCGGCAGTTTTTCCGGCCGTTCGTTCTCAGGCGGCGGTGGACGCAGCTATTCGGCCCCGTCCTACGCGGGCCGTAGCTATTCCAGCGGTGCGCGCAGCTATGCCACTCCCTACGCGGGCCGTAGCTATGGTGCGCGCAGCTATTCGGCCCCCTACGCGGGCCGCGGCTACGGCGGCGGATACTACGGTGGAGGAGGCGGTTACTACCCTGGCCAGTTCTACGGAGGCCGAGGCTACTACTACGGCGGACGCTTCTGGGCTCGTCCCTACTTTGGCGTCGGGATCGGCATCCCGTTCGGCTGGGGGTACAATTCGAGTGCCGGTTGTGGCTACTATGACGGATACGGCTATTGGCAGCCGGCTCCTTGCTATCCGAACCTCTACTCCGGTTACTGATCGAGTCGCTATCTGACGAATCGACGAGCGCGCGAGCGGCGAGGCTGCTCGCGCGTTTCCTTTATCTGGGTGGTTGGATCAAAGCTTGAGGAATTGCTTCACTGCCGGCTGAGAGGACATCTCTACTGCCCTCTTCCCGGCCAGCTCTGGTCTCGAAGCCTGGCATCGAGGAACGATGGCCGTCAGGAAGTTATCCACTTGGACGTACGGTCGCCTTATGTCGGTTAAGTTCCCTCAGTTGCTGTGTTCAACGGCACGCCGCCGCGCGCGCTTCGCGGACGCAGCTCCCGGGCGCGCCCGCGCCGGAGTTCTCGGCAAAGGCGGAGGAGGTTGACCACGAGCCGTCGGCAGAGGAGCCCGACGCGTTGTGAACACCTGTACGTTGAACGTTCGCGGTAGTATAGTGACCGCAGGGCAAATGCACCCTTGGGGCGTCCTGGCGACTGTGATCCTGGCAGTTCACCTAACCTGGATCGTCTGGGTGATCTTCGGCTGGTTGGTTGCCCGAAACCGGCCGGTGCTGCGGTGGTTGCATTTCGCCTCCCTGATCTACGGCATTTTCATTGAGACCGCACCCTGGCCCTGTCCTTTGACCCTGCTCGAACAGTGGCTCGAATCGAAGGGCGGCGCTGCAGTATATCGGGAGCCATTCTTGATTCACTACCTGGAAGCACTCGTATACCCCGATGTGCCAGAGCGAGTGCCGGTTTCCGTGGCGGTGGCTGTGTCCCGGCTGTGTGCCTGGTCAACCTGTACCTTCACGCAAAGGGGTTTCTACAGCGGTAGGACGGTGCCGCTTGCGCCCCGGGAGGGGCGCTCCGGCGCCATCGTTGTCGGCGAGCGGAGCGGCATCTGATCGTTCGCCGTCGAATCGCGACGGAAGCGGGTGGTGGGTGGTAAAGCGCGATGCGTTGTAGCTCGCCGATCTTCGCCGCTTCCGCCGCGTCGATGGCGCGGCGCGTTCAAGCGCGCGCCGGCACGCGCACTTCCGGATGAGACACTCGTGCGCGCCCGCGTCGGCCTGCCAGGTGAGCCACACGAGCCGCGCTGGCTCCGCGCGCATACAGCCCTGCCAGTCGGCATTGGCTTCGTTCCGTCAGGCACCCACGAGAATGCGATGAACTATCTCGGCGTTTTCGCGGATCTCGTCCTTGAATCGGGGGAACATGCCTACGTAAACCCCGTCGGTGGGCTTGATGCTTTCGAAAGCCGTGCGGAAGGCCTGTTCGACGCCGCGATCGGGGACCCGCCCGGCGGCCAAGATCTTGAAGGCGAAGCAGGGTTTCTTGCTCTGCCGGAGAACCTTATACATGCGCGGCGGATCGCTCTTCATGTAGATGTCGTTGGGCATCTCCATCATCTCGCCGTTGAGCACCTTCTTCCATTCGTCCACGGTGCGCCGCCGGTTGTACACGCAGCCGGAAAAGAAATCGATGTCCCAGTTCTCCGACTCCACCTGCGCGACGACTTCCGGGATGTGCGTGCCCACTCCGACCATCACTCCCAAATCTCGCGCTTTCTTGCACCACTCCTTAACGCTTCCCATTTCCCCGTTCTGATAGGCAGTATCGACCACTTCACCCTGCCTTTGCAGTGCCAGGGGCTGGAGGGTCTTCACCAGCATTTCCGAATCGACGCCGGCAGTCACCTGGATGATCAGGTGCATCTTGCCGCCCTCGGCTACGAACCGCTGAAGGTCTTGCGGCCCCCTGTCCAGGTGGACATAGTTAAGAGCATTGATGCCGAAGCGGTTGGCCTGGTGCATCACGTCGCAGACTTTATCCTGGGTGTACCACTCCTTCATGACCGAGCCGAAGTTGTTGTTGTAGTGAGCAAAGCCGTAGAAGGGGTTGACGCCCAGGACCATCCGGCTGATTTCCACGCCGCCGAATTTCATTCTGGGAACCTGGATCTGCGCGGCGGGCGTAAGCGGCCCGGACCGCTGCGCCGGAGTTTGCGGAGCGCCGGGAGGCATGTTGGTTTGCGCCGCGCCGGATTGCGCTTCCAATACGGATGGGACGCCTGTAAGACCGGCAGCTAGTGCCGCGCTGGACTGTAGAAAATTTCTGCGCGAATTCGACATGAAGACGACCTCCACGACCTATTAATCCATTCAGATTGAACATATAGGATCTCATGGTTCGTTTCAATGGGACCGAGTCCCGCAGGCGCTGTAGCCCCCGATCTTCGCCGCGTCCGCCGCGTCGATGACCCTTTCTTACAGGCTAGGCGGTAGCCGCTCTGGCCACACGTATTGCGGCCCACCTCTTTTTGGTGGCGGCGATGATCGCCTTCCTGCCAGCCGCCGACAGTCTGCGTTTGGGCTTGGGAGTTGCCGGTGGCGCTGGCGTATCCGCCTTCTTAGCTCCCGCCCATCTCTTTCGCTGCGCTTCGGCTATCGCCCGCCAGGAGATTACCGAGGAACGGAAGAAGGGGACCGCGTGAATCGCTCGTTGCCGGCGGGAGATTGCGACTAGAGACGACGCCCGGCAATTCGATCGATCAGCGCGAAGTGATGGAGCGCATCCGGTTGGGCAACGAGACGTTCGAGCTAAGAGAAATGCCGTTCGACCGATTCAACTTTCGAACGGAAGCATCGAATCTGGCGGAGGAGGGCATCACGGTGGTCGAGATTCAGCAGAACTTTCTGCACCTGAGTCACCCAACTAAGTTCCTCTTGAGCGCGTATGTCGATCAGAAGATTCGCCACGGAAACAATCCCGTGTTGAACTGGATGGCGAGCTGCATGCAAATCCGATATGACAATAAGGATAACGTACAGCCGACGAAGCCCCATCGCGGGAGGTCGGCGAAGAGGATCGACGGCATCTCGGCGATTGTGACGGCGCTGGCCCGAGCGACATTGTATGCCGAACATGAGAGTGTGTACGAGAAGCGCGGAATCATATTCTTCTGAAAGCGAACCGCGCGGCGGATGGCAGGACGGCGGGATTTCACAAAGCAGAACCGCCGCCAGATCGTTGAACCCGGCGGCGGCGTGGGAAGAAGGCTGGCGAGGAAGTACTACTTGGCGATTCGTCGGTAGAAGCGCTCGCCGGCTTCGTTCTTCGCGGATTCGACTTTGATGCCGTGCTTCTTGCCGGCGGTGGAAATGAAGCCCCGGACGCTGTGGGGTTGCCAGGCGACCGCTTTCATGATCTCGGCGAGAGTGGCGCCCTTGGCCCGGCCGATCAGTTCCAGGATCTTGGCTCCCTTGCTCTCGGCGCGCGGGGCGGTAGTCTTTTTCGCGGGGGCGCGCTTGGCGGTTTTCTTTGCGGCCTTGGCCACCTTCTTGGGTGTGGTGGCTTTGGGCTTGCCGCCCTTGGCGCTTTTCTGGCTCTTGGGCGCGCCCTTCTTTTGGCTGGCAGCCTTCTTCGAGGAGGCCCCGTCCGGCGCGACGGTGGCGCCCTGTTCGGCAACGGCGGCGGCGGTGTCGGTGGTGGCTACGTTCTCGGTAGTCATTTTCGTCTAATCTCCTTCTGCCGTAGTTACTACGGTGACCACATTCATCACTCCGCTTGGGCGCACAAGCAAGTGGTTTCTGCGGGAATCGTGTTTTCTGTTTTCTCTCGGCGTCCGGCCTGCGCCGCCATGCCCGGTGAACGT
>JBEKYD010000089.1:0-25127 GCA_049511335.1 Bryobacteraceae bacterium | reverse complement strand
GGCGAATCGTATACCTACGACGGTTTCGGCAACCTGCTGAGCAAAGTCCCGACCCAGGGTACGGCGCCGCAGGTATATACCGGGGTGAATTCATCGACCAATCAGATGGGCCCGGCCGACGCCAACGGCAACTGGCTGGGGTCGAATTCGCCGCAGTTCGCCTGGGACGTGGAAAACCGGATGGTGTTCTCCGGCGCCACGGACAGCGCCAGCAACTGGGTGACCTACAGCTACGACCCCTGGGGCAAGCGCGTGCTGCAGTACGCCAGCGCCGGCAGCGCCAGCACCGTCAGCACGTGCGTGCTGTATTTCTACGGCGCGAACGGCAAGCGCCTGGGCACATACAACTGCGGCTACAGCAACGGCCAGTTCGTGGTCTCGACCGCGAACGTCAACGTGTATTTCGGCAAAAAGCTGATCGCCAGCGGCAGCGAGACGAACCAGAACGCGGTCATGACCGACCGCTTAGGCTCCGTGCGCGGCCAAAACCTGAGCGCGTCGATCGCCTACTACCCCTACGGCGAGGAGCGAACCTCCACGCCGGACAACACCGACAAATTCGGCACCTACTTCCGCGATGGGTACGGGCAGGATTACGCGGACCAGAGGTACTACACGAGCAGCTTCGGTAGGTTCTGGAGCCCCGATCCTGGCGGGGTCAACACGGCAGACCCGAGGAATCCAGTCAGTTGGAATCGGTACGCGTACGTGTACGGTGACCCGGCCAATGCCAACGACCCGACCGGTCAATTCGAGTTGTGGTGCGAGGTCTACCCCTTCTCGTCAGGCTGTCCTAGCCTTGGCGGCGGCACCGGCAGCGGCGGGAGCAGTGGCAGCCAACCGGGCTGCTTGGTAGACCTAAGGGACTCGGGCAGCGACCGAGTTGTTGCAGAAGACGACGGCCATGGCCCATACAGCCCCCCAAATGGCTCTGGCTGCCACGCTGAAAGTGGCTCTCCGGATCCTTCTCCACCGCCAACAGCTACTAAGCATCCGTAATAAAATAAGTGTAGCAATAAAACCATTTTAGGCCTAAAATGGTTTTGTGGCCAGCGAAGGTGAGATCAGGCAGCGTTTCTCCCGGCTGGAAGCGTGGCTGGACGAACGCTCGCGAAGGTTATGGGCGGCAGCGGAAAGCGCAGCCCACGGGCGGGGCGGCATATCACTGGTGGCGCGCGCTAGCGGCATTTCTAGGCGAGCCATCGCGGTGGGTTTGGCGGAATTGAAGAAGAAGCCGGATCGCTCATCGCGGACACGTCGGCAGATCCGGAGAAAAGGCGGCGGTCGGAAGAAGGCCGTGCTCAAGGATCCGCGGCTGCTACTCGATCTGGAAAAGCTGCTGGAGCCAGTGA
This sequence comes from Bryobacteraceae bacterium, assembly GCA_049511335.1. Lineage (GTDB taxonomy): Bacteria > Acidobacteriota > Terriglobia > Bryobacterales > Bryobacteraceae > JBEKYD01. The sequence continues at coordinate 23,775 of JBEKYD010000089.1, read as the reverse complement.
CGCGAGGGGATCCGGAGTCCCCCCTGCGGTGGACCTGCAAGAGCGTGCGGAATCTGGCCGACGAACTGCAAGCATGGGGACACAAAGTGAGCCATGTGCTGGTTGCGGAACTGCTGCATGAACAGAAATACAGCCTGCAAGCGAACCGCAAGACGAAAGAGGGCTCTTCGCATCCGGACCGCAATGCACAGTTTGAATACATCAATGCCAAGGCGTTGGAATTCCTGCATAGCGGCCAGCCAGCAATTTCCGTTGACACGAAAAAGAAGGAACAAGTAGGGGACTACAAGAATGGCGGCCGCGAATGGCGGCCAAAGGGTCAGCCCGAAAGCGTCCAGGTGCATGATTTCGGGAAGCAGAAAGATGTTCCCTATGGAGTTTACGATCTGGGGCAGAATGCCGGTTGGGTCAGCGTCGGCACCGATCACGACACCTCAGCGTTCGCCGTCGAGAGCATCCGACGATGGTGGAACATGATGGGCCGAGAGGCGTACCCCCAGGCCCGTCAGTTGTTGATAACGGCCGACAGCGGAGGCAGCAACGGAGCGCGCGTGCGGTTGTGGAAACTGGAGTTGCAGAAACTGGCCGACGAAGCCGGCCTGCAGATCTCGGTCTGCCACTTCCCGCCGGGGACCAGCAAATGGAACAAGATCGAGCATCGTCTGTTCTCCTTCATCACGAAGAACTGGCGCGGCAAACCGCTGGTGAGCCATGAGGTCATCGTCAACCTGATCGCTGCCACCACTACCAAAACCGGCCTTCGCGTTCAAAGCCAGTTGGACACAGGCAAGTACCCGAAAGGGATTAAGGTGGGCAAGCAGGAGTTTGCCGCTATCCAACTGCACCCCGACACCTTCCACGGCGAATGGAATTACACCATCACGCCTCGCTCGTAATGCTACACTTTTTTCCTTACAGTCGCTAAGATAAGCAACCTTTCGCAAGTGCTTGGAAGACTGACAACGGCGATCGGCGAGCTTCCGTCCAGCTGTACGCAGGTGCTGCCGAACGTCAACACTCTGCTCAGCGACGCTAAGAATCTCGACTTTATTGATGCAAGTCCGGGCGCGAGCGGCAGCGAGACCGTCGCACAGGTGGCACCAACCTTGGCGGCATACAACCCTTCAGGTCCCCTTTCCTCAATAGTGAGCGGCACCTACGCCGTCACGCTCAATGGTCCTGGCAACAGCATCAGCAACGTTGTCCTCTTGAGCTCGAATTTCTGGGCAACCGATTCGTATGGGAACAATGCCAATTACTCCGTTGGCCAGGGAACGGCCTTGGTCCACGAACTGCTGCACTACGTCACCCAATATAGCGACCCGGCGTTTGTCCAGAATTACGGGATTAGCGTGCCGCAGGGCGCGTCATATAGCTCAGCAATCAGCGCGTGGCTACAAAATGGCTGTAAGAACTAGCGTTAGTCGATTGGCCAGGGCTGGTGCCGTCATCGTCCTGGGATTCGGATTGCCCGTTGCGTCAGTCCGTTCTGCTCCCGCGGTCAGCCGTGTCCTGTGGGAGCGAAAGGATGGGCCGTTCTACAGCGCCGCCCTGCTCTGGGACATCAGGGACTTCACGGAGCCCCAGTTGCGTCAAGCCTGCAGTGCGCTGTCGAAACAACTCAGAGAGAAGCGCGGCTGGACTGTCAGCATTTTTGTTGACGAGGACGACGCAACACGTGAACTCCATGGGAAGCTCCGGACCGAAGGGGATTATGACTGGTGGTCGAGCCTATACAACCAATTCGGGCGTGCCCTGCTTCCGATGGCGGAAGCTTCGGGACTGGGGGGCAACGTCGTACTTCGTTTCAGAAATCAAGCTGGCGTATCGTCGGAGACCGTCCTATCGGGAGAGAATTTCCTCCGCATCAGTTTGCGAGGCGTGGATTTTGATATTTTGAAGCAGAGCTTTAGTCCACTGCCGCCAGGAGTGGCGCCCACCTCAGGGGACGAGGCGATGATTTTTATTTATGTTCGCGCCTCGTCTTTCCCGGATGTAAGGCTGGCGCAGGAGTTCGGCCGCTTGATGCGAGCCCGCCTTGGGGAAAGACGGATTGTAGTCGGGTTCAGGACCGATTCCTTCTTCATTGAGGACACCGGATTCCCCATCATGTACCGCTTTGATCCTAGCCTGGCGCCGCCAAGCCGTGAACAGTACGAACATAGTAGGACGAGATATTGCTTTTGTGACGAGCCAGACGTTCGCTGCGGCAACTGAGAGCGCGGCATGGGAAATGGGAAACCGGGAAACGGGAAACCGGTGACAGGCTACATATTTCCCATTTCTTCTTTGAGGGGGAAATCTTGAGGCGGAAATCGGGGAGGGGAAGAAACGGGAAGAAACGGGTCGGGAAGAAACGGGCCGAAGGGGGCCGAAGGGGACAGCCTGACGTGAGCCCTTGGCGATTTGCAGCTCATTAATTATCATGTAGATACGCGCTTGCTCAAATGTCGGGCAAATCGCCGCTCGTTTGTTTTCAGCGCATTAGCGCAGTCGCTGGATGCAGAAACCGGCGAGGTAGTCAGACCGCTCCCACGGGTTCGGGCCCACTCTGCTCTACCGACCCCGCCGGCAAGTGGAAAACCTTCACCACCGATGCATTCGGCAACCTGATCGCGGTCACCGAGCCGGACCCCTCCAGCAACAACGGCGGCACTGTCGCCACCAACTACACCTACAACGGCGCCAACCAGCTCACCGGGGTGTCCATGCCGCGCCGGTATCGCCCAGACGCGCACCTTCGTCTGGACGGGCTCCGATCTAACCTCTTCCACCAACCCGAGAACGGCACCGTGACGTACCAATACGACGGCATGCATCACGTCACCCAGCGCTCCATGGTCAAAGAGAATGAGCATCGACGGGGAGCAACGGCTGCGGCGGCGCGGAAGCCCTTTAGGCTCTCCGCCACGAAGTCGAGCACAGCCGCAATCTGCTCCCGGCTCACATCGAATTGCTCCATTACTTCCTCGATGCTCAGGTCCTCCAGATTTTCAATGACCGTCGCCACAGGCAGCCGCGTACCGCGAAACACCCATGCGCCGCTCACCTTGCCTGGGATGCTTTCCACGGCTGGGCAGTGCGACCAATCGAGAACTGCCATTTCGCTACGCCCCTTCTTCAGAATACGTCAATGCGACTGGCGCTAGAATAATACCCAGATGTCGTCCATGCGCCCCTTGCTTCTGGCCGCTTTCGCGGCCGGCTGGGTTTTCGCGGCGGCGCCGCTTGCCATTGTCCAGCCCGCCATCAGCATCATGGAGGGCGGCGTTCCGGATTCGCCCCGCGCCGACCACGTTCCCGGTGAAACGGTCTACTTCTCCTGCCGTATCGTCAACTACACCAGGAGCGCCGACGACAAAGTGCGGCTGTCCTATACCGTCCAGGCTCTCGACCCCGCCGGTGTACCGCTGGCCGAAGCCAGTCACGACAACATCCAGGCGGAGGTCGCGGCACAGGATAAAGATTGGCGACCCCGGATCGAAACAGAAATTACGATTCCGCCGCTCGCGCCTGCGGGAGTTTACAAGGTCGCGGTCAAAGTCGACGACCTGGTAGCCAAGACCAGCGCCCAGCTTGACGTGCCCCTGCGCGTGCGCGGCCATCCGATTCAGATCGGCGCCGCGTTATCCGTTCAGAACATTCGCCTGTTTCGCGGCGAAAACGATACCGAACCTGTCAGCAAGCCGGCTTATCGGCCCGGCGACGTGGTGTGGGCCAAGTTCGACATCGCCGGCTTCAAATACGGACCGGGCAACAAGGTCGACGTCAGCTACGTGACCGCCCTGGTGGCCGCCAGCGGCGCGGTTCTCTGGAAGCAGACCGAACCGGCCGTGGAGCGCAGCGAATCCTTCTATCCCAAGCACTATATCCCCGCCGATTTCGGTTTGAATCTGGACAAAAACATCCGCCCCGGCGAGTACGCCATTGCCATCACCGTGAAAGACGACATTGGCATTCAGACTTGCGAAGTGCGCCAGACGTTTACGGTGGAGTGAGCTTGGTAGCACCGGCTTCAGCCGGTGAGGGGTTTTCCAGCAACCTTACTTAGCCCACTATCCCCGGCGGAACACCGCCGCGTCGAAAGCGGCGGCCGTAAGGAATGTGCGCGAAATGTGATCGGGCACGCTGAGGCTTTCTTCGTCGCACAACGGCCAGAGCATACCGGCCACCGTCGAGAGGCTGAGACAGGCGCCCAGAAAGCGATAGATCCGCTGGCGCAGATTGGGGCGAAAGCCCTCAAAGGTCGTCAAGCGTAAATGGGTCCAGTTCATGCCGGGGGTCTCCTTGCCGGCCAAGGCAAACAGCAATCCATAGGTGAAGGCGACCATGCCCAGCATGCCGGCGAACATCAGCATGCTCGCGCGGCTGAGCGGAAACCCGCCGCCCAGCAGCCGATAAACTGCCAGCAGCATGCCGTAGCCAATTAAAATCATGCTCCCATCGAGCACCGCGGCCGCCGCCCGGTGCGGACTGGCAGCGACCGGGGCATCGCAATAAATCTTGGCCTCGACCGTGGTGGTCAAGGTACGCACGGGCTGTTCTTTCACAGGCGCCCATTCGGGGTTCAGCCAAGCCTGGTTCTCCGGCGTGCGGCGGGCGGATGGCCGCGACGGCTTACGCGGGGTTCTCTCCCTGTCGCGAGTGCGCGCCTGGCGGGCCGGCTTGCCAATGGCTTCAGTGAAATAGGATTCGAAGGGAATCACCTTGGACTCGGGGCGCTTGGGAAACAACAGCCCCTGCACGGCGCGGGAAAGGTTGTGCTTTACGGCGGGCTGGGCCGTTACCGCTTGTGGCACGCCGATTGCTGCCAGCGCTCCTTCAGTCCGCAGATGCGAGGCCTGACCGTAAAGCGTGTCGCCGGGCTTGCGGCCACAACGGTGGCAGCGCCTTTCGCCGTCCGTATTACGGGCGCCACAATATATGCAGTTCATATCCCTCAATCTCGGGGCGCGGAAACGCCTTAAGCCGGCAAATGTATGTTACCGTTGCGGCTTGGGGCCCGCTCCGCAAACCCACCTTCTTTCTCTTAACATATCGGCAGATTCTTGTCATCAAAAATCTTCTAGTTTTACATATATTTTTTTTTGTACCGCGTTGGGGCTGCTAAGCTTAACTCGACTAATGCCGGCCCAAATACCGCCGGCGTCCGGGCAGTCTACCCCCGCTCCCACCGCGCAAGTTACCGCCGCCACTCTGCCCGACCCCAAGACCCTCAGCCGCGGCCAATGGGAGATGCATGCCATTCACCAGGAGAAGAATGGGCCGGTCATGGTGTTGCGTGGCCATGCCGAAATGGAAGACAACACCCTGCTGCTACGCGCCGAGGAGATCGTATATAACGAGGACACCAAGGTGGTTCGCGCCACCGGCAGCGTTTACTATCACGGGTTCGCCAAAAACGAGCAAATCTGGTGCGAGAGCCTGGAATACGACACCGAAAACGAGCGCGGCAAGTTCTGGGACGTCCGCGGCGAGGCCATGCCGCGCGTGGTGGTGCGGCGGGGCATTTTGAGCGGCAACAGCCCGTTTCATTTCGAAGGCGAATGGGCCGAACGGTTGGGCGCCAAATACATCCTCTACAACGGCTGGATTACCAACTGCAAAATGCCCAAACCGTGGTGGCGGATGAACGGACCGAAGTTCGACATCATTCCCGGAGATAAGGCCACCGGGCACGACGGCACATTCTACATTCGGAACATCCCGCTGTTCTACACGCCTTACTTTTATCATTCCCTCGAAAAACAGCCGCGCCATAGTGGTTTTCTGAACCCCAATCTGGTGCCCCGTTCGGAGCGCGGCTTCATGATCGGACTGGGCTACTTTTGGGCCATCAACCGCAGCTACGATCTCACCTACCTGTTTCAGGATTACAACTCCAACGCTTTTGGCCATAATGTGAACTTCCGCGGCAAGCCGCGGGCCGGGACCGACTTCAACTTTATCTTTTACGGGGTCCAGGACGAAGGCGGAGTTCCCGGCTCCAATCCGCCCACGCGGTATTCCGGATACAGCGTCAATGGCGTGTTCCACAGCGATCTGGGCAACGGATGGAACGTCAACGGGTTCGTCAACTATATCACCTCGTTCAATTTTCGCCAGTATTGGTCGGGATCGTATACCGAAGCTGTCGGCTCGGAAATTCACGCGGTGGGGTTCCTCGACAAGAAATGGGACGGTTACATCTTCGACTTCGCCCTGAGCCGGCTGGAGAACTTCCAGAACTCGGAAACCAATAATCCGGTGCTCCAGCCCAACGGCTCGACCAAGCAGGAGCGCGACGCCATTTTGATCCATAAACTGCCGGAAGCCAGTTTCTCCTCCTCCGACCGATCGATCTTTCAGAACGTGCCGATTTGGTTTTCGTTTTATTCCGCGGCCGGCTTGCTCTACCGTACGGAGCCGATTGAGTCGCCGATCGGCGCGACCGGCGATTACAGCCTGGTTGAAAACTACTCCACCCGTCAGTTCACGCCCCGTCTGGACTTTGCGCCGCATATCACCACGGCGGCGCATTTCTGGCACATGGATTTCGTTCCCAGCATTGGAGTGGCTGAAACATATTATGGCGGCAGCCAAGTAGTGTCGCCGCTATCGCCGGTCAACGGAATGGTGCTTTACCAGGCTGTGAATAACAGCCTGGTGCGCAGCGAGCGCGACTTCTCGATGGACGTGCTGCTGCCGTCGCTCGAAAGGGTTTTCAACCGCAAGACCATCTTCGGCGACAAGCTGAAGCACGTCATCGAGCCGCGGCTGACCTACAAGTACGTCACCGGCGTGGGCGACCAGTTCTACCGGATCCTGCGCTTCGATCAGACCGACATTCTGGCCAATACCAACGAGGTGGAAGCTTCGCTGATCAACCGTCTGTATGCCAAGCGCGGCAACGATACGCTGGAGATTCTCTCCTGGGAGCTGGCGGCGAAGCGCTACTTCGACCCGACTTTCGGCGGCGCGCTCGTCTCCGGTCAAGCGAACATTATTGCGAATACCGAGGATTTGACCGGCTACGCCTTTCTGGTGGGGCCGCGGGACTATTCCCCCATCGTTTCCAAGTTGCGCGCGACGCTCATACCGTCTTTGTCGGTGAACTGGCAACTGGACTACGACACCTACTATCACCGCATTGTCGATCAGTACGTGCAGGTCGACTACCGCTGGTGGAAAAACTATTTCGCCTCGGTCGGCGACGGCAACGTGAATGTCAACCCGCTCCTGCTGCAGCCCCCCTTGGTCAATCAGCCCAATTTTCGCGCGGGCTACGGAAATCAGCAGCATCGCGGCTGGAATGGCGCTTATGCGGAAGTGTATGACATCCACGCCAAACGCACCCTAACTTCTAGTTTGCAGGTCACCTACAACACCGATTGCTGCGGATTCAGCGTGGAATACCGGCGTTTCAATTTCGGCATTCGCGATGAAACGCAATGGATGTTTGCGTTTTCGATCGCCAACATCGGGACCTTCGGGACGCTGCGGACACAGGATCGGCTGTTTTAGGAAGCCCTCAGCGATCAGCCGTCAGCGGTCAGCTACGCCGCTGCCGTGGTTGCCGAAAGCTGAGTGCTGAAAGCCGAGTGCTGAAAACTTTCTGGAAAAAGAAAAAGCCCCGAGTGGATCACTCGGGGCTCTTGCACTCAGAGGGGTTGGCGACGGGAGGGGACTCGCCGCCAGGGATGCTGTCTGTGTTGATTCGATAGTAGCAATTTAAGACCTCATTGTCCAGTAATATTTTTAAAAAAGTTTGCTTCTGGGTACCGCAACTTCCGGGGACAAACAGTCGCTAACTGCTTACCTCCTCCGAAACTAGTCAAAATAGGGTGTTTACTGTAGTTCCGCTAGGCCGCCGGTACTGGAACGGTAGGGAAACCTCGCCTAACCAAAGAGATATTGAGGGTTTCGGCGCTCGCACGGTATCTTGCAAACAGGGTGACGCGTGTGATCGAAACACAAGATGAGCGGTCAATGACCAACGTCGAGCGCGAACGGCGAATGAAACGCCGTTTCCAGATCGAACAGGACGTGCGTTACAAGATGCTATATGGCCAGCGAATTGCTGAAACCGGCAGCGGACGTACGCTCAATATTTCCAGCGGCGGAGTGTGGTTCACCACGGATAGCATGCTTGCCACCGGCATGCCTATAGAGCTCTCCATGACGTGGCCGGTCTTGCTCAACGACTCCTGCGCCATGAAGCTCATGATTTATGGCTGTGTGGTGCGCAGCAACGAAAAGGGCGCCGCCGTGGCCATCGAGCGGTACGAATTCCGTACCATGGGCCGCGCCGCGCAACAACCGCTGAACCATAACGGCCCGGAACTGCGCCTCCACAACTGACGCCCAGCTCCCGGTTGGCTCACCCGATGGCGCGCAGCAGCCGAACCGGGAGGGTGATTACCGCCACCACCAATCCCAAGGCCCCTTCGACCGCGATACCTACCAGACGGAATGGCAACAACAGCAGCCAAACCAGCGGATACAACACCAGCGCTGCCAGCGCCAGGGGCCAGCACAACACCGCCAAAATACACCACAATAAGAATTTCGCCACTTTGGTCCCTAGCCCGGTAAACGCACGGGCGAGGGTTGCTGTTCCAGGAATAACGATACCGTCCTCAGTTTATCCCGGCCTCACAGTCACGAATCCAATCCTCCTTCCTTCTTTGTGCATCTTTGGGCAAGATCGGGGTACTTTCCATTACGTCCGAATGGATGCCTACAAGCGCGACAGGATAAGAGCACACCTTCTCTGGCCTGACACTGGAATTGGATGCACTCCGGACCTCGACTGGCACCTTGCAAATCGATGGGAGATGCATCCATATGGACTTCAAGAAGAGGATAAACTATGCAGATTCGCAGCATTTCATCGGGCGTTTGCTGCCTCGCTCTAGTTGCCGCGGCCGGGATCGCCTACCCTGCGTCGCTGAGCACCGCCGACCGGCAATTCCTGGTCTCAGCGGCCAAAGCCGACATGACCGAGGCTAACGAGGGCCAAATCGCTGAAAACCAAGCCACGCGGGACGATGTAAAGGACCTTGGCAAGGCCATGGTCCAGGATCATACCGAGAATTATTCGAAGCTCACCGCGCTGGCGGCCCAAACGGGCGTCTCAATTCCCACCGGGATCAATACCGGTAAGGACCACACTATCCAGCAGTTAACCCACATGAAGGGGGCTTCCTTCGACCGCACGTTTGCCGCCGATGAAATTACGTCCCATCGGCAGGCGATCGCCCTGTTCAAACGGGAAGCGGAGCACGGACAGGACCCGGACGTGAAAGCGTTCGCGAACAAGACCATCCCCGTGCTCGAGAAACACCTGCAGATGGCCGAGGCTTGCGCCAAGCCGGCCAAGTGAACCGGCTGCGACGAGAGACTCCGAACTCCCGATGCCGGCCATTTTCCTGGGGATCCAGGTGGGACAGACGATCGTTTTCCTTCGTCTGTCGGGGGATCGGCCTAGCGAGCGCCTGACAGACGACTAAGAAACGATCATCTGTCCCATCTGTCCCACTTCTTCCAACCCGTAAGCCCTTTGTCGGTCGCGTTTGCCAGGTAAAGCTATTGGTAAACGCTGCCGATAAGATTTTCGGAGGCGAGCGAGTTTTGGGCACCGACCAGCCGGAAAGTGGCGCGGGTTTGCGGGTGTTGGTGGCCGACGACAATCCTGTGTTCCGGTGCATGTTGCGGAGCATGCTCGGAAAATGGGGATACCAAGTCGTGGAGGCATCCGACGGGGTCGCGGCCTGCGGCCTGCTCGAATCCGCCGACGCGCCGCGGCTGGCCCTCATGGATTGGATGATGCCAGGCCTCGACGGAGTGGAGATTTGCCGCAGAATCCGGGAGGCGGGACGGGAGCCGTACATCTACATCCTGCTGTTAACGGCGCGTATCGGATCCGAGGATCTGGTCGAGGGGATGGACGCGGGCGCCGACGATTACCTTACCAAGCCCTTTCATCCCCAGGAGTTACGGGTCAGGCTCCGGGCCGGATCGAGGATTTTGGAATTGCAGCGGGAATTGCTGAAGACGCAGGAGGAACTGCGGGTGCGGGCAACTCACGACTCCCTGACCGGGTTGTGGAACCGGGCCGCGATTCTGGAAACGCTGGATAAGGAAGTGCTCCGGGCGCAACGGGAGGCGCGCTCACTGTCGATGCTCATGATCGACCTGGACCACTTCAAACTGGTGAACGACAGCCGCGGCCACCAGGCGGGCGACGCAGTGCTGCGCGAGACGGCGCGCCGGATCCGCGCCACCATCCGGCGGTACGACATGGCCGGACGCTATGGTGGCGAAGAGTTTATGGTGGTTTTGCCGGCGACGGATCTGGTTGGCGGCGCGGCCCAAGCGGAACGAATTCGGCAGGCGATCGGCGCCGAAAAAGTGGAGGCGGCGGGCGCACCGGTGGAAGTGACGTGCAGCGTCGGTGTTTCCGGCTGGCACGGAGCGGGCCCCTGCGACGGATTGGTGCTGATCCACCAAGCCGACGATGCACTCTACGAGGCCAAACGCTTAGGCCGCAACTGTGTCCGCGCGAGCGGCGCCGGCGCCGCGCTGGATCCAACCCTGACGCGCCTGGATGCGGAGATCCACTCGCTGGGGTAACGGGCCAACCCACCCACATCCACGGCGCCCACCCACGGCTCACGCCCCGCCCCCACGGTTCACGCCGTGGGCTACTATCTTTCGCCCTTCGGGCTTCAGACCAGTTCTTCGTCGAAGCAGACTGCCACTTTACCGCACTTGCCGCCGGCCATCAGAGCATAGGCTTCGGACACGCGATCGAGCGCGAAACGGTGGGTAATCAAGCCGGCGGGATGCAGGTTCCACGCCACCAGGCGTTCCACCAGCTCTTCCATGCGCCAGGTGGAGGTGACCCAGGAACCGAAAATGGTCTTCTGATCGTGGATGATGTCGGGCGAGGGGTTGAACTCCACGCGGCCTCCTTCGCCCAGAAACACGATCCGGCCCCATTTGCGCGTGGCGCGAATCGCGGTGGCGCGCGCGCTCTCGTGGGCGGAGCAATCCACAGCGCGTTCGACGCCGGCGCCGCCGGTGAGGAGCAGGACCTCGGCAACGTTATCGGGGCCGCTCGGAAGGACCTCGTCGCAGAGACCGAGGTCGCGCGCCAGCTTTATGCGTTCGGGTACGACATCGATGCCAATGATTTTGCGGGCGCCCAGCTTGCGGCAGAGGGCGCCGGTGGCCAACCCCACCGGGCCGAGTCCGGTAATCAGCACGGCGTCGTTGCCGCTGATGCCGATCTTTTCCAGCCCTTCGTAAACGGTGCCGAAGCCGCACGCCACCTGGGCGCCATCGGCGAAGCTGAGCTGGGGCGGGAGCCAGATCAGATCTTTCTCTTCGGCCAGAAGAAAATCGGCCATGCCGCCGTCGCGCTGCCAGCCGTAAGCGCGCCGATAGACAGAGCTGGTGCAGGAAATCATGTAGCCGCGGCGGCAATCGTTGCAAACCCCGCAGCCGGAGATGTGATAGACGATGACGCGATCGCCCACCGCGAAGCGGCGGCAGCCCGGGCCGGCGCGGACGATCTGCCCGCAGGGCTCGTGGCCGGCCACCACTCCCTGGTAGCCCTCCGGACCTTTGCCCAGGTGCTGGTGGTAGATGCAACGGATGTCGGAGCCGCAGATGGTCGACGCCTTCATGCGGAGAAGCACTTCGCCATGGCCGGGTTCGGGAACCGGCACGGATTTGAGCTGGGTGGTGCTATCGCCGGGCAGGTACGCGCCCAGCATAACGTCGGCTGCGCTCATGTTTCGATCGCTCCGTTCCGGTCCCAGAGGGCTTCCCACGATTGGTCCGGTTTCCAGAGAAATACCTGACCTTTGATGAGGCGGCAATGGCGGTCGATGGCCGCGATGTCGCGCATATCTTCGGCGGTAAGCGGCTCGCCGACTACGCCGCGAAGGTTCGCCAGCGCGTTGCGCGGATTGGCGGAAAACGGAATCGGCGTCTGGCCGCGTTGGACCGCCCATTTCACACAAACCACGGCAGGGTGTAGGCCGAGACGTTGGGCGATGCGCACGATCGCCGGGTCTTCGGTATCGACGGTGTCCTCGGGGGTGCGGTCGCGCTCGGGGCGGCCGGGCGAGCCGATAGGGCAGTAGCCCACCGGTTCGATGCCGTGGCGGCGAACGTAGTCGAACAGCTCGGGCTGCTGGAAGTGGGGGTGCAATTCCATTTCATTAACGGCCGGCCGGATGCGGGCATCGCGGAGCAGCAGCTCCAGCTTGGGGATGGTCATGTTGGAAGTGCCGATGTGGCGAGTGAGCCCCAGGTCCACCAGCTTTTCCATTTGCCGCCAGGTTTTCATGAATTCTCCGTGGATGTAGGGGCGCGCATTGGGGCTGCGCGAGGAAACGTCGCAGCCCGGCGGATGGAAGTTGGGAAACGGCCAGTGGACAAGGTACATGTCCAAATAGTCGAGACCCAGATCGTCGAGCGACTGGCGGCAGGAGGGGATCACGTCCGATTCGGCGTGCTTATTGTTCCAAAGCTTGGAGGCGATCCACAATTCGCGGCGGGCGATTCCACCGGCCATGATCTGGCGGAAGGATTCGCCGACGCGGTCTTCGTTACGGTAAACCGATGCGCAGTCGAAATGACGGTAGCCCATGGCGGCCGCGGCCTTCACGGCTTGGGCCACTTGTTCGGCGCCGACGTGGTCCGAACCGAAGGTGCCTAGTCCGATGGCCGGCATCTGGGCGCCGGTCGCCAGCACGCGCTGGGGCACCAGCTTTGGATCGACGGATTCGCGGATCTCGGAAACGGAATTCACTCGATTGCTCATGGTGTTGGTCTAAGGCTGCCCGGCAACCGCTAATCAGTAACACGGTGAAACTTGGGAAGTCAACGATAAAGCGGCGCGCTGCGGCCGGGTGCGGTGCGATATATTTGGATCTGGTTCGCAAAGGAAAAGCACGATGCGCGACAAGATCGTTTACTTGCTGGGCGCGGCGGCAATCGTCATTTTTGTCCGCGATATCTATCTGGCCGCGGGGCTGCCCGAGGAAGCGTCGCAAGGCGCGATTTTCAAGATCATTTTCTTTCACGTTCCGATGGCGTTTGCGGCGATCGGGGCTTCGTTCACGGCTCTGGTGGCCAGCATCCTTTTCCTGGTCACGAGGAATTTTCAGTATGACGCCCTGGCCGTTTCCGTGACCGAAGTGGGCTTGGCGTTGCTCGCCGGAAACCTGATCACCGGCTCCATCTGGGGCCATGTCATTTGGGGTGTGTGGTGGGCATGGGACGCGCGGCTGACCTCCGCGCTGGTGTGCTGGCTGCTTTACGCCGGCTATATGATGCTGCGGCGGGCCATCGAGGAACCGACCCAACGCGCCACCTTCGCCGCGGTATTCTCGATTTTCGCGTTCATCGACGTGCCGATCGTCGTCTTCTCGATCAAATGGTGGAGGACCCAGCACCCGCAGCCGGTCTTCTGGGGCGGTGGCAGTTTTCCTCCGGACTGGTCTGTTATATTCTGGTGGAACGTGCTTGCCATGATGTTGTTCGGGGTGGTTCTGACGATGGCTCGTTTACGCCAAGAGGACGCGCAGCGCGAACTGGACGCCATGCGGCGCATGGCGCACGCTTTCTAATTCGCTTCGAAAGAGATCTATGCGATACCTTCTGCTTGCTCAACTCACTTCCGACGATGTGGCGCGCGAAATCGCCCGGCTGCAGCGCAACTACCAATTCCTGAGCTACGGCATGATCGTGGCGTGGGTGATCGTGGTGGTTTACGTATTGCTTCTGGTGGGGCGGGAGAAAAAGCTGAAGCGGGAAATTGCCAGTCTGAAAGTGATGCTGGAGGAAAAACAGAAGTAACCGCGGACACGCGCGGCGGCCCGACGGGTGGCTGCCGCGTGTCCGCGTTGGAGAAGCTTTCGGTTAGTAGCTGAAGGCGAGCTTGGTTGTAGAGCCGCCTAGCTCGATCGACTCGACGCGGTCCGCGGCGCCGTCCTTGGTCGAATCCACTGCCGTGTGGGCGAATTTCTGGCCATTGGTTTCCACTTTCACGGCGGTCGAAACCGACTTGTTGGTTTTCGTATCGGTAAAAGTGGCCGTGCCGCCGTCGACCTTCACTCTGTAGTCGCCAGCGCCCAACTGCAGGGCTCCGACTTTCGCGGGGGAATCCAGGACTACTTCATAACTCTTGGTTCCGGCGAAGCTGAGGCTCGAGAGAGACACCAATCCAATCAAAAGCAGAGATTTCTTCATAGTTATGCGTCGTTTCCTTACGGTTTTTGGTTTCTTTAGAACCGGTTTTCCGGCGCCCGGGACCTTGGCCGTTTCTGAATTCAGAATACGCCGGAAATCCTCTCGAACCAAATCGAAGTTTTTTATTGTCTAGATTTTTGTAGGGTACGTAACATTAAGTATTTGCAATACTTGCACGACTTTTTACATAGATTTACAAACTTTTACGGAACTGCAATGAAGCCACCAATTCGCGTATATTTTGCAGCTTTTCGCGGCCGCAAAATCCACGTAATTCATCCACAATTTTGACGGTTGCGGCGGGATTCCAGAAGGAAGCGGCCCCGACCTGGACGGCACTGGCGCCCGCCACCAGGAACTCCGCGGCATCTTCGCCCGAAGCGATGCCGCCCAAGCCGACCACGGGGATTTTGACGGCGTTTGCGGCCAGGTAAACCAGGCGGAGCGCCAGAGGTTTGATGGCCGGCCCGGAGAGGCCGCCAAAACCGGCTCCGATGCGGGATTGGCGGGTGCGGGCGTCCACCGAGAGGGCAAGAAACGCGTTGACCAGCGAGATGGCATCGGCGCCGTGCTCTTCGGCGGCGCGGGCTAGCGGCTCGATGGCTCCCACGTTGGGAGACAGCTTGACGATCAGGGGACGGTGCGCGACCTGCCTGACGGCCCGGACCACGGCGGCCAGCAGGCTGGGGTCGCTCGAGAAAAACATCCCGCCGTGGCTGGTATTGGGGCAGGAGACGTTGAGCTCGTAGCCGGCCAGGCCGGGCTGGTCGTCCAGAACGCGAACCACTTCGCAGTAATCCGCGACTTCGTAGCCGAAAACATTGGCGAACACGGCCGTATCGATACGAGCCAGTTGCGGGAGCTTCTCCTTTACGAAAGCGCGCACGCCGATATTCTGGAGGCCGATGGAGTTGATCATGCCGGCCGGGGATTCGACCACGCGCGGCGGCGGATTCCCCTCGATCGGCTCGCGCGACAGTCCTTTGACGACCAGGCCGCCGAGGGCCTCGAGCTTCACCAAACGCGCGAATTCCACCCCATAAGCAAATGTGCCGGAGGCAGCCAGTACGGGATTGCGGAGCGGAATGCCGCAGAGGCTGGTGAAGAGCAGAGGATCGGGGGTGCTCATGAGTGGGACAGACCTCCTGGCCTGTCCTTGGTGGCGCAGACTTCGGTCCGTGCTGGACAGGCCGGGAGTCCTGTCCCACCGATGAAGTCAGGCATCATTCGATCAGCGCCTCGCTCAAGACGCGGCCCGCGGCGGAAGACGGCGAGGCTACGCCAATGGTGCGGGCCAGGGTCGGCGCCAGGTCAACGGCTTCGATGGGTTGCTCGAAGACCCCGGCGAGAAACTGCGGGCCATAGAGGCAAAGCGGGGTGCGGACGTCGTAGTTGTAAATAGAACCGTAGGAAATGCCGCGCTTCTGCCCGTAGTCTTCCACGTACTCCGGCCGGTAGGAGAGCATCAAGTCGCCCGAACGCTTGGGATGAAAGCTATTGCGAAAGCGCTCTTCCCATTGGTCGTGGACGGAGCAGGCGCCGGAAGCGGTAAAGGCCGCGGCCACGGCAGGGTAGTTCATGGCGGCCGCGGCGGCATGATCGCGCACGGCATCGAGGTTCGTGGCCGGATCCGGATCGAGGTAGACGAAAGGGTAAAGGTAAGTAGCCACATGCCCTAGCTTGGCTAAAGCCAGGGCTTTTTCGATGGTTTGGGCGACCGATTCGCCGTTGACTGCCATGCGGGGGCGGGCAGCGTCGGAGGGCAGGGGTGGAGCGCCATGGCCGCCGGCCACGATCAGACTGAAGCCGGCGTCGCCAAATTCATGGCTCAAGCGATCCAGCAGGCTGGCCAAGTCCCGATCCAGGCGCAGAATCATCTGTTGCAGCAAGGGCGACTGCGATCCGGTTTCGTAACCGAGTAGAGCGGAGGAGGAAACCACCAGGTACAGCAGGTCGAAAATGCCGTTCTGGCCCAGCGACGCGCGCGCAATCACCTCGTAAGCCAGTTCGAATTGGGCGTTCTGGGCGAAGGGCGATGCCCGGTACAGTTCCAGGAACTCCTTTGGATGGGCGGCATCGTAGCGCAGGACGCGCAATGGAGGCGTTTCGGGGCGAGCACCCTGGGCCATCCAGCGCGCGTCGTGCAGAGCGTCGGGCGAATGGCTCTGGTTGAAGGAGTCGAGCCAATCGGGCGGCGAACCGGAAGCGGCGAATCGGCCGTTGTCGTCCATCCAGAAGCGTCCGGCCGATGCGCCCGCGGTAACCAGCCGGGCATGCAGCGGATCGAGCGCCACCACCGTGACGCGGGCGCGGTCCTGGGCCGCCACCTGTGCGGCGAGGGTTGTGGCGAACAGGTCCTCGTAGCCGAGGCGTACCGGCTTCCTGATCGCGCGGTCGTAGCACCAGTCCGCCACGATACCGTGCTGAGCGGGCCAGGCCCCGGTGGCAAGGGTGGCCAAAGTGGTGGAGGAAAACGTACTGGCCAGGTGCCGGCAATCGGGGAAATAGGAGCCGCGCTCGAGCAGGCGGCGGAACCCGCCGGGGGAGAAGCGCTCCCACGCGGAATCCACCAGATCGGGCTGGAAGTGCTCCAGCAGAATGCACACCGTGAGTTGCGGGCGGCGCGGGATTGCCCGCCCGGCACCGGTCAGGGCGCCCGCCATCGCTGCGCCGAAAGCTCTACGGCTAAGGGCCATTAGACAGGAGTGTAACGCACCTTGGCAGGGGCCTCCGCAGTGGTGTTATAGTGTAGCGTTCAGTCGTCTTCTGAGTTGTACGCATGACACAGGAAAAAGGGATCCTGGACCTCCCGGCGATTCGACGTAACCGCGGGATTACGCTGGAGCAGATTTCCGACGCCACCAAGATCAGTGTGCGCTTGCTCGACGCGATCGAAAACGGCGACTTTTGTAAGTTGCCGGGCGGCATCTACAACACCAACTACATTCGCCAGTACGCTCGGGCCATTCGTTACGACGAAGCCGCGCTGCTCGCGTACTATCATCGCGAAACGCGGCCCGTGCAGCCGCCGCGGAATGAAAGCGGCACGAGCAAATGGAGCCCGTTCGGACCGGCCTCGCCGTTGGCCGGATCGTAGCCAGCCACCTTATTGTCCACCTAAGCCGGTACGTCCACCCAGGCTCGTTTACGGCTGCTTTCCAATTCCGATTCCAGAATGGTCAGTTGGCGCAATCCATCGGCGAACTGCGGATAGTCTGGCGGCGCGGAGGGGTCTTCGATGGAGCGGTAAAAGCGGCGGAAGACCTGTTTAAACGTGTCGTCATAGCCCTCGCTGTGGCCGCCAGGCAGATCGGCATAGGAACGGGCGCTTGGTTTGAGCAGGGATGGATCCTTAACGAGGATCTGGTTGTTGCTGTTGCGCTGGCCGATCCAAAGCTCGTCGGGCCGTTCCTGGTCCCAGGCGACACCGGCTTTCGTGCCGAAGATTTCGATGCGCAAAGAGTTCTTGCGTCCGGCCGAGACCTGGCTGGCGGTGAAGCACCCGCGGGCGCGGCCGCCCATGCGAAATACCACGGCGCCGAAGTCCTCGGTATCGATGGCGGCCTCTTCGTAATCTTCGGGCACCAGGGTTTTGCCGGCGAAGGTTTCGATGGAGCCTTTGGGACGCTTGCGGGTTTTGTGGAAGGTCTGGAGATCGGCGCACAGCGAGCCGATGCGCAGGCCGGTGATGTGCTCGGCGGTGTCGCACCAATGCGAGCCGATATCGGCCATGCAGCGCGAGGGGCCGCTGACGGACGAGTCGACGCGCCAGTTCCAGTCCGTATCGTAGAGCAGCCAATCCTGCGAGTAGGTGCCTTGCACCACCAGGATCTCGCCCAGCTCGCCGGCTTCGCGCATGGCTCGCATCTGCTGCACCTGGGGGTAGAAGCGCAGGTTGTGGAACGTGCAATTGCGGCGGCGGGTCTCGGCGGCCAAGGCGACCAACTGCCGCGCCTGGCCGGTGGAAATGGCCAGCGGCTTCTCGCACAGGACGTGTTTGCCGGCCTGAAGCGCGTCCGTGGCCATGGGCGAATGCAGCGCATTGGGCGTACAGATATGGACGACATCCACGGCGGGGTCTTCCAGAACGCGGCGGTAATCGGAGTCGGTTCTGTCGATATAGAGCGATTGGCCCAGGCGGGCAGGCTGGTCGCTTTCGGCGGCAACCAGTGCGTAGACTTCCACGTTGCCCAGGCGGCGCAAGCCTTCAATGTGAACGCGGCCCACAAAGCCGGCGCCGAAGACGGCTGTCTTGAAACGAGTCATATGACCTTTCCAGGGTGCGCACAATGCGGTGCGCCCGAATGCTGAGGTTCGCACGGCACTCGGCAGGCCGTCAAGGGCGTCTCCAGCGGCGGAATACACAGGCGCTCGTGAATGCCAGGTATTCTGTCTCACAATTCCGGTCACATACTCGGCAACCGCTCCCTCAGGAACTGGGAAAGAATCGGATTATAGCCACGGGGGAACACAGATAAACACGGAAGAAAAGAAGAATTCATCCGTGTTCGTCCGTGACTAAAACCAACGCGGCCTTTCTAAAGGCTTCAGAACCAAGAACCACCCTACAAGCTGAACGTGGTGGCGGAAGTCGCTGAGCCGGTCAATAGGCCGCTCGATTGGAGCGTACTAAAAATGATCGACATCGGGTCGAGCGAATTGGTCGTGTTGCTCGAAGAAGTCGACGAGCTTGACGAATTGCTTGTCGAGGACGAGCTCGCCTCCGCATGGCGATGGTGGTGGTGATGATGGCCGCCAATTGCGGCTTGCTGTAACTGTTGTACGCTCGGCATCTGGCCCGTCTGCGACGCGTTCTGAAATTCGCTTCCCAACTGGTTGAGCTGAGTAGCCAGGGTGGAATTGCCCGCCGCTTGCGCGGTCTTCGCGGCGCTTTCCAGATTGGTCGCGATCTGCGAGGTTACCTGCTGAAATTGCGTCGGATTGCTCTGCTGAAGTTGCTGCAGCAGGCTCAACATCATGGCCGCCGGTGAGAATTGCTGGGAATCCGTGATTTGGCTGGTGGAGGAGGCATTGGCCGTGCTGGCGGAGTTGACCGAACTGTTGGATCCGCCGAAGA
This sequence comes from Bryobacteraceae bacterium, assembly GCA_049511335.1. Lineage (GTDB taxonomy): Bacteria > Acidobacteriota > Terriglobia > Bryobacterales > Bryobacteraceae > JBEKYD01. Next base: position 4,451 of record JBEKYD010000089.1, on the reverse strand, counting down.
CACCGCTTACCGTGCTATAGAGTGAATTCAAACCGCTAATCGTCATGCTTGGCTCCTTCGTTTACTCGTGTGCGGCGGCCTGCGCGCAGCCGGGCGCTGGGGCCGGCGTCCGCAGAACGCCCTGCAGAATCGTGGCGAGCTGCTGGCATCGGCTCGCCTCGTCGCTATCTCCCTTGGACTCGGCATGAGAGGTGGCCGCGGTCAGGCCTTCGGTAATCCGCGTGGTGACATGCCGAAACGCAACCGGGTCGTCTTGTTCCAGCGGAGCCAGCCAACTCATGATTTTGAGGGCCGGCCAGAGGTTGGATTCGTTGAGCACGCCGAACGTCATGCCGTCTCCAGCAAGCACCCGCGATACCAAACGTAAATTACTGAAATAAGTACGCTCTGGAGCTTATAAAGCGCCGAAAATTTGCCGCGCCGTCAAAAAGCTGGCTCGCACCAGGACTCTTAAAACCAGGGTGTTACACTCTTCGTATAGTGTCCTTTGACAACATCCTGTGGGAGTTGGACAGTGCTGGAATTGCCTGGATCCGGGTCAATCGTCCCGCCAAGCTGAATGCGCTTTCGTGCGCCGTGATTGGCGAGTTGGAACAGGCATTTTCCGAAGCCGCCTCGGAGGCGGCAGTGCGCGCGCTGGTCATCACCGGGGTTGGGGACAAAGCGTTTGTGGCGGGTGCGGACATCTCCGAACTGGCGTCGCTTTCCCCCGGCCAAATGCGCCAGGTTGCACTGCGGGGACAGCGGGTCTTTCGCATGCTGGAAACCATGGGCAAGCCATCGGTGGCGGCGGTGAACGGTTACGCTTTGGGCGGTGGGCTGGAGTTGGCCATGGCGGCCACGGTTCGGTTCGCCGCGGAGAACGCGCGGCTGGGGCAGCCGGAAGCGAAATTGGGTCTCACTCCGGGCTACGGCGGCACCCAGCGGTTGCCGAGGCTGGTGGGGCGCGGGCGCGCGCTGGAGCTGTTGCTATCGGCCGAACCGGTCACGGCCGCCGAAGCGCACCGCATCGGCCTGGTGAACGCGGTGGTGCCGCAGGCGGAGCTGGTTGCCGCCAGCCGCGCCTGGCTCGAAAAAGTGCTGCGGCACGCGCCGGTGGCGATTTCGCTCATCATGGAAGCGGTGGACACGGGTCTTGACTGCGGGCTCGAACCGGGACTGCGGGCCGAGGCCGCGGCTTTTGGATTATCCGCCGCCACCCAGGATTTTCGCGAAGGAACGCGGGCCTTCCTGGAAAAAAGGAGCCCGGGATTTGCTGGAAAATGAACATGCCGAAAATCATTGAAGGTCATCTCAACGCGGCCAGCTTGCGGTTCGCCATCGTGGTGAGCCGCTTCAACAGTTTCATCTCGGAGCGGCTACTGGCGGGGGCCCTGGACGCGCTCAACCGCAGCGGCGCCGCGGCGGATCAGATCGACGTCGTAAAGGTGCCTGGGTCGTGGGAGATCCCCCTGGTGGCCGGCGAGCTGGCGCGCCAGCATCGCTACGACGCCGTCATTTGTCTGAGCGCCGTGATCCGCGGCGATACCCCGCATTTCGATTACGTGGCCGCCGAGGCCGCCAAAGGCGTGGCGTCGGCCGCGGCCGAAACCGGGGTGCCGATCGCTTTCGGTATCCTCACCACCAATACTCTGGAGCAGGCCATCGACCGGGCTGGAGCCAAGGGCGGAAACAAAGGGTTCGACGCCGCCATGACGGCCATCGAAATGGCCAATCTGATGCGCGCTCTGCGACAGGCCGGCTGATGCCTTCCCGCCGCAAGTCCCGCCAGCGCGCGCTCCAAATCCTGTTCCTTTGGGATGCCCGCCGGCAACCGTTGGACGAAACCCTGGACGCCTACTACGATGCCCTGTTCGCCGAGGAACATCCGCAGCGGGACGCCTTTGCTTCGACCCTGGTACGCGGCGCGGTGGAACACCTGGAGGAAATCGACGAGCTGATCCGCAAGCACGCCGAGCATTGGCGCCTGGAGCGCATGCCCGCCGTAGACCGCAACATTCTTCGCCTCGCGGTGTACGAGATGATCCACGCCGGGACGCCGGCGGCGGTTTCCATCGACGAAGCGCTCGATCTGGCGCGCAAATTTTCGAGCGACGAATCGGTGCAATTCCTCAACGGCGTGCTGGACGCCGTGCACCGCGCGCAACCGGTCTGACGGCTCGGAGCGGAACCATGGCTCGATTCGTTAACCGACCGATCCGGGAACCGCTCCCTTACCGTCGCGGCTCGGTAAGTGACTGCAAACACGCGACATCCGTAACCGAGCCGCGACCGTAAGGGAGCGTTGAAAAATCAAATTCGAGCCGCCGATGAACACCGATTAACGCCGATAACTTCGTTGTTTTCCTTATCGGCGTTCATCTGCGTTCATCGGTGGCTATATTTCTTCGCCCGGCGGGGCATAATGGCTATTAAGGCTGGCGGTCGATGGTTGCGGAACTTGTCGGCCGCGACAGGGTTTTAGAAGCCGAACGGGCGCTAGCGGCGTCTACTAATTCAGGGGGGTGTTACCGGTCCAATGCGGCAACGATGGAAGAGCCTGGCGGCCCTGATTGTTTTCATTGCGTTGAGTTCGCTCTTGGCGGACCGTTTTACCGGCAGCCTGATCGCATCGGATTCTTCCGCCGGTCGCGCGCAGGGCACCATATCGGCCTTCACCAAAGCTTACGCGCTGGTGGAGAAAAATTTCGCCACCCCGTTGAACGCCGATAACGCCATTTACGATGGCGCGCTACCGGGCATCGCTCGCAGCCTTGACCCCCACTCCAACTTCCTGGACCCGAAAGAGTATTCGCTCTGGAAGGAAGATCAGAACGGGCGCTATACGGGGGTGGGCATGGAGATTATCCCGCGCGACAACCAGACCGTGGTGCACGCGCCGTTTCCCGGGTCGCCCGCTTATCGCGCCGGCATTCGTCCCGGCGACGTGATCGTTTCGGTCGACGGCAAATCCACCGACCGGCTCAGCTCGAACCAAGTGGTGGATATGCTCAAAGGCGACCGCGGCACTTCGGTTCAGATTACGGTGCGGCGCGAGGGCGTGGCCCAGCCGATCTCCTTTACCGTGGTGCGCCAGGATATCCTCCGCCCCAGCGTGGAGCCGGCTTTTTGGCTCAAACCGGGAATTGCGTATCTGAAGATTTTGAGCTTCGCCGATTATACCGATCGCGAGATGAACGACACCCTCAGGCGCCTGGGCGAAGACCGCATTCAGGGCCTGGTGCTCGATCTGCGCGGGAATCCAGGCGGTTTACTGAACCAGGCGGTGGACATCGCCGACCATTTCTTGCGCAAGGGCCAGGTGGTGGTATCGCAGCGCGGCCGCAATTCCCCGGAGAAAGTCTATGTCGCCGATCATGGCAACCGCGGGCGCGATTACCCCATCGTGGTCCTGGTGAACCGCGGATCGGCTTCGGCCGCGGAAATCGTTTCCGGCGCGCTGCAAGACCACGACCGGGCTTGGGTGCTGGGAGAAACCACTTTCGGCAAGGGCTTGGTCCAAACCGTCTTCCCGCTGCCTGATCGCACGGCGCTGGCGCTGACCACGGCCCACTTCTATACGCCCAGCGGGCGGCTGATCCAGCGCGATTATTCCCACCTTTCTTTTTACGACTACTACACTCACAAAGATGGGATCACGCGCAACGCCGACGACGTGAAAATGACCGATAGCGGCCGCACCGTGTACGGCGGTGGCGGCATCACTCCCGACGAGAAGTACCAAGCGCCGCCCATCGATAGCCTGGAGGCCGGCCTCTACCGCGACGGCATTTTCGCCTTTACCCGCTCGTATTTCGCCGAGCACAGCCTCCGTCTACCGGATGGCTGGATGCCGGACAACGCCTTCCTCGAGCAACTGCACGACTATCTCCTGGAGCACGGCTACCGCTTCACCGAGGCCCAGTTCACCGCGGACCACGATTGGATTCGCCGCTATCTGGCGCGCGAGGTGTACATCTGGGCGTTCAACGTGGATTCGAGCGACCAGGTGTTTAACCAGAGCGATCCGGAAGTCGCCGAGGCCGTGCGCGCGCTTCCCCAAGCCACCGCGCTGCTGCAGAATGCCAGGCGGGTGGTGGTAGAGCGCATGAACCGGAAGTGAAATCGCCCGGACCATCGCTCCGGCACGTGGCTTCGGCGCGGCCGGCCGTTTCCTGCGTTGGGGCGGCCGGCGACACCAGGGGGATTAACCGGGGTAGAAAGTCTTAAACTCCGATTAGCTTACTCTGGTTGAATCCTATCATGGGCGAATGAGTATTCCTCGACTGACTTGGCGGCTATCATGCAACTCATTTGCGGGTGTGCGCCCGCGGCACAGTGGGACAGACTCACAGCTGTCCCGTTAAAAGTCGAACAGATTCAGTTGGTTAGGGTCGAGGCCTGCTTCCATTTGGACGTTAGGCCGTTCAAACACCTGTAAAATAGGCATTTTTTCGAAAGCGGTGAGTCCG
>JBEKYD010000088.1:0-25197 GCA_049511335.1 Bryobacteraceae bacterium | reverse complement strand
GACCCCGCCGGATGCTTTTCGATGTGTGCCATGGAGGGATTATGTCACGAAAGGCCTGGAGAGACCAGGAGGTCTTGTATTACTAAATTCTTGTTTCTTTGCGTGGCGCGACGATTTTCTCATGCTACCTTCTGAAGCTGAATTGGATACTTAACGACACGATCATTACACAAGGAGAACGCCACCACCTTGCCACTCAATTGTTTGCTGCGAAGCCGCGCTGTGCTACCACTCATGCCATAATCGTCAACGTGACATCCGCAACCCGCCGCTCGGCCACGGTCCGCCCCAGCCGTCCCAAGACCGCGGCCCAACGCGCCGCCCGCCTGGCCGAAATTCTCCGCCGCCTGGATGAAATGTATCCCGCCGCCACTTGCGCGCTCCACCACCGCAGCCCGTGGGAGTTGCTCGTGGCCACGATCCTCTCCGCTCAGTGCACCGATAAGCGCGTCAACGAAGTCACCCCGGGCTTGTTCGCCAAATATCCGACTCCCGCCGACTTCGCCGCCGTGCGCCCCGAAGTCCTGGCCGAGGATATCCGCAGCACCGGCTTCTTCAATAACAAGGCCAAGTCTATCGTCGGCGCCGCCAAGAAAATTCAAGGAGAATTCGGCGGCGTCATCCCGCGCACCATGGAAGAAATGTTGACCATCCCCGGCGCCGCCCGCAAAACCGCCAACGTGGTCTTGGGCACCGCCTACGGCATTGCTTCGGGCATTGTCGTCGATACCCACGTCACGCGCATCGCCGCGCGCCTGGACTTAACCCGCAACACCGACCCCGTCAAAATCGAGCAGGACCTTGTCAAAATCGTCCCAAAAGACAAGTGGATTCTCTTCTCGCATCAAGTGATTCTGCACGGCCGCGCCTTCTGCATCGCCCGCAAACCGCTGTGCGCCCAATGCAAGCTGGACGATATCTGTTATGCGAAGGATAAGACCAGCGGATGAAAGCTTTCAGCCATCGGCCGTCAGCCACGGCGGCTAGCTGAGCGCTGAACGCTGATCACTGAGAGCTTGTTTCACCCCGCCATCTCCGCCCGCAGTACCGTCACCGCCTGGCCACCCAGCAGCACGCGATCGCCTTCCACCCGCACTCGCACCACCCCGCCCCGCGCCGAGGCCTGGTAAGCCGTGAATTCCCGCTTGCCCATGCGCGCCGCCCAGTAAGGACCCAAGGCGCAGTGGGCCGAGCCCGTTACCGGGTCTTCGTCGATCCCCGAGCCCGGCGCGAAAAACCGCGAGACGAAATCGAAACCTGGAGTCGAGGCTGGCGCGGTTACGATGACCCCTCGCACGGGAATCTTCTTGAGCTTGCCATGATCGGGGCTGGCTGCCCGCACTTCCGCTTCGCTCCCCAGTTCCACCAGGTAGTCGAACTGGTTTCGTGCTACGGCTTGCGGTTCGACTCCCAACGCCTCGACCAGCTCCGCCAGCGGTTCGCAGGCGGTGGCCATCTTCGCCGGAAAATCCAGCTCGATCCAATCGCCCCGGCGGTTGGCCAGCAGCACCCCGCTACGGGTATAAAAGCGAGCCTGCTCTCCCGCCGGCAAGTGGCCCTCTTCCCATAGCACGTGCGCGCTCGCTACCGTGGCGTGCCCGCACAGATCCACTTCCACCGCCGGCGTCAACCAGCGCAGCCGGTAGCCGCCGTTTTCCGGCGTCAGAAACGCGGTCTCGGAAAGATTCATCTCCCGCGCCACATTGCGCATCCACTCGTCCGGACGCGCTTCGCCCAGAATACATACCGCCGCGGGATTCCCGGCAAACGGCACGGCAGTAAAAGCGTCGACAGTAACAATGCGAACCGGCATACCCGCAGCTTACCAGACGCATCGCCGCCGTGCGGGACGCCAGCCCGGCTCGCCCCTACCTCGCCATCAGCCGCACCGGGCCCAGCATACCGGCCGGCACAGGCTTCAGGTTTCTCATGTCCTGATCCTGAAATCGGTCTCCATATTTGGCAATGAGTGCCCGGTAATCCGGAAGCGGCTCGGCGGCCATCTCATTGATCGCCAGATTCGCCACCACCACCCGGATCGCATTTTCACCCGCCTGCAACAGTCCGGTCACATTCACCCGGTACGGCGCACACCACACCACCCCGGCGTCCTTGCCATTCACCGACACTCGCGCCGCTTCGCGAACCGGGCTTTCGAGCATGGCGCGCATGCCATTGCCCGAACGGCGTTCTTCGGCGGCAACCGGCGTGCCTTCGCCGAAATCGAGATACAGTTGCCGTTGCGAAGCCAGCACGGATGCATCCACCGTCACGGTCTTTTCATAAGTCGCCTGGCCGGAATAATTCGCCCTGCCTTCGATGTCGGTCCAGGAGCGCAACGCGTCCAGAGAAACCGGCGCGGCGGCATCCGGAAACGTCAGGTGCCAGCCGGAGCTCCAATCGGCGATGACCGCGGCGGGCGCGCCGTTCGTGCCCGCGGGCGCGGTCTCATTGCTAAACACGACGATGCGCGATTCGTAGGGCGCCAGATCCAGATCCGCGCGTGACAAAACGCCGCCCGCCATCTTGCCGCTCATCGGGTCCCACTCTCGCCCTGAGCCCTTCGCGCGGAACGTGGTCTCGTGATGAATCGGATGGTTGGTCGAATTCACCACGAAGTAGACGTCGGCGAAATTCAGCTTGCGGTGCACGAAGCCGACCTCCGCAGCGGATGCCATATCCGGCTGCAGCGCGGCGTGCATGGTCTCGCCCAGTTTGCTATCGTCCCGAATCAAGCGGCCGGGCGCACCGGTAGCTTCAAATAGGCTCCGGGAAAGCTGGCGGATCGCCGGAGTATCCGAGCCGGCTTCTTTGAATCCGGGAGCCAGTGAAGGCGCGCGCCCGGTAGCGATCGCGATCCCGCCCTTGCGCACGTATTCTTCAATTTTGCGATACACCGCCAGCGGAATGCGCTCCACCGAAGGCAGAATCAGGACCCGATACGGAACGCCCGCATTCACGATGCCATCGTCGTCGATGCAATCGAAGTTGTAGCCGGCATCGAGAATCTGGGGCATAATGTCCGGGCCGATCGAACGGCCCATGGCTTCATTGACGGAGTCGTGGCCCAAGGTGAAACCCGCGTAGGCATCGGCCGTAGGCAGGTAGAGGGCCACGTCGGTGACCGGTGTACCCTGGCGCAGCAGGAAGCTGACGCGCTGCAGGTAGCGGGCGATCTGGGGCATTGCCATGAACCAGGGATTGTGCGCGTTGAGCGCCCCGGCGGCGTAGAAATGCCAACCCGGCTCTCCCGCCTGAGGCGGCGAATACGGCCAGCCGTGCCCCACCAACTGGTTGATGCCCTGTAGAAAGTGACGATCGGCTTCGGCTTTCATGTCGAGCGGGGTGGCGCGAAAAACCGGCGAGTGCAGCCAGGTCCAGGTTTCCGAGGAAGTCACCGGGCGCCCGTAGAGATGGCTCGCCGACGATGCCCAGCGGGTTGGGGTGAAGCGGCGCCAGGCCGAGCCCTCGCCTTCGGGCAGATCCACCAGCGTATTGCTCGAAAGCACCACCGGTGGAATGCCGTAGGTTTGCGACCGGAAGCGGGTATGGTGCGCGGCGGCCCATTGGCGTATTGGAGTGAGGTAATGTTCGTTGGCCAGCTCGGTCAGTGTCAAGCCCCAGTCGTGACGAATGGCCCGCGTCTTTTCTCCCACGTCGCCAGCCAGGGCCGGCAGGTAGGGAGTCAGGTCGTAGCCGCGGCGTTTGGCGAATTCCGCCAGGAAGTTGCCGGTCCAATCGGAGCCATACACTTCCAGGCTGTCGCTGAACACGGCGTACGGCGGATGGTCGCCGAACGCTTGCATCAAGCGATCGCCCACGAAACGCAGGTGATCTTCAATCGCGGCCCGGCTGTAATGATCGAGCACCAGACCGTCGGCGCCCACCGCCGCCCGCTTCACTGCTTGCCTCGTCCGGCTGGCGACGAAAAAGAGCACCTCGCGAGCCACCGTATCCGGCGGAATCGCCACCGATCCTCCCGCGGCTATTTTCAGGCGGCTCGCGCCGGTGAATGCCGCCAGGAAGGCTTCGCCAGGGGCGATCACGGGCAGCGGCACGGACGTGGCGCCGGCGGCGATAGCGGCGCGAGCTACCCTCAGGCGCTCGGAAGCTTCCGCCATCGTCGTATGCGGGCCGCCATACGGCCAGCCGCTGCCCAGAGTAATGTCAACGCGGAGGCCCAGAGCGCGCGCCGTATCGTTGGCAAACCGCACATCGCCGATGAATTCATCGGAGAGATACGGCAGATTGATCGGCCCGCGGGCGGAGTCGTCAAGCACGACCGGATACACCGGTTGAATTTCCACCCCGCCAATTCCCGCTTCCTTCATGGTCCGCAACTCGCGCTCCAGCTCCGGCTTGACAACCGCCGGGCCGAACCACCACCAGCGCATCATAATCCGGCTGTCGTCAGGCGGATGATCGAACGCGCGGTGCAATTCCGCCACGGACTCGGGCGGTGCGGAGGCCGCGCAAAGTACCCACAACAGGGCCGTGAAGACAAGCGCCGCAAAACGCGGCAAGCGGTTTCCCATGCGTTCTATGCTACGTGCCCTCAGCTCTGCGCGCAATGGCGTTAACCGCGACCGTCAGGGAGCGGTTGCCGGGGCCGTCGAGCAGACCCCATCGGAGCTAACATGAGAACTGTGCCCCGCTACGCTTTTAAATTACGTATCAAGCCCGACGCCATTGCCGAATACGAGCGCGAGCATCAGCGCGTCTGGCCCGAGCTATTGGCCAAACTGAAAGACGTCGGGATATCCGACTATTCCATTTTTCGCCGCGGGCAGGATCTCGTCCTGTGTCTGCGCGTGGACGATTTTGAAAAAGCCTGGGACGAATTGGACCGCGACCCGGTCAATCAACGCTGGCAACAATTCATGAGCCGCCTGTTCGAGCCCGTTCCCGATCTCGAACCCGGTGAGCGCTTCGCCATGATGAAGGAGGTGTTTCGCCTGGAGTAGCCCCGTGGAGTAGGCCTTTGGCCTGCACTTCCGCCTACGACCCCGCCTGCTCTTCCTTCTTCATCTTCTGAACGAAGTCGAGAATATCGAAGGTCTTGTTCTCGCGGTCGGGGTAAAAGGCATTGATCGCGTCCTGCTCGTCCGGGTAGGTTTCGAACACGGTGGCCAGCTTGGTCATCACCAGCAGTTCGATGTGCCGCCGATTCAGGCTAACCAGCTTCACATTCCCCTCCCTCTTCCGCAGGGTGGTGGCGCACATAACCAATGCGCCCAGGCCGGTGCTATCGATGTAATCGACGTCAGCCATGTTGAAGACCAGCTTTCGGTCTCCAACCTGACCGAGGTCGGCCACCTTTTCCCGCAGGGCGCTTGCCTCCGGCCCCACGGTGATGCGGCCTTTCAAATCGAGGACGGTAATGCCTTCGCGTTGGCGCTGGTGGATTTCAAGAGCCATATCGGGATTAGACGCGTATATGCTCTATCAGTACCACGTTCGGGCGCTGTGGAGCAGGCGTTTTCGCCTGCGATCGGTTCGTCAGAACCCTTCCAAATGATCCATCCGCAAATCGCGAGCGGCGCGCCGCAATTGATCGATGGCGGCGTCGATATGGCCGAACGCCCGGTTACGCCACTCCCTGGCCCGCGGGTTGTCCTCTTCGCGGTCGATCTCGGCGCGTGCTTCCCGCAACAACTCCATCGCGCGGCGAAAACGCCCGTGGCGATCCATCCTCTCGTCCACCCGTGGATGATCGAGGATGTCCTTGCGATCCAGCGCGGCCGAGTGGTCGATTTCGAATACGGCCCGGTCGATTTCCTGGTCCACGGCGCGAATGTGCGCCATGACGTTCGGTTCGTCGTGCACCCTCAGCAGCCATTGCGCCCCGCGCAGGTCGCTGCGTGCGTGCAAATAACGCGGATGCCTTCCCGGTGTATCGGCAACGCCGGCCGGAATGGCGGCAGCCGCCAGGAACAAGAGCCCAATAAGTGTCGCTTTTTTCTGCATATTCCTTCCTCCATCCAATTGTGCGAACACAACGGCGCTCTACAAGTTAGCACGGAGCATACGTTCTGAAAACGTTTTTAATTGGTAGGGGTACCGCCGCCCGTGGAACCGGTATCCGGCGCCGTCAGAGCTCTTCGCCGGCGCTCTCGAGCAGCCGTTCCAACATGCCGGCGTATTCCTCGCTCTTGCGGTCCACGTGCGACTTCAGCTCGGCCAAGTCGCGTTCGAGCGACCGCAGCCGGTCCGCCAGGTGCAGGCAGGCGAGCACGGCAATGTGGGTGGAATCGGCGTTGGGGGCTTTGGCGGCAATGGCCAACATAACGTCGTTGACACTGGCGGCGGCCTCCTCCAGTTCACGCGGGTCGCCGGCCGTGCGCAAGGTATACGGACGGCTCAGGATAGTTACCCGAACGGTCTGTTTATCGGCGCTGGCGTCCATCCGGCCCTCGGCGCTCTAGCTGGCGCTCAACTGGTCGATCTGGCCCAGCAGCTTTTCGATGCGGGAGCGGACCTGCTTGCGCTCGCTGTGCAGCGCTTTCAGCTCTTCAGCCAAACGCGCGGTCTCCGCCTTGGCCTGGGCGGCAGCTTCCTCGGCCGCTTCCTTTTCCTTGCGCAGCTTCGCTACCAATTGGACGGCGCGCTGGATCCGCTCTTCGAGGCTCGAAAGCGCATCCACTTCTTCCAATGTGCTCATGGCTTCTTCCGGCACGCTCAGCCTTAGGCGTTGGCTTTTTCGAGTGCGGCCTGGGCCGCGGCTACCAATTGCCTGAAAGCCGCGTCGTCGTGCAGCGCCACGTCCGCCAGAACCTTGCGGTTCAGGTCGAGCCCGGCCGCCTTGAGGCCGTGCAGGAACTTGCTGTACGAAATCCCCGCTTCACGGCAGGAGGCGTTGATGCGCACGATCCACAGCGCCCGGTAGTCGCGCTTCTTGTTCTTGCGGCCCACGTAGGCGAACTTCAGGCCGCGCTCCACGGCTTCCTGCGCCGCGCGATAAAGCTTGCTCTTGGTTAGAAAATATCCCGACGCCAGTTCCAGCGTCTTTTTCCGGGATGCCCGGCGGTGGGGACCACGTTTTACTCTAGGCACGTTTCATCTCCTTTTGGTTAGCCATCGTCAATTGGCGGCTCGGGCACGTGCCTCGCGCACCGTCCGCTCAAAATGCCCCAGCCTATTTTAATAGGGGAGCATGCGCTTCAACGCGGGCTGATTGGTTGGATCGGCCACTACGCTTTTGTGCAGCTTCTTCTTGCGTTTGTGCGGTTTCGAGGTCAAGATGTGCCGCGCAAAGGCATGTTGGCGAACCACTTTGCCCGTGCCGGTTTTCTTGAACCGCTTAGACGCACCTTTGTGGGTCTTGAGCTTCGGCATAAAAATATTCCTGGATTGCTGCAGGAAAGACTTCCGTAGTATAACACGACGCCCGGCCACGACGCCCGCCCGCGGAAAATGCGCTCAATTTCGCCACGCTTCCGGTCGTCCAGGCCTAATCTGATATGATAGAGCTACGATTTTGAGCGTTTCCTCGGTTCTCCCCGCGGGTGCATTCAGAAAAATCGGTCCTGGAGATATTCGAGAGGCGGTAGGGAAAACGGATGAGTCTGCTATGGATGACTGTGATCACCTTGGTGATCCTGCAAATTTCTGTCTTTTGCACGACCATATTTCTGCATCGCACCAAAACCCATAAGGGATTGGAATTGCATCCCGTGGTCGGGCTGTTGATGCACCTCGAGCTGACCCTGTTCACCGGCGTGGTCCCGCGCCAGTGGGCCGCGGTTCACCGCAAACACCACCACTTTTCCGACGAACAGGGCGACCCGCACAGCCCTTACATCTACGGCATGTGGACGGTGCTGTTCGGCAACTATTTCTTTTATCGCAAGGAAGCACAGGACCCCAAGACGGTTCGCAAATACACGCCCGATTGGAAGCCCGACCTGCTCGACCGCATCCCGGGCCTGCAGTACGGCGCCTTCGGCGGCATGGCGATTTTCATGCTGATGTTCGGTGTGTGGTGGGGCCTGGCGGCCTGGACTTTCCACGTGGTCGGCTATGTTCTGCTGAATTCGTCCATCAACAGCATCTGTCACATGGTTGGCTACCGGAATTTCGACAACAAAGCCACCAACCTGCAATCCATCGCCTTCCTCACTGCCGGCGAAGGACTGCACAACAATCACCACGAATACCCCACGTCGGCCCTATTCGCCCTGAAACGAGGCGAGATTGACATGGCCTGGTGGCTGATCCGCACGCTAGAAACATTCCGTCTGGCAAAGGTGAAGCCGTTGCCGATGGCAAAGGCAGCAGCGTAGGAAGGTTTTCAGTTGTCAGTTTTCAGCAGTTAAGACCGAGCGGCTGCAATTGTCGAAGCGCGGTTTTAACCGATAACTGATAAATGTGAACTGACGACTTATTTCTTCGCCGCTGTGCTGCTGCAATACGGCTCCAGCGCGCTGATCTGGTGCGCTACCGTCCCCAGGAAATTCGCCTCACGGCGGTCGGCCAATCCTGCCGGGTCGTCCACCGGGTCCAGCACGGCCTGGCCGTTTTCGCAGTGCGCCTGGGTACCCCAATGCTGCGGCCTGCCCTCGAGCACATTCACCCGGTCGGCCAGACGAATGTAGTCGCGCCTGGAAGCTTCGCCCCGGTTCACGGCCCGTTCCAGATCCGCCAGGAGGGCCCGCTGCAGGTCCAGGCCCTGGTGCTCGACCAGCACGAAGTATTGGTGCGCGGCCCGCTCTCCGACGAGCGAAAGCGCCGGCCATCCATAGCGTTGGTGGATCTGTTCCAGGCCGGCACGGTTGGCCTGGTCCACCGCTTCCATTTCTTGCGGCGTAAATTTATCTGGCACCCGCACGGCTTCGTCCCGCGCCGCCATCTCCTCGATTTCCCGGATTGCCTCGGCTACCGCCGGCGCCGGCTCGCCGGTTCGCGGCCACGCACCGCTCAAGGCAAGCTCGTCGTGAGCCGTTACCCGCACCAGTCTCCAGGGCGGCACTTGCCCGGCCACGGCAAGGGCAATCACGGTGGCGCGATCGGCATCGAGCAGTTTCATGCGGTACCGGTCGCCATCGAAGGTGAACTCCACCGAGTTGTCCGCCATCGCGGCATCGGTAACCGGCACTTCTTCCTGTTCCGCGCTGATACGGGTGAAGTAGCCGTTGGAATTGTAGCTTAAGTCCTTCGGCTGCAGCACGGAGCCCACCAATCCGGCACCTTCCGCCCGCAACCGGTAGATCATCGCATTCCCGCCGGCGAACTTAACCAGCCAGGTGCCGGCATACCCGGCAAAAGCGCCATCGCTGGCGGCAAAGCCAGCCACAGATGCGAGCACCAGCGTGAAGACGAACTTAGACAGCATAGCCTTGTTCCCCAAGAATACACTGCGGGACCGAAAGTTGTAACTATGAATTCATCAGATTTTTGCCTACGGAAACTGGTAGCCGCCGCGGTACCAAAGCCCTAGCTGAGGGCAAGTCAATGGCCAATTTGGACCAGTACGTTGCGCCGCAAGGAGTTACCGCAACTTCTGCATTTCTTCTTACAAAACTTTACGGGTACAAAATTCAGGATTTCGGTTACAGTAGATCTAGATTTGACATGAGAAAATTTGTCGCCGGCTCGAGCCAAGCGATTCCGCCCAACCTTCAATTGGCTCGGGTTCTGGTGGTACATGGGGACTTAGCCCCTCGTCTTGCTCTCCAAACGATTCTTCAGGCTGGCGGATACGCCGTAGACGCCGCAGCCACTCCAGGCGAGGCGCTCGCCAAACTGGATGAGAGCAGGTACGATTTGGTACTCAGCGAAGCGGAACTCAAGCCCGGAGAGCAGCATGCCGGGCGCAACGTCTTGGCTTATGCCCGTGTGAAGGAGTACCGCCCGGCGACAGCCGTGATCACTTCCGCCCCGCAAGCAACCAGCAAGTCGGACAGCCAGCAGTTTTCGGTCTATGCGGAGAATCTTCCGTTGCTTCTGGGCAAGGTAGCGGAGTTGATCGGCCTTCGCGCCAGCCGCCGTTATCGGCCCCTCCGACAGGCCGTTTAGCCTTCAGCTTCAGGGCGATTCCAGGCATCAAGCTTCGCGGTCGCACTCTTGCGCGCCGCGTTGTCACTCCCGCCGACGCTTTGTTTCGACGCCCTGTCACGACTCCAAACACGTGTCGAGAAACGTCTCGACACGGCACGCACGAGTGCGTGCGCCACATCCTTCGTGGTTGGCGCCACGGACTGGCGGCTAATTACTTTCCGCCGTGCCCACCGCCACCCCCACCACCGCCGGCATGCCCGCCACCGCCACCGCCGCCGCCCATTCCGGCCGATGCGTGGCCACCGCCACCGCCTGCTCCGCCAAAGCCACCGCCGCCGCCCGACGATCGAGCCGCGCTGGCCCCGCCAAAGCCGCCGCTTCGCACCGCGCCTGCTCCGCTGACGCCACGGCCGTTATTGAGGGTACCCACTCCTGCCAAGCCTCGGCTGGGGGCGCCAACCGGTCTTCCAGGGCGGCCCACCACTCCCAGAGTAGATCCCGGAACGCCACCGTAGCCGCCATTCCGTATCCAGCCGTAGCCTCCCGGATACCAGCCGGCATAACCCGCCATGAACGGGCTATAGTATGGAAACCCATACGGATCCATGAACATCCCGTTGCATGGAATGTAGGTCGGCATGCCGTACCACATGTTGTAGCTCCACGACGACATGCACCCCATGCCGGGGCCGATGCCGGCCACCGGATAAACGGTCGGGTAAAAGGCCGATCCCGACTGTAATGACTGGCGCGCAGCCGATACATTGGCCATGGCCATGTATTCGCTTCGCCGATGGCCCCAGCGGTCCAGCGCATCGGTGTCTTCGGTGTCGAATTTTTGCTGCTGTGCCGAGGCATCGGCGAGGGACAACATTCTGCCAGCCGCCACCGGGACAGGCTGGCCTCCGATCTCGACGTCCGCGCTGCCCTTGAACACTTTGACCTGCGCCGGTTGGGTGTCGAAACGGTAGATGCCGGCTTTGGGAAGAGAAACCGCGGCATTTCCCACCACCACGGTTACGTTGTTGTCCTTGGCCACCTGCATCACATCGACGACCGCCGAGCCCCCGGTCAACTCCACGCGCGTGTCGATCAGCCGGTTGGTGACCATCTTGAGCCCGCTATTCTCGCCCAGCCGCAGCACCACACCCGGATTGAGCAAAACCTCGGCGCGGCCCTGCTCGGTGGTCAGCACGCTGTTCTCTTTGACGTCGGCAAAGTGTGTCATGGACGGTTCCACGTTCTGCCCGTCCAGCGCGACCTGCCCTTCCTGATAGGCCACCACCCCCGACTTCGCCGAAATCACGGGCTGAGCCCAAGCTGCCCAAGTCGCGAGGCAGGCCACTACCGCAACCCCAACTATGCGCGCCATATTCATATGCGAGTCACCTAGATATAGCTTGCCACGGTTTTGGGCGAAGTCAATCGCCGAAGTGTAGCTCTTTGGATACAGTTGGGCGGCTAGTCTATTCCTGCCCTCGCGCCGGCCCGGTCACCGGAAATTCTCGATCATCATCAGTGGATCAAGCTGCGACAGACGCTCCAGCGCTTCATCCACGGCCAGGATCTCCTCAGGTTGTGAGACGCAGGCGCACTGGTTTTCGATAGCCTCGTCCAGCGTGACGCGGGCGCCGCCGCGCTTGGCGGCGCAGCGTTCTCGGGCATGGTCCACCAGGATCCGGCGCATGAGTTGGCCGGCAATGCCCATAAATTGCGCCCGATTCCGCCAGTTGGCGCGGTCCTGGCCCGCCAGCCGGAGAAACGCTTCGTGGACCAGCGCGGTGGGCTGGAGAGTGTGGCCCGCGCGTTCGTCTTTGAGATACCGAGCCGCCAGCCGGCGCAGCTCGGAGTAAACCAGCGGCAGCAAACGGTCCAGCGCATCTTTGCGGCCGGAGCGCATCTCCGCCAGCAGGAGGGTCACTTCGCCGGCGGCATCCGCCATGGAGGAGGGCCTTTCATGCTGATCCGATTCTAACCTGCCAACCCCTGGGTGACCCAGAGGTGGGACAGACCTGGACAGACCATCGTTTTTTGTGGTCTGTCAGAGTCTCGTCGGGCCGCAACGCTCGACAGACGACAGAAAACGATCGTCTGTCCCACCTGGTTTCCCGCCCGCGTTTCCATTGGCGGCGATTCGCCGCATTCCGCGCGTATTGATCAGGAAGCGCTGTTGTGAAAGCGAGCAAACTCCGGATCGGCGTCCTTTGGCTGGGAGCTGCAACGGTCTGTCCGGGAGCTCAGAATCGGCTCACGATTGTGGTGTCGGACACCGTCGGATTACCGCAGAACGTAATCGAGGCCTTTGCGGCCAACCAGCGCCGGCGGCCATCCCTGGTCTTAGCCTGCGTGCTGATTCACGAGATTGCACACACACTGGGCCTGAAACATCAGACCGACGGAGTGATGCGGGCCGCGCTGAATCCCCACGGAATCGAGGATGTGGCGCTCGGCCTGGGATTTACCCCGGCGGAAGCGCGCCAGTTGCGCATGGGAGCCATGCGGCTGAACGATTCGCCGCCATCCGGAGAAGCCTCCCTATCCCCGATCAGCGCCACCAGGCTCGCGCCGCACTGATTCGCCGAGAGCGGCAGGCTAGCAGCCGGCCTTGGCTAGAACGCGTAGCTGATGCCCACCATCGGCGTGAGGTCGTTCAGGATGCTGCCGTACTTGGCGCCCGGCGCCGGCGTCAACACCGCGGTTGGAAACGGTGAGATGAAGTCCCGGACTTCGAACCGCAGGAACATGCGCGGCCCTAGCCGGTACGTCAGCCCAGCGGCGGCCGTGCCCATCGGTTCGGCGGCGTGAGTCTTGGTGAAATAGCCGAACTGCATCAGGGGCTGGTAGGCTTCCGGCGAGCCTAGCCCCTGAAAGAGCTTCATCCCGCCGCCCACCGTCACGTAAAACTGGGTTGCGGATTCGCTGCGCCGCGTGTGCCAGATCAGGTCATAGTGAATGGCGTGCGCGATGCCGGTGAAGGTGGCCGACGTCCCACCGCTCGAAAGCTTCAGGTCGCTCTGGAAAAAGTCGTAGCGGATCGCGCCGCTCAAGTTTGAGTAGAGATTCTGTCCGAAATAAGCGCCACCGGCAACACCCGGGGCGAACCCGGCCCTGGCCGAGCCGCCCGAGCTCGAAACGGGCACGGTATTCAGAAAACTCGCGCCTCCCACCGCGCCCACCTCCCACTGCTGGGCAAAGGCTGCCGCGCAAAAAGCCGCCGGCGCCAAAACTCGCAAGACCGCTATCTTCATATGCTTCTCCTTCCAGTGGCGCCTAGTTGCCCACCACGCGAACGTTTACGCTGGAGGCCGCTCCGCCTTGGTTAATCACCAGCGGCACCGAAAGTCCCTGGGGAACCCCGGACGGTACGCTGGCGTTGATCTGGTACACACCGACTCCACCAGGCATCAGGCCGGCGTAGCTGACATTCAGATTGACGCCGCCCAACGTCACCGTGGGCTGTAACACCGCGCTCGCCAAAGGACTCGAAGGCGCGGGCGATCCGGCGGTGACCTGGGGACTGGTCAGGCCCAACCCGTTGGCGTAAATGGTGAGCGAGTCGTTGTAATAAACCGGGTTGGTGGGCGTAACCAGTTGGTTGTTGTTGTTGCGCACGATCGTGGGGAGGCCGGTCAGCGGCCCCGCGGTGCCGCTCATGAAGATGCTGGGCGCGGCCACACCAACGGTAAAGTTATAGTTATTGCTGACACCGCCCGGCGTGTGGATGCTGAGCGCGGCATTGCCCCCGACGTTATAGGGCAACTGCGCGTTCACCTGCGTGCCGGAGACAAACAGCAGCGGCACCGGCGTTCCGTTGACGCTCAAGCAGGACTGGCCCAACGCGGTGGGCAGCGGAATCTGCGACGTGGCCACGTTGACCGGGCTCATGGAAGTGCCGTAAACGCTGATCAGGGCGCCCGGCGCCAGAGCCGTGGAATTGTTGGCGGCGTTCACCACGCTCGAAATGATGGGCGTCGGGGCGCTCGCGCCATAATTCGCGGAAAGCACCGTGAACCCGGACGTGGTCAGAGCTACGACCGTGTTGTCGGCCGGCATGGCGGCCACGGTTCGGGTGAAGGTCATCGCGGCCGAGGTGGTGCTGGTCGACGAGGTGGAGGAGGAAGAGGAACTCGTGCTGGAGGTGGAGCTGCCGCTGGCGCTGGCGCTGACACTGGGAAGCAAAGGCGCTTCCACCATGGCGATCGGGTTGGCGCCTCCGGTGAGGCTGGTGGTGTAGTTCTGGATCACACCCGGGCTGGTGTTGGAAGCCGCCGTGGCGAAGTACCCGCCTTGGCCGGTAAACAAGAAGCCCGAGGAACTCCCCCCCGATTCCGCTAGCGTGCCGACCGGCACCAGCGAGGCATTGAACACATTGTTGCCCACTATATATTGGTTGTAAGAGGATGCCGCGATGGCGCCGCCAAGCGCAGTGAAGTCCTGCCGCGCCACGGTGAACGTGTTAGACGCGGCCGAATAGAGCATCACCGTGCCGGCCGGATCGGCCAGAAGCACGGTGGCGCCGTTGGGCGCGGCGGCCAGCGCGGATTGCGGCGAGACCGAGTTTGCGTAGGCCCCCAGGCTGCTCAGCTTGGTGCCCAGCTCGGTGGCAATGTCCAAGCTGTCGACGGCCCCGGTTCCGGTTCCTTCGTCGCGCACCAGGGCCAGAATGGCGCTGTTCGAAACCGCCAGCGACCGCGCGTAGTGTCCACCCGGCAATACGATAGCGGACACCAGTTGGAGGGCATCCAAATCGTACACGGTTACCAACTGCGAGTCGTTATGGCCCACCAGCAGGTAGTGCGAATCGTTGGTGATGGCGAGCGACATCGGCGTGGTAACGGTCGGGAGCGTAGCCATCTGCTTGTTGGTGCTGCCGTCGAAGACCAATACCTGGTCCTGATCCTCGCGGGCGATGTAGAAACGGTTGCGCGAGGCGTCGGCGACGATGTCGCCCAGAACACCCGGCACATCGACGATGGTGCCGCGCTGGTTCACGTCCGGATTGCTCACCAGCACGCGCACGGTCTTGGCGGCATTGACGGCGCTCACGGAATTGACGGTGAGGTTCACCGGGGAAGTCCCGGTGACGGTCGAAAAAGCGCTCGGGCTGGCGGTGACGGTGATGGTGGCCGGAGTGGTTCCCGAGGCCGGCGATATGGTGACGCCGCTTACCGGCGAGGTGATGGAGAAGTCGGTATGATTGCCGCCCGGGTCGCTGAGCGTAAAAGTGCCGGTCACCGTGCTGCGATTGCAATAATTAGTTTCCAGCAACACGTCCGCGGCCGACGAATTCAAGCGATGGTATCGATTCAGACTGCCCACCGGAATCACCGTTACCCCGCTCTCGGAAATGGCATACATCACCGTGGCGGCCGCGTTCAGAACGGCGCGGCCGACCAGGTTCTCCGGCAGAACCAGGCGGTCCTGAACCGCCATATTGTTCGCCGACATGATGAGGAGCCCCGGCAAGACGGTGGGCGAAGAAGATGCCGCAACCGGACCGGAAGGCTGAGTCGCATCGGGAATCTGGCCATAAAGAATGCCGTTGGTGGAATCGATGGCGTGGCCTGTAATGTTTTTGGAAGTTACAATATTGGGGAATCGCCCGATAATGCCGTTCAAATTCACCAGCGAATACCCCACCATGGCGTACGAGCCGTCGGCGGCCACGCTCACGCGCGGCAGTAGCGGCGGGGAAGACATGTAATCGATGGGATAAACGTCGGGCGCGTTGGGCCAACTGTGCCCGTCGATCTTGAAGACGATCTGGGAGGTGCCGGTGGTGGCGCCGCCGATACCCCAGATGGAAAGTCCGTCCCCCGCGGTATTCGACGCCAGGGCGGCTTCAGTGATCTGTCCGGGAGAAGCAGGCGCCTGCGCCGGCAGATTCGTCGAGACATTCGCCAGGCTCGTCAGCAACGTCAGGCGCCCACTCACCGGATCCAATTCCCAGATGTTGGCCGTAGTCACCACCACGGCAATGCCGGAAGGATAGCGCGTATCGGGCACGTTGAGAAAAGCAACGCCCAGGGGCGGCTCCCCGGTAGCCAAGGTCATTTGTGTATCGTTGGCCAGATTAATAATGGTGACGAGATTTCCGGCCGTGGTTCCGGACGCGGTCGCGTTGTAGTGCGTCACCACCAGGTAGGACCCGTCGGGCGACATCGCCAGCGCGCCCGGCTGCGGCGCCACGTTGAGCGACGTGTGGATCTGCAGATCCGAGAGCGACAGGAAGTCGATCGTGTTGGATCCGAAATCGGCGATGTAGAGATAGCCGCGCGATTCGTCCAGCACGATATCGGAAGCGGTTCCACCGATCGGGACAACCGTTCCAAGACTAGCGGCGAATAGGGGAGACGCGCTCGCGATCCAGCCCGCGAGCCATAAGCTGAGGGACAACCTGTTGAAGCGCATAGGCAGACTCTTCGAACATTCCGATTACAGATTGTCCTTGGAACAGAATCAATGATCGAAATGGCTAGCAATCGCACCATTACCAAAGTTAGTCATGTATTTCCGAGTATTTACTCGTATACTGCAGCCGTAAACGCAGTTACCGGGCGCTCGGATAGCTCCGCGGTGCGGGTGCTACGGGAGGGTTATAAGGTGGTCATGAACAATTGCTTCTCTCGGATGGCAGGCTTGGCGATGGCAAAGTGGTTTCGATGCGCCGCTCTGGCCGGCGCGCTGGCGGTGGGAGCGTTGGCGCAGTCCACTTCCGTGACGACGATTACCCCGGTGCCGGCCGGCGCCTATTTCCTGGTGGACGGACAATCTTATAACCAAGCGACCAGCTTCACTTGGCCCGCCGGCAGCCCGCACATCCTAGCGATTCCCAGTGTCATGGAGAACGGCGCCTTGCCGAACACCGAACTGACCTACTCGAATATCGCCTGGAGCGGTGGAACTTACACTTCGACGAGCGTGATCATCACCGCCGATCCCTCCATCACCAAGTACACGGTGAACTTTGGCGTGGCTTATGCGCTGACCGTTTCGTTTTACTCGTGCGGCGGCGCCACCAGTTGCACGGGAGGCCCGGGATACGTCGTCATCAACAACGGGGTGTTCCTCGGGCCATGGTCCCCCGGCACCACGTACGCAGTCAGCGATGTGGTCTCCTACGGCGGCTCGTCGTTTATTTCGCTGGTCAGCGGCAATCTCAACAATAACCCGTCGACCTCACCGACCTTTTGGGGGCCGTATGCTGCCCTTACCGTATCCTCCACGCAACAGGTTTACTTGGGCGCGGGCAGCACCGCGGTGGTGCAGGCCTTCCCCAATGAGGGCTTCGTTTTCACCGGATGGTCCGCGGTGGGCGCCGGCGAAACCGTGTTGGGATATCAGATCACCGTGGCCATGAACGGCCCCATGTCCGTATACCCCGGCTTTGCTCCGGCCGCGAACGTGAATCTCGCCACCGTGCCGGCCGGCTTGCAAATCCTGGCGGACCACAACGCCATGTGGACTCCGGCACTGCAATTCTGGGGCTTCAACACGGTGCACACGCTGGGCGTGATCTCGCCGCAGTTGGATCAGACCGGCAACCCGTGGGTATTCTCTTCCTGGAGCGATAGCGGAGCGCAGACGCACGCGTACACCGTGCCGGCAACCTTTATGCCCGTCACGGTGACGGCAACGTTCGTCCAAGGCGTGCCGGTTTCCTTCTTCACTTCTCCCACCGGATTGAGTTTGACCATCGACGGGCGCACTAACTGGCCCTCGCCCAACTTCACCTGGGGCGTGGGCGACACGCATACGTTTTCGGCGCCGGCGCAGCAGACCGATTCGAAAGGCGGCATCTGGGCGTTCAGCGCATGGTCGAACGGCGGGCCCGCTTCCCAAACCCTGGCGGTGCCCGCCAGCGCCGTGGCGACCGGCATGCGGTTGACGGCCACCTATACGCCCGTCGGCCAGGTGACCATCGCCAGCGCGGCGGCCACCGCGGTCCTGGTGAATGGCGCGGCCTGCAATGTGCCGTGCAATGTCCAACAGGCCGTGGGTAACGTGGTGACGGTGAGCGCGCCCGCTTCGGTTCCCCTGAACGCGGTATCGCGCGAAGATTTCCTGGGTTGGTCCAACGGCGCCACGGGAGATCTCACCTACACCCTGACGGCCGCGCCCACCGCCATCGTCGCCAATTACCACCTCATGAATCTTCTGGCGACCGCGGCGACGCCCACGGGCGGAGCTTCCTGGACGCTGGCGCCCGCATCACCCGATGGGTTCTACGATTCCGGGACCACCGTCAATGTGAGCGTCGCGGCCATGCCCGGCTACCGCTTTCTCAACTTCTCGGGGGATCTGGGCGGCACCATACCCAGCGGACAGCTTGCCATGAGCGTGCCGCATAGCGTCCAGGCTTCTTTCTCCAAGGTGCCTTACCTCTCGCCGGGGGGCATCATCAACGGCGCCGGCGTCACTCCCGTGGCAGGCGTCGCGCCCGGCTCGATCATCTCCGTGTTCGGCCTCAATCTCGCGTCCACCGTCGCGAGCGGTCCCACTTCCCCGATGACCCAGACGCTGGGCGGCTTGACGGCGACGATTGGCGATAGCGTGCTGCCGCTCTTTTATGTTTCCCCCACGCAGATCAATTTCCTGCTCCCCGCCGAGACCGCCATTGGCCCCGCCACGCTCACCGTCAGCATCGCCGGCGAGCCCAATACCACCGCACCGATCACGGTCGTAGAGGATGCGCCCGGGATCTTTGGCCAGTCCGCCAACGGCCAGACCTGCGCCGTAGCTTTCCACTCCGACGGCACACAGGTGACTTCCAGCTCACCGGCCGTGGCGGGCGAGACCGTCACGGTATACGGCACCGGCTTTGGTCCTACCAGCACGCCGCTCCCGGATGGCTTTCCGGCTCCCGGCGGTATCCTGCTCACCGATCCCATCGCCGTACAGTTGAACGACCAGACCATTACGCCGACGAACGCCTCCGTGGTGGCGGGTTCGATTGGAATCGATTCGGTCGGGTTCGTGGTCCCCGCCGGCTTGCCGCCCGCCTCGAACGCCACCCTGACGATCACCGTCAACGGCCAGGTGAGTAATACCGTGTCGCTTCCGCTGCAATAGCGCTTCGGGCACGTGCGTTCGGCCGATGTTTTCGCCTGAGGCAATGCGCGGCCAGGGGGTCGCGCGAAATTGTGCAGGCGTCCGGCCGGTGCGACTGGGAACTGACGACTGAGAACTGAAAACTACCTCGCCAGATCGATGCCGAGTTTCTTCAGTTCTTCGGAGTAGTAGCGCCGGTGGAGCAGGTCCCACTCCTCGCTGCCTTCGGGGATTTCACGCTTTTGGGAGCGAATCTTGAGACGCGCGGCGCGATCCACCTTGTCTTCCGCCATCAGTAGATCGGTGATCAACCGCACGATTTCCAGGCGCACCGCGTTGGAGTCCTTGTTTTTCAAGCGGAGATCGCGACTCCGGCGCAGCATTTCGACGAGCTTGTGGGAAATATCGGTGACCTTATCGCGCGACAGCTTCATGGCATCGCCCGTGTCCCGGCCCGAAGCGCGAATCACCTTGCGCTGCTGAATGAGCGTGTTCTTGATGCGCCGGAACATTTCCTGATAACTGACCCCTTCCCGGCGCATGTACTCGCTGTACTGGCTCAGAACGTCGCGCACCTCGTCGTTGAGGCGATCCTCCACCGCCAACTCCGCGGCAATGACAGCCTCCACTTTCCCGGCCACCGCCGCCGGGTTGGGAGTCTCAATAGTGGACGGGATCAGCTTTTGTACGAGTTGTCGCGAGATGTAGGCGACGAATTCTCTGGCAAGCAGCATTCTGGAAGGGCGAAATCGTAGTGTATCACGTGTGAAAACCGTGAAAACCGGGGATAATCAAAAACCGGTATCATCAAGAGTAAAGGAACACGTGTGAAAACCGCTCAGGGCGAATAAAAGGGACTCCAATGCCACTACCGCAGGAAGATCCGTTAACCTATTTGGCGCACAAGCCGGTCGAAGCCGTGCCCAAAGGGGGCTTGATTTATCCCCCCGGGCGGCCGGTGGAGCTGCTTTACCTGGTGGTGACCGGCCGCGTTAAGATCAGTGCCACGACCCCCGATGGAAAACAGGTCGTCAGCCGCATCGTACCTTCCGAGGGCCTGTTCGGCGAATCCTGTTTGCTGGGTTCGCCTTCGCAGGGCGAATCGGCCACCGCGCTCGACAGCGTGACGTTGATGAGCTGGACCCGAGCCGAAATCGAACAGCAGATCGAACGCGAGCCGCGCTTCGGCGTCGCCCTGTCGCAATACGTGTTGCGTCTGGGGCGGGAACTGGCGGACCGCATTGAGACCATGGCTGTCCTGAAAACTCCCGAGCGCGTGGCGGCGGCCCTGCTGCAGTTGGGCTCGTCGCTGGGCCAAGCGCGCCCGGACGGCGTGGTGCGCATGCCCGGGCTCACGCATCACACCGTATCGGAATATGTGGGCACCTCGCGCGAGATCGTCACCTATCAAATGACCCGGTTGCGCAGTCAGGGCCTGATCCGCTACTCGCGCCAGTTCATCGATATCGACGTCAAGGGATTGGAAGCCGCACTCCGCGGTCAAGCGAGGGCCAGCAGCCAGTCGCCGGGCGCCGGATCCTGATCCCGGATTGCAACGCCGATAGCCTTACATGGGCTGGCAGTGGCAGGCGGAAGCGCCTGGTCCACCTGGATTATCGAACCACGCGTCCCCGTTTTCGGGCGAACTTCTTTGCGATTTTCCCGCCGTCGCCGGCACTACTCGAATATGCAAAACTGTTCGTTTTCGCGCCGCGCCGCGAGGCCAGTTTTTGTCATCGGCTTGTTTCTCGGCTCCGGTTTTGCGGCCCGTGCGGATATCCTCCTCTCCATCACCGGCAATGCCTCGAATTGGATCAGCGCCGATGGCTTGGCGGTCGGGTGGTCGTCGCCCGTCGAGACTACCGATCTGACGATTCTGGCGCTGCTGGACAACGATAGTGGAGCGCCGAGTGAGGCTACCGCCTATCTCACCACCAGCATCGGTGCGGGCGTGACCGCGGCCAGCGAGATCGCCGAAACCACCATCACCCTCCCCGCCTGGTTCGACGGGTGGGTGACCCTCTTCATGATACGGGTGCTCCCCGCCGGTAGTTACTGGCTCTCTTTCAGCGGGTCGTCTACCCTCGATGGCGACGACTCCTGGGCGTTCGCCGACCCCGCGGCTATTGGGGACACACCGGGGATCAACTACATTGGCTATGGTGAGACGGTCGGCTCGCAGGCGTCCTACCTGCCTGGTTCCTCTTTCTATATCGATCCCAGTCCGTCGGGCTATGAAGTCGAGGTGATCGCCAACTCCGAGCCGCCCTCCGCCATGCTTGCGTTGGGCAGCGTGTCAGGTTTGGCGGGTCTGGTGCTGCTGCGGCGCCGCAAACGCGACCAGTCACCGGCCGCTCGTTTGGCCGCCAAATCGGTTTCGAAGCTCCCCCGTAGCTCCGATTCCGATTAACCCGGGAACTGCGCCCTTGATATCCCTGCGGGATATGGAGGTCAAGAAGCCAGAAGTCGAGGAAGTCTGAATGGCGCTGTCGTGCGGAAACGAGAACAAAATTCTCGTCGCGGCGCCGAAGTGTACAAACATATACAAACCCCACTCTGTCATTTTTCACGCTGCAAAACTTGCGTTATGACCGCTCTTGCCACAGGGGAACACCTGTCCCCATTTTTTCTTTCCTGGCACTTCTCTGTAACCTCAACACACTGCATATAGATAAATTTCTTGACCTCGCACTATATGTTGGGGGAACATTACGAATGTTTCCCTAAGGGGCACTTCTTTCGGAGGAAAGGATCTTCGATGGGCCAGATTGCCGTAGCATTTGCGAAAATGGAATCAGTTTTGAACACGCAAACACCGTCTCAAACGGGGGTTTCCTTCCCCCGCTATTTCACCGCCCGGCTCGAAGCCGGTAAGACTCCTTATGACGAGGTCCGCTGGGAGACGCGTACCGCTTCGATCGGCAACGACAAGGGCTCCGTCATCTTCGAGCAGCGCGATGTGGAAGTCCCGGTGGAGTGGTCGCAAACCGCCACCAACATCGTCGCCAGCAAGTACTTCTATGGAAAGCTGGGCGGCCCGGAACGGGAAACCAGCGTGGCCCAACTGGTCGAACGCGTGGTCGACAACATCGCGAGCTGGGGCAGGAAAGACGGTTACTTCAAAACCGCCGAGGATGGCGAAAACTTTCGCGCCGAGCTGGCCCACTTAATGTTGACGCAAAAGGCCTGCTTCAATTCGCCGGTCTGGTTCAACGTGGGGGTAAAGGAAGCGCGCGGCTATGGCTGGATCTACGATCAGGCCGCCGCCCGCGTTTCGAAGCTGGAACGGGGCGTGGTGCGCCCGCAATGCTCGGCCTGCTTCATCGTCTCGGTGAAGGATTCGCTCGAGTCCATCCTCGATCTGGCCAAAACCGAAGGCATGCTTTTCAAATGGGGTTCCGGCACCGGCACCAATCTCTCCGCCCTGCGCGAAGACGACGCCATGCTCTCGAGCGGCGGCCGCGCCTCCGGTCCGCTTTCCTTCATGAAGGGCTTCGACGCTTTCGCAGGGGTGATTAAGAGCGGAGGCAAAACCCGCCGCGCGGCCAAAATGGTGATCCTCAATGCCGACCACCCCGACGTGGAAAAATTCATTTGGTGCAAAGCCAAGGAGGAGAAAAAGGCTTTTGCGCTGATCGATGCCGGCTACGATGCCTCGCTCGACGGCGAAGCCTACAGCTCCATTTTTTTCCAGAACGCCAACAATTCCGTGCGCGCCACCGACGACTTCATGGATGCGGTGGTGAGCGATTCCGACTGGTGGACCAAGTCGGTCGGCGCCGGGCAACCGGTAAAGCGCTATAAGGCGCGCGACCTCATGCGCCAGATCGCCGATGCCACCTACCAGTGCGGTGACCCCGGCATGCAGTTCGATACCACCGTCAACCGCTGGCACCCGTGCAAGAACACGGCGCGCATCAACGCTTCCAACCCCTGCTCGGAATACATGTTCCTCGACGATTCGGCATGCAACCTGTCCTCGCTGAACCTGATGAAGTTCGTCGGGCCGGACGGCCAGTTCGATGTCGAAGCATTTCGCCACGCGGTCGACACCATGATCATGGCGCAGGAAATCATCGTCGATAACGCCAGCTACCCGACCGAGAAAATCGCCGAGAACTCGCACAACTTCCGTCCCCTGGGCTTGGGCTTCGCCAACCTCGGCGCGCTGCTGATGTCGCTCGGCGTGCCTTACGATAGCGAGCGCGGCCGCGACATCGCCGGCGCCATCACCGCCGTGATGTGCGGCCAAGCCTATCTCACCAGCTCGCGCATCGCCGAATCGGTGGGCGCATTCGCCGGCTACGCCGTCAACCAGCAGCCTTTCCTGGAAGTGATCCGTATGCATCGCGACTCGGTGGAACGCATCAACCGCCATAACGTTTCCACCGCCCTCTACGAAGGCGCCGAGCGGTGCTGGAACGATGCTTACGAATCCGGCCGGCGCTTCGGCTACCGCAACGCCCAGGTGACCGTGATCGCTCCCACCGGCACCATCGGCTTCATGATGGATTGCGACACCACCGGCATCGAGCCCGATCTCGCCCTGGTGAAGTATAAGAAGCTGGTCGGCGGCGGCGTCATCAAGATCGTCAACAACACCGTGCCCGCCGCGCTGGTGAAGCTCGGTTATTCCGCCGCCCAGGTGGAAAAGATCGTGAGCCATATCGACGCCGCCGGCACCATCGAAGGCGCGCCCGATCTCAAGCCGGAACACCTGGCCGTCTTCGATTGCAGCTTCCGCCCGCAGAACGGCACGCGCTCCATCCATTACATGGGCCACGTACGCATGATGGCCGCGGTGCAGCCGTTCATTTCCGGCGCCATTTCGAAGACCATCAACATGCCCGAGGAATGCACGGTGGAGGAGATCATGGCGGCCTACACCGAAAGCTGGAAGCTCGGTCTGAAGGCCGTGGCCATCTACCGCGACAACTCCAAAAAGGTGCAGCCGCTCAACACCGGCAAAAGCGAAAAGAAGCCCACGCCGGCCGCCACCGCGGCTCCGGTGGAGAAAGTCGTCTACCGCCCGGTGCGCCGCAAGCTGCCCGACGAGCGCCGCGCGATCACGCATAAGTTTTCCATCGGCGGCCACGAAGGTTATATCACGGTGGGCATGTACGATGACGGCTCCGCCGGTGAGATCTTCATCACCATGGCCAAGGAAGGCTCGACCATTTCCGGCCTGATGGATAACTTCGCCACCGCGGTCAGCTTCAACCTGCAATACGGCGTGCCGCTGAAGTTCCTGGTGGATAAGTTCGCCCACGTGCGCTTTGAGCCCAGCGGATGGACCGGCAATCCCCAGATTCCCTACGCCAAGTCCATCATGGATTACATTTTCCGCTGGCTGGGCGCAAGATTCCTGGGCCCCGAATACGCCATCACCGAAGCCGGCGATACCCCCACGCTGCGCGCCACCGAAACCGACCCGCAACAACAGTTGCCGTTCGCCTCCCTCGTGACCGACGCTCCGCTGTGCGCCGAATGCGGCTCCATCATGACCCGCAACGGAAGCTGCTATAAGTGCGGGAACTGCGGCGGGACCAGCGGTTGTAGCTAAAGGCGTGGCGCACGCACTCCTGCGACGCACTCGTGCGTGCCGCGTCGAGATTCCGAACTCCTGATCTCGCCTGGAGAATTCGGACCGTCCAGGAAAATGACGCCACGCGATCGGCACCGTGCAAGAGGGCCGCTTTGCCGATTTGGTCGCCACGGCCGGCGATCCCCTGGCCGACATCACCGAGCTGGAGCACGTTCAGTTCGTGATGAAGGGCGGGGTGGTTTATAAGCTAAATGGAAAGGTTGTGCCGCGGTAGCGCCGGCACAGGCACGTGCCGCATGTCACTTATTTGTAGCCAAAAGAGCGGCCGGGATAAGTTGGGGGGCGGACGCCCTCGTCCGCGCGCGACCCCCTGGTCGCGCATCCGCCCGTCCGAAAGCTGATTCCAGGGCAGAAGAGCGGGACGAGGGCGTCCCGCGCGGGCCAGGGGGCCCGCCCTACAAGGTTGACCCGCGACTGCCATCGGAAAACGGGCTCTGCGCAGGAATCCGACAACCTGCCCGAAAGGCCAGCTTTCTCAGAGGGGTGGCCGTTGGCTAGCCTGAGAGGGTGAGGGAACACGACTGGACAAGGGTTCTAGGATGGCC
>JBEKYD010000087.1:0-25289 GCA_049511335.1 Bryobacteraceae bacterium | reverse complement strand
GACTGCGTTCGAGGTGTTCCAGAAACTTCCCTTCCCCTGCCGCAGAGGGCTTGCCGAATGGGGCTAACGGAGGAGAACAGCCGTGGCGATGCAAGGACTCATCCTGCTTTGCGCCAGCGTCGCGCTGTTGGGACCCACCCGGCCGCTATTGCCCTAAAGCCCAATAGTATCGGCACCCCCAGCCGGCGTACTATATTGCCTGAATGAGGCAACACATCGCCCTGGTGGACGATGACCGATCGGTTTGCAAGGGCGTCAGCCGGTTGCTGCGGTCGGCGGGCTATTGCACGTCGGTTTTCGCCTCCGCAGAGGAATGCCTGCACAGCCCCGATATCACGAATGTCGATTGTTTTTTGCTGGATATCCACCTGGGTGGTGTGAGCGGCCTGACCCTGGCGCGGATGTTGCGTGAAGCCGGGATTGTAGTTCCTGTCATCTTCATGACTGCTGAAGATGAGAGCAGGACGCGCGACGCCCTTCGGGACGCCGGCTCTCCGTTGTGTCTGGGCAAACCGATGGACTCCGCGACGCTGCTCGACGCCATCGCGGACGCACTCGCCCCCGGTGTACAATAGCATCCACTACGTGATTCGCTGCATGCTCGCATTGCTAGCCTTGTTTGTGCCCGTCGCAAGTGCGGCCGCGGGCCGCGGCAGCGTCCTCGTTCTACTCCCCGATCCTCCGGGAAGACCGGTTTCCACCCTGGTTCTGGAGAACATCCAATCCACCCTTCGAGCCGGAGATCCGGGTATTTCTATTTCCGCGGACTACATTGCGCTGAGGGCCGGGGGCGTCTCCGGCCTCACCGCCGCCCAGCTCTCGTGGTTCCAGGCCAAGTATGCCGGAGTGCGCTTCGACGTGATCATCGTGCTGGAGCCGCAGACGATGCGGGCCGCCCTGCCGCTCCGAAATGCGCTGTGGCCCGGGACGCCTCTGGTGTTTTGCGGAGTAGGCTCCCGTGACTACGGTGACCTCCGGCAGGAGCCGGAGGTGACCGGTGCGCTTGTCTCAGGGGAGGTGCACGAGGATCTCGATGTGATCCGCCGCATTCTGCCCGGGACCCTGCACATCGCCTTGGTGTGCGGCGCTTCCGCCGCGGCCGCGCCTACAGCGCGGCGATAGGCTCCGCCCTGCACGAAGCAGCTCCCCGGCTGGAGGTTATCGCTCTGACCGGGCTTGGTCTAGCCGAACTGAAGGACCGGGTAGCGGCCCTGCCGCAGCAAACAGTGGTGCTGGTCTATGTCTACTTGTACGATCCGGCCGGCCATCCCATGTTCGTGGGCGATCTGGTATCCACGCTGTCACCGGTCAGTAACTCTCCGATTATGGAACTTACCGACTTGTCAATGGGAGCCGGCGCCCTCGGCGGCCATCTGCTGCAACCATCGAAGGTCGGCGGCGCCACCGCCCGGCTTGCCCTGCGCATTCTGGCCGGCGAAAAGGCCTCCGACATTCCGGTACAGCCCGCCAATGCGGGGTCCTATATATTCGACTGGCGGCAGCTCCAACGCTGGAAGATTCCGGTCTCGAGCTTGCCGCCGAGCAGCGAAGTGCGCTATCGCCCCTTTTCGATCTGGGAACACTACTGGTGGGCGATCATGCTGGCGGCTCTGGGCGCGGTTCTGGAATCGATCCTGGTGGCCGTGCTGCTGTGGCAGAGGCGGCAGGCGCGGGAAACGGAAGCGGGGCGGAAGCGAGCCGAACTGGAGACCGCAGCCGCGCGCGACGAAATCTCGCATCTCAACCGCGTCGCGTCCATGGGGGAACTGGCAGCTTCGCTGGCGCACGAGCTCAACCAGCCGCTGGCCGGCATTCTCAGCAACGCGCAGGCAGCCCAGCGCTTCCTGGCCCAGCGAGAGCCTGATCTGGGAGAGAGGTGCGCGAGGCTCTCAAAGACATCAGCGAGGACGATGTGCGCGCCGGCGAGATCATCCGCGGTGACGGTGAGCGTATCTGGGGGCGCCACCTCGGCGACGTTCAACCTGACCAACACGGCGGGAGCGGCGTCGAAGGTGGCGGTGGCGAGCGGCGGGACGCAGAGCGCGGCGGTCAACACGGCATTCGCGAATGCGCTGGCGGTGACCGTGACCGACGCCAACAACAATCCGGTGAGCGGGGCCACGGTGACCTTCACCGCGGTGCCGGTGAACGGCGCTTCGGCGACTTTCAGCGTCCCAGCGATAACCGATAGCAACGGCCACACCAGCGTGACCGCGACGGCCAACGCGACGGCGGGGGCCTACACGGTGACGGCGAGCGTATCTGGGGGCACCACCTCGGCGACGTTCAACCTGACCAATACGGCGGGAGCGGCGTCGAAGGTGACGGTCGCCAGCGGCGGGACGCAAAGCACCGTGGTGACCACGGCGTTCGCGAACGCCCTGGCGGTGACGGTGACCGATGCCAACAACAACCCGGTGAGCGGGGCCACGGTGACCTTCACGGCGGTGCCGGTGAACGGCGCTTCGGCGACCTTCAGCATCGCGGCGGTAACCGACAGCAACGGGCACACCAGCGTGACCGCGACGGCCAACGCGACGGCGGGCGCTTACACGGTGACGGCCAGCGTATCCGGGGGGACCGCTTCGGCGACGTTCAACCTGACCAATACGGCGGGAGCGGCGTCGAAGGTGACGGTCTCCAGCGGGAACAACCAGAGCGCGCCGCTGAACACGGCCTTCGCTACCAACCTGCAGGTGACGGTGACCGACGCCAACAACAACCCGGTATCGGGCGTGATGGTGACCTTCACTGCGCCCTCTTCCGGCGCCAGCGGCCTGTTCGCCAATAACACAATCACTACGCAGGCGCCAACGAATGCCAGCGGCGTGGCCACGGCCACGGTGTTCACGGCAAACGCGCAGGTGGGCGGGCCCTACAACGTCACGGCTACTGTGTCCGGGTTGCCCACGGTGAGCTTCGCCCTGACCAACATTGTGAATGTATCCAACCAGGTCTCGGTCACCGAAACGGGCTTCGCCCGGAATCGCACCACGGGCGTTTGGACGTCAACGATGACCGTAACCAATATCGGCACCACATTCATCGCTGGCCCTGTTCAGGTGGTATTGACGAACCTGACCGCCACAGTCGCGATGACAGGCAACACCGGCATTTACAACGGCATTCCATACATCACGGTAGCGACGGCGTCCATCGCGCCTGGCAAGTCCGCCACCGTATCCATTCAATTCACCAACCCGAACAGCTTGTCGATCACCTTCACGCCGGTGACTTATTCGGGGGCTCTTTGAGGGGCGCGCGGCTCCGGCGGGCACCCCCGTTCGGACGCAAGATGAACCTGCGGCTGGTCATAGTCAATGAGTTGCCAGAGTTTTGCAGCCTGCTCCGAGGTCATTCGAATAGCGTCATGCAAGCGAGTAGAGGCCCGAGTTGATTGGAACTTGTTCCCGATCGCAACACACGGTCGTCTAGCGCGTATACCACCGAATTGGCCCTGCGGTGTTGCCGTAGCCGTTGTGATTGTGCCGATTCGGGCCAAATCAGTAACGGGAAACGCTATGACTCTATCTGGAGTGATCCGGCGCAGGAGTGTTGAGGAGTGGCGGGATCCTGACCGCCGGGACGCTGGATTGGAACCTGGCGCGCAGCCGGGGACCGGAGGCGCAAGGCCCTGCAAGGGAAGCGGAGGTTTGCTCGCGGATCGGGTGGCAGCGCGGCGGGGCCGCCTTGCTGGCCGATCTGATCGAAGGGGTCGCGGCGCAGATCCGCGGGCGCGCCGCCTATGAGATTCGCCAGCCCGCAAGCCCACGGCGAACCGGCGCCGCCGGAGATACGCACATCGGACCCGAAGACCCGCGGTTCCACCACTCCTATGCCTCGTGGCTGTCTTATCCGGACGCCACCGCCAAGGGCTTCGAAAAGGAGAAGCCGGCCTGGCGGGTGTCGGAATTCCTAGGCTTGAACGCTGCTCCGCTTCGGACACCCCGAACGACTGGGCACGGGTGGTGAATGACAGCCCCATATGAGTTGGCCGCGCAAGCACCACTGGACCCGGGATTCTGCTACGCTTGGGTCACCATGTCAGCAATCAATGGAGACAAAGCGCGCTTCCATCGCGAGCGCAAGGGTAAACTCGCCCGGAGAGAGCGCAGCCGGACATTGCGTAACAAACTGACCGCTCCCGCGGCGAAACGTCCGGACGGCCGCGACCTCTAAGCGTTTTAGTTCTTGTCCGGGTTCGGGATCATAATGTCCCGGATTAGGGCGTTCAATTCGGCTCCCGCCGCTATAAATTGGCGCAGGGTGCGCCGCGTCGGGCCGAAGCTATCGAAATCGTCGATCGAGATCCCGACTTCGGAATTGGCGCGCGCGAAATCCGGGAACTTGGCGGTCAGTTGCCGGACGATCTCGGGATCGACCGGGTTGTCCATGCGCGGCACGGCTTCCACGTCGCTGGCGTTGTAGCGAACCTGCCAGGCGTAAGGTGGGGAGATGACCACGCCCCCACCGATGAACTCGCTCCAGTGCATATGATTGCGGAACGCCGCCGAAAGCAGGCGGAGGCGATAGCCCCGCTCCCGGTAGATGCGATACGCTTTCTTGAAGACCGCCACGCCGGCCCATTCCAGATAACCGGGGTCGATGCAGAGGTTTTCCTTGTCGAGAAGCACCTTCAGCCAGTCGTCGAGCCGGCCAACCATGATGGTGCTGACCGGGCCCATGGAGCGGATGTCCAAACCCTCTTTTTCGCGCCGTGCCAGGCCACGCTCAACGGCCTCGGCCACCGCAATGGCCTGCGGCAGGCTGAAAGAAACCGTAGCGTTGATGCTCACTCCGCGATAAGTAGCCTCTTCCATGGCCGGGATGCCGGCCCGCGTAGCCGGAATCTTCACGATCATGTTGGGCGCCAGTTGGCTGAAGCGGAGCGCCTGGTCAACGATTTCCCGCGTGTTTCGGTAAAGGCGCGGATCCGTCTGAATGGAGAGCCGGCCGTTGCGGCCTCCCTGGGCATCGAAGATGGGCTTCAGCAGCGCCGCGCCCTTGATAGACATTTCTTCCACCACTTTCCAGCCAATCTGGTCTTCGGTGGCGGTGCTCATTTCCCGAATCAAGGTTTCGATGCGGTCGCGCCATAGCGGCATTTGCTTTTTCAGAATGGAGACGGCGATTACGGGATTACAGGTGGCGCCAACCGCACCGTGCTCGATGGAATAGGCTAATTCGTCAAGGGCGGCGGAATCGTTCCACAGACAGGTGGGGGTGGTCTGCGTCATTTGAAATAAGTGGCTCTTGTAAGCAGTGAGCGTGCCGGTCGGCGCCATGGCGTCCTCCAAAAACGTCAATATGATAACGTGTGCAATTCGATTGTACCCGGTAAGGACGCCGTCCGTCCAGCGGCGCGCGGCAACCTCCGAGCGGTATCCCAAAGGAAGAGGAGGAGACTCCACCGGCTGAAGCCTGTGCCACCCCACCTGCCGCGCGCGATAATGGAAAACGATGCAAAACATTTGGCCGGTGGTGTGTTTTTTGGCGGGATTCCTGCTCGCCTGGCTGGTTTTGCGCGGGCGCGGCAGGGAAGCCGAAGCCAGTCTGCGCGAGCTTTCGGCCGATGCCGCGGCGCGCCACCACCAGGCGCTCGACAATGTGCTGGCGCCTGTGAAGGCCTCGCTCGAAAAGGTGGATGCCCGCATGCACGAGCTCGAGAAAGCCCGCATCGGAGCTTACGCGGCGCTCGAGGAGCAGGTGCGCGGGCTCGCCCAGTCCCAGTCGCAGTTGCGAACCGAAACCGGCCGGCTGGTGGCTGCGCTGCGCACTCCGGCGGCCCGCGGCAACTGGGGTGAAGTGCAATTGCGGCGCGTGGTGGAAATGGCCGGCATGCTGGAGCACTGCGATTTCCTCACCCAGGCCGTGGCGGGAGGCGAGGAAGGCCGCATTCGTCCCGATCTCATCGTCCGCCTGCCCGGCGGCAAAACCGTGGTGGTGGATGCGAAAACGCCGCTCGAAGCCTACCTGCGCGCCGTCGAAAGCGACGAGGCGGCCCGAAAAGCCTGCCTCGCCGACCACGCCCGCCAGGTGCGGGCCCACCTCAGCGCGCTGGGCCGTAAATCCTACTGGGAGCAGTTCGACTCCGCTCCCGAATTCGCCGTGCTTTTCCTGCCAGGCGAATGTTTCTTCAGCGCGGCGCTGGAGGCCGACCCCGGCCTGATCGAATTCGGCGTACAGCAGAACATCGTGCTCGCCACTCCCACTACCCTGATCGCCTTGCTGCGCGCCGTGGCCTACGGCTGGCGGCAGGAGAAACTGGCCGAAAACGCCGCCGAGATCAGCGCCCTCGGCAAGGACCTGTACAAGCGCCTTTCGGATATGGGAGAGCACTGGGTCCGTGCCGGCAAGGGGCTGGAGCGTGCGGTGGAAGCTTACAACAGTGCCGTGGGCACTTTCGAAAACCGGGTGATGGTGACCGCCCGCAAATTCGCCGACCTCAAGACGGCCCCGTTGGGCGTCGAAATCGCGCCATTGGAGCCGGTCGAAAAATCCGTGCGCCGTATCGAAGAAATCTCGGCTGATTCGCTCAGCTCCTCAGAATGAACTTCCAGCCCGCCGCCAAGCCAATTGGTCGGGTGCTATACGGCTGTCTGCGGCCAGAGATATCGCTCGTTCCGCGGTTCCTCGCTTGGGGAAATCCGGAAATGCCCCGTCTGTCCCGCGTTTACTCGCGTTTACTCCGCGTTTACTCCGGTGGAACCATGAGAAGCTGAACGGTGTCAAATAACGTGGGTCTTATGACGCAGCGGCGTGAACTTCGAGCCCTGGGTTTGGCGATGATCAGCTTCGCATTCGTTGCTTTGGCGAACGGCGAGGAGAAGAAGACAGGCGGGTGCGATTTCGGTGCGTACCGGCCACTTAAGATTGGTACGCCGATACGGGGCGGCGATGAGGGCCTTGCTTTGGAAAAGGCTAGTCCCGTGTATCCTCGAGAAGCGCTGTCAAAAGGGATCGGAGGTCGCGTCGTGGTCCACGTTTTGATAAACCGCGCAGGCGACGTGGTCAAAGCTTGCGGCGTAGGGCCGGCACCGCTGGCAACGTCAGCCGAGGAGGCGGTGTCCAAATGGAGATTTCGGAGAGACTTCGGGTTCCGCTTGGCTCAACCTTCATCGGCCGCGCCTCAGTACGCCGAACTGAGAATCAATTTCGACTTCGAACCAAGTACCGCCGATCAAGGCCAAGTGAGTGCAGATATCTCCTCGGGCCTCGCGCTGTGTGCACAGACGGCCGGTTGGGCAGCGGACCAGAGCGGAGCTCCCATCTGGCTAAACTCTGAAGACCTGATGCGAAGGGTTGTCCAGAAAGCGGCGCTTACTTTCCCGATGTTAGATCACGGGCGTCTGCGTGGCGAGGTAAAGCTCAATCTTCGTATCGACGACCAAGGAAGAGTCGGGTGTGCTGAGGCAATTAGCGGGCATCCCATCGCGATCGCCGCGGCGATGACCGCGATCCGAGACTGGAGATTCAAGCCATACGTTCTGGGCGGCAAAACTGTGTCGGTCCTTGGGCATCTCACCATTGTCTACGATTCCGCGCGGT
Organism: Bryobacteraceae bacterium; assembly: GCA_049511335.1. Lineage (GTDB taxonomy): Bacteria > Acidobacteriota > Terriglobia > Bryobacterales > Bryobacteraceae > JBEKYD01. Next base: position 17,741 of record JBEKYD010000087.1, on the reverse strand, counting down.
GACTGATGCTGGCCCACCCGTAAGTCACCTGGACGCCATCTCGAGCCGGTGCTGCCCAGACGGTCGAGAAACGGCGTTCGCGGGGACGAGCATCCGGACGCGCGCCATCCAGATCACCGATACACCGCGCAGCCGGCTGCTTCGAGATCGGCGATCCACGTTGGCGGTGCCAGAGTCGTCACCCACCGCAAGTCGAGCTTTTCGAGCCGAGGCAGTGCGGCGACGGCCGCCGGCAGGTGCCTCAGCGGGTTACCGCGGAGATCGATCAGCCTCAATTCGAGCAGCATACCGATCGAGTCCGGCAGCGAATGCAGCTTGTTGTTTCTCAGGTGCAACTCTCGTAAGCGTGATAACCGCCCAACCGAAGGCGGGAGCGGGATCAGCCGGTTGTCGGATGCCCTAAGCTCGATCAAGCTTGCCATGCCGCAAACGCATTCGGGCAGCACATCGAAGGCGTTCTCACTGATGTTCAGGTAACGCAATCGGGTCAGCCGTTCGAGGGACTTCGGCAGCGACGTCAACCGATTGTCGTGAAGATAGAGGAAATCAGTAAGACCATCGAGATCGGCCAACGCGTCAGGTACCCGGGTCAAAGCGTTGTGTCCAAGATCGAGCATGCGAAGGCTCTTCAGGCGGCCAATCTGCTCGGGTACTTCGGATAGCTCGTTGTCGGCCAAGACCAGGGTTTCGAGCTCGGTTTGCTCCCATACTGAGTCGGGCACGCGGCCGAGCCGGTTCTTCCACAGATTCAAATGCGGCCCTTGCGAATCGAGCACGAACGTAATGATAACGCGAGCGGCTTAGTGGAGGCGCTGAGGATCTACCGATACCTGACGTTTGGGCGACCCAAAGGTGGGACAGACCATCGTGTTTTGTGGTCTGTCAGGCCCTCGCCGGGCCGCAACGCACGACAGACGACAAAAAACGATCGTCTGTCCCACCTGGGGCTAGCTTATTCTCGTCCTGCCTGGAAAATGGCAGGCGACATCAGGGGTTCGGAGACTTTCTCGACACCTGTTTGGAGTCGTGACACAGCGTCGGCAGGAGTGCCGACGCGGAACGCAAGAGTGCGCGCGCCACGTGGGCAATCAGTTCAACGCGCCGCTTTCGTCACTTCCAGTTCCACTGGCGGCGCGATGGAGTTCATGTCCGGGTCGTAATAGGCGTAGACCTTCGAAGGGAAGGTCCGCGCGCGGATGGGGTACTTGGCGCGCAGGCGGAATTTCAGCGCGATGGAATCTCCGGCCGCGAAGCTATCGAAATAGAGGATGGCCTGGGTAGCGGTCATGTTGAACTTCTCCATTCGCCCGCTCTTCAGTCCGGCGCTCTTTTCCTGGTACGCCTGCAGGTCTTCGCTCAGCAGATCGAATCCGGGCGGAATGCCCAGGTCCACCATTACCATGTTGGCGGCGCGGTTGAGATTATTCTTGATGGTTGCGGTCGCAGTGGCGACATCGTCCTGCGCCAGGCGCGTGCGGTCGTAGGATACGCCGATCGATAGAGGCTCGTGTGGCGCCTGTTCCTTCCACGGCACGAAGTAGCGGCCGGCCACCTGGTACGCCAATCCGCCGGTTCCGCTGAAGCGAACTTCCACCGTATTGGCGCCGCGCGGATTGACGCTTTTGAATACGAACTGATGCAGCAAGTCGTTGTTGTCGGGAGTGAGCACCAGTCTCTCCACCGGCTTGCCGTTGAGCGAAAGCTCTACCGTGCCGCGCACATCGGCCGTTCCTTTCTCGGTGGAAAGCAGCACCGCACGCAAGGCCATGATGGTGGCTTGGGTGCTGCCCCACGCGCCGGTGGCATCTTTCTTCGAAGCGATATAAGCGAGCGCTTTGCGCGCGGTATCCGATGCCTGGCCCCACTTGAGCAGCGCCTGCGTGGCCAGGCCGGTGGTTTCCACCGCGGCGCTGGCGCCGGTGGCGAAGACGCCGGTTTCCTCGGCCGTCCACCACGCTTGGTCGCCCTTCTCGGTGCGAGCGGCCAGCAGTTGCTCCATGGCCTGGCGTGTGAACTCCGCGTCCTTGCCGTAATCGGCGGCGAAATTGGCCAGCACGGCGAGGGTGTAGCTATCGGGCTTTCCGTTTTCGTGGGCAAGCACGAATTGACGCGCCTTTTCCACGGCCGGGCCTCGGTAGCCGGTATTTTCGAGCGACCAGGCGATGTAGGCGGTGATGCGCAGCGCGTCCGAGTTATAGCGGTTGGTAGCGCCTTCGTTAATGAAGTTACTGTCGGGCTTCCAGCTTCCGTCGGCCTGCTGCTGCGATGCCAGCCACTGCTGCGTGCGCCCGATCACTTTCGGGTCCACGTCATGCACTTGCGCCATGTCGTAGAACTCCATCAAGCCGTAAGCGGTGAGGATCTTGTTGGCCGGCGCCTGCCCGAACCAGGAGAAGCCGCCGCTTGGCACTTCGAAGGTCAACAAGCGCTGGTAGCCATTGGCGATGAAACCCTCCGCCTTGGCGTGCACTTCGGGCGCCAGCTTTTTGGTGCGCTTCATATAATCCAGCGCCAGCACGTTGGGATAGGTGCTGGATGAAGTCTGTTCGAAGCAGCCGTACGGCATGCGCAGAATGGCGTCCATGCCTTCGATCACCTGGCTCAAAGGCCCGGGATAGAGGCGCACCAGGACCGCGCTGGCGTCGGGGATAGCCGTGGCGGGGAAGGTCACTTCGTGGTGGATCTCGCTCTCGAGGCGCCCGTTGAAGACAACGCTTTGTTCCCGCCCATTGGGCACCACTTCGATCTCGCGCACTACGATATCGGCGCGCTGGATTTTCGCGGAAGGCGCCGCTCCGTTCATGCGCGCGGCCAGCGTGAGCTTGAACTTGCCGATGCGGTTGGCTTGAATGCGGAACTCGGAACCGCCGGTGCGGCCGGCTTCCACGCCGAGTTCTTTTTCGGCCGTGTCGCCGGCGAGCGCGAACCAGTCGGCGGGCTCGAGCTTCAGATCTACGTCGGCGCGTGCTTCGGAGTAATTGTAGACGGCCACCGGGATCGACACGCTATCGCCCTGGGTAAGCGTGACCGGCAGATCCAGATCGACGAAGAAGTCCTGGAAAACTTTGATGCCGGCCGTGCCGCTGCCCAGCGCGCCGCGCGCGGTGGATGCCATCATCGCCATGCGCCAGGTGGTAATGGAATCGGCCAGCGGGATCGAGATGCTGGCGATCCCGTGCCCATCGGTAACGATCTCCGGATTGATGTAGAGCGCTTCGGGGAAGTAAGAGCGGACGCGAGGAGCGGCGGGCTCGTCTTTCTTGAGCGAAGCAAGTATAACCGGAGAGGCGCCGGCGGTGACCATTACGCTCTGGGCCATCGCCATCGGAGCGGCCGGCGGCGGTGCGGGCACAGCGTGCGGGGCAGCGCCGCCAAGGGCAAAGAAGCCGCCGCCCTCACCTCCGGGAGCTCCGCCGGCGATGCCCCCGATCACGCCCGCAACCGGGCCGTCCATAACCACCAAGTTCCCGGCATCGAACTGCCGCACGTTCCCGCCCACCCGAATCCGCAGCGGCAGTTCCACCACTGCCACAACGGTCTTCGGCGCCTCTTTGCTCAGAACCACGGAAAGCGCTGCGTAGTCGCGGGCTTTCAACGAGAGCCGCCGGGAAATCGTCTCGCTGGGAGCGATGATTTTCACCTCGTAATTTCCCTCCGGCACGCCGGAGAATTCAAAATGCCCGTCGTTATCCGACCGTGCCGAACGTTCCTGAGCGGTGACGAGATCGCGAACGCCGATGCGGATACCTTCCAACGCTCCGCCTGCGCGGTCCATCACGGTGCCGGAAATCTCCGCCCGCCCATTGAAGGCGCCATGATCCGGCTCAATGCCCGCCACAATGGAACTTGGCCCCGCGCTCGCTTGCCCGACTTTCTTCCGGCCGCGTACTTCCAGGTATGTGTACAGGTCGTCGCCGGTATTGAATTGCCGGTCGGGACCCGCGCTGCGCACCAAATAGGTCATGTTTTGCCAGCCTGACATGCGGGTTACAACCACACCCGTGCCCCAGGCATCGCGAAGGCTCAGCTTTGTCAGGTCTCCGCCGTTGGTTTCGTACAGATGCGCCAGGCTATCCGAGGCGCGACGCAGCCTATCTTCCAACGCGGTTCGATAGCGCGTGGCGTACTGCGCGTACTTCGCCATGGGCACGGCTTGCCCCATATCGATGCGATACGGATTCGGGTTCGTCATTTCCGTGGCCGCGAACAAGGCCTGCGCGGCGCGGTCGTTGTCTTCCGCCGGCCTGCGAGCGGTGTTCACCACGTCCGGCATGCCGAAGGAATGAATCTCGTACCGCGGCTTCATGGCTTCCTGCTCCAGGTAGAAGAAGACCTTGGCAAAGCCCGGCTGTTTTTCCGCCAGCGCGAACACGGCTTCGTCCACCACCTCCAGTCCCAGCGCCGCCTGTACTCCTTCGCCATGCGCGTTGGTCACGCGAAATTGAATGCGCGCATCTTCGCCTGGTTTGTGCACCGGCGCGTCAAGCGTAGTCTCGATCTTGAGCTCGTCGGCAGGCTGCACGAATGCCATACGGTGATCGGCCACCGGAATCGCGTCCCGTCCGAAGAGATACGCGTTGCAATCGATGGTCCCGGCCAGTTCCGGGGTAGCGGTGAGGTCCAGTTCGGCCTGGCCGTTGGCGAGGTCCACATCGCGCGTGAGCACGGTCTGCCGGTCTTTCACCACGTCGATGTACGCGGTGCCTTTGCTTTTGGTGGAATAGATCTTCAGTTGAATGCGGTCTCCGGCCCGATATACGGCGTGATCGGTTCGCAGCAGGATCTGATCGGCGCCGGATTTCGCGGTAAGCAGCACGGAGCGCGACGCGTGGTTCCCCTCTTTGTCGCTGGCGTCGATCCGCACCGTCGCGGCCGAGGCGGCGCCGTGCACATGAACCACGCCTACCCCAGTAGCATCGGTGGCGACAGTTTGCTCGGCGGTACCGGGGAAAAAAGCCTTCACTTCCGCCGGCGCCGGTTTGCCGTCCGCGTAGGACGTTACCACGAACACCTGGTTATCAAGCCCGGGAATCAGCGAACCGCCCTCCGGAACGGCCGTGATCAGCAGCGGCGATTCGCTCACCGTGATCGGCTCGCCGCGCTGTTCGCTGTGCCCGGTGGAATCTTTCACCGTCGCTTCGATCAAAACCCGGGCTGCCCCGCCCTCGAGCGGCCGTCCGGCGAAATACTCCGGCAGCTTGATATCGAATCGATACGCCCCGTCGGCGTCAGTCTTGCCTTCGACCGAGCCGGCCTGGAACCCGGCCACATCCATGCCACTGGCTTTCACCGTAACTTGGGCGTGATCCACCGGCTGGCCAAAAAAGTAGTTGGCGCGCATGGTTCCGGTGACGTGATCGCCCGGCCGATACCCGTGCTTTGCCCTTCCGTCTTGGGCCGTAAAATCCAGCGCCACTTTGAATTTCGGCAGCACATAGCGCTCCACCTGCAACGCCAGCTCGGCAGTGTTCTGAACGTTCGCCCGGTCTCCCATCAGCGCGCGCAAATGATACGTGCCCAGGTTCACTTCGTCAGCCAGGCTAAATTCCGCCGATGCAATTCCGAACTTGTCGGTCTGGGTGACCTTCTTGAAAACTTTGTTGCCGCGCGGGTCTTCCACCTCGAGCGTTAGCGGCCGGTTTGCCGCCGCTTCATGATGCGCACGGTCGAGCGCCAGGGCCCGCACGTGGATGGTTTGGCTGGGTTGATAGATGGGCTTCTCCGTGGTCAGGAGAATCGAAGCTTTGTCCTCCAAGCGAACCGGCTGAGTGACATCCACCGAGCCGATGGGTGTATCTACCGTGTAGTGGAGCGAGTAACTACCCGCCAGCCCGGCCGGGAATTGTAACTGGGCTTCGGCCGTGCCGCGCCGGTCTAGGGAACCGCTGAATAAAGGACGCGGGTTAGTCCCAGTCATTTCGATGCGCAGCTTGCCGCTCGTGACGGGAGCGTTGTTGGAGTCGGCCACAATCACGCGCACGGCGGCCGGTGCGCCGGCAATATAGGGACTCTGCGCCAGCACGTGTATTACCGGCTGGCGAAGAATCTGTGAGATCGATTGCGTGTCTTCGAGTGCCGGGGTTTTCTCACCTGCATAGTCCAGCCGATAGCGCAAGCGGTGCCAAACCAAGTCGTCGACACTTGGCGGCTGCTCCGGTGCCAACTCCGCTTGCCATCGGCCGTCGGCCTCACGGACGGCAACCTGCAGTTCTTGGTGCGCCACCGCGTGATCTTCGGGGTCGAGAATCTCCACAATGAGCTGACCTGCGCCGGGCCGCAAGCCACGGTACGGAATGTCAACCCGCAAGATACCGTGCGAGTAAGTGGCGGCTACCGACTCGCCATTGCCAGCGCCAGTGTTCTGGAAAGACTGAAGCACAGCCGCCGAGGCGAGAATCAGGGCTGCCGCAGACACAGTGAGCCAGAATCTATACAACCGGGTAACTTCCGCATGCATCTTCATGTCGATCTCCGTTCAACTGTTGCCGGTAAGTTGTAGGCCGGCGCATACGACTCAGCAAGGCGCCAGCATTTACTGTGCCGCGGCCAAAGGCGGCTCGATAGCCTACGCGGAATTGGACTCCGGTACAGGCCGAATAGTTCCGCATCCGCCGGCGTGGCGTAGCGCATCACACGGGATATGCCGCGTTCCCGCCGTTCCTTTCAGCCGTGCGAACGGAAATTCTGAGCCCTGCGTCCTGCGACAATGGGGGTTTCCCAATGTCCGAGCTTTTCCGCAACCTGCAACCTCTCTATAACCCGATCGGTTTTGGCGCGTCGGATTTCATCCTGCTGGCCTGGACAGTACTGCTGGTGCTGCTTCTGGCGGCAGGGCTGCGGTTCCAATCGCGGTTTTGCCAGTTCGCCGCGCACACACGCCGGTGCATGTTGGCGATCGGCGTGCTACCGGTGGTTCTCAGGCTGGCGATGCTGGGGCCGGCGCCGGCGCCCTTGCCTCACACGCCTGACGACTTCAGCTACCTGCTTTCCGCCGACACGCTGGCGCACTTTCGCCTGGCCAACCCTCCGCACCCCATGCATCGCTTTTTCGAAACCAATTTCGTGCTGCAAGAGCCCACGTACAGTTCGATTTACCCGCTGGGGCAAGGGCTGGTCTTAGCTTTCGGGCAGATTGTTTTTCATCAGCCCTGGGCCGGCGTTCTTCTGGCGGTTGGGTTATTCAACGGGCTTTGTTATTGGATGCTGCGCGGGTGGGTAAGCCCCGGCTGGGCGCTGGTGGGCGGGTTACTGTCGGTGGCTGTGTTCGGCCCGCTCGAATACTGGATGAACACCTACTGGGGCGGGTCGCTGGCAGCCGCCGGAGGATGCCTGATCTTCGGCGCCCTGCCCCGGCTCAAGCTGTGCGCTCGCAACCGCGACGCCGCGCTGCTGGGGCTGGGCTTCGGTGTGGAGTGGCTCACGCGGCCTTTTGAAACGTTGCTGCTGGCTGCTTGCGTCGCTCTCTATGTCACGGCACAGGCACTTCCGCCTGCGGCGTCGAGATTCGTCTCAACGCTTCTTCGAGGGCGTCACACACTGTCGGAGGCAGGCGTCGCCATGAGTGCCGACGCGGCAGGCGGGAGTGCCGGCGGGAGTGCCCGCGCCACGGTAGCGCTCGTGGCTTTGCTTGCCGCGCTTCCAGCCCTCGGCCTTTCCCTGCTCCAAAACCGGCAAGTGACGGGCAGTTGGACCACCCTCCCTTACCAGTTGAGCCAGCGGCAATACGGCATTCCGACCACGTTTACACTTCAGCCCGTACCGATTCCAAGCCGAACACTGACCCCGGAACAGAGGGTGGACTATGACATGCAGTCGGAGGTGCATGGCCGCGATCCCGATTCGTGGGCCGCATTCACTCACCGTCTGGGCACCCGCGTGCGGTATTTGCGCTTCTTCTTTCCCGTACCTCTACTCATCATCCTGCCCCTTTTCCTTATCTGCCTGAAGCGGCCGCGCAACCTGTGGTTGCTGGCAGCGCTCGCGGTCCTCGGCCTGGGCGTCAACTTCTATCCCTACTTCTACCCGCACTATGTGGCGGGAGCTGCGTGTTTGACGATCCTTGCCGGTCTTGTCGCGCTGGATCGGCTCTACCGATGGAGCGAACCGCTCGCCCGGCTGGTTCTGGCGCTCGCCGGCGCCCAGTTTCTCTTCTGGTACGGGGTAAACCTCGCGGCCGGATGGGGGCCGGCGCTCACGCTCGCCGATAAATACGAGAGCTGGGATTTCATCAATCGGGGCGACCCGGAGGGCCGCGCCGCGGTCGAGCAAACCCTCGCGCGCGCGCCCGGCAAACAACTGGTATTTGTGCGCTACTGGCCGCTCCATCGGCTCGACCAGTGGGTGTTCAACGCCGCCGATATCGACGGATCGCGCGTGGTTCGCGCCCTCGACCTTGGGCCGGAAGAGAATCGCCAGTTGCTGCGATATTATCCCGATCGCACCGCCTGGCTCTTGGAGCCGGATGCGGACCCGGTGCGACTCACCCGCTACGAACCCCCACCCGAACGGCCGGTGCCGCAACCCGGGTCCCCGCCGTTTCCCAAGGGTAAGTCGCCATTTGAAGAAGTGCCGCGGGTGCGGTAAGGACGGCAGCAGGTGGGACAGACCATCGCTTTTAGTGGTCTGTCATTTCCCCCACGGGGCGCCCGCTTGACAGACGACAAACTGCGATCGTCTGTCCCACCTCGGACTTGCCTACCTGATCGTGCGCTCCACCAGCGGATACGTAGTTCGCTCGATCGAGGAATCGGCGGGGAGCAGGTCCTCCGGCGGCGCCGCGCCACGCATCTCACCCCCCATTAGTGTGCGCTTCGCCAGCAGCCAACCCGAAAGATGCACCTCGCCTGGCGCGGCCGGAATATGCAGCGTCAGGTTCAGGTGATGCGTGCCGGGGCCAAGGGTTGCCCACAACCAGTGCCACACACCATGGCCACCGTTTGCGAGCGCCAACGGGACGGGCTTGTCGTTATCGAACGCTTCGCCTTTCACGTCCTTGATTTCCTCAGCCGGTTCTACAAGAAAAGCGGCTTTACTCTCGAGGCAGTCGGAGGGCAGTTCCACCGTTGTTTTCAGGTAAACGGTGCGCGCGTTCCCGGCCGCGCCACTAACCGTGATCGCGGGCGCGGTGAACGTTGGCGCCGTGGCTGGCTCGCCATAGACCCGCAGCCCGCCTTGCGTCACTTCAAACCGGCTGCCTTCGAGCTCGACTTCCGAAGCTTCGGCGGGATGCAGCTCGACCACGATCTCTTCATAGGCGCCGAGATCGAAGCTCAGCGCATCGCCGAATTTCACCGTGCCGCGCTCCAGCTTGCGATAGGGGTAGATCACTTCGACAGCCATGGGCTGACTGGGCGGGACGAAACCCTCCTCCGCGCCGACGTGCAGCTTCACCGTGCGCGGGCGGACGAAGGGGTTGCGCAGGGTGACGATCGACCGGGCCGGTGAAGAGTGTACGTACCCGTAGGGCTCCCGCGCGGCCGGATCGCCCAGCACCAGCGTGGAATTATCGAGCAATGGATGGGCGTTGGCTTCGGCCCAGCGAATCGTGTTGCCGAGCGCGTCCATCTCGCCGGAGGAAAGAATGTCGGGTGAAATGTAGAGCTCGTACATCATGTTGCCGACGCTGAAGTAGTGGACCACCTCATCGCGCCAGTCGTCGAGCGTTTCCTGGTTGCCGCCCAGCATGTTGTACTTGCCCTTGATCACGCCGTGGGTCATGAGCGAGGAAATGGGGAATTGGGCGCGGTGGGTGACGAAATCGTCGTAAAGCACCGAGTCTCGATAGCTCACCGCGGATTGGCGCGGGGCGAGCGTGGGCACCGACGGCAGATACCCGGAATCGGCGCCACCCATCCACACCGTGTCGGCCCAACGCAGCCACCACGGGCTGAGCCAGATGCTGGTCGTGATATTCAGAAAGACGTTGCGGTCCTGGCCGCGTAAGCGTTCCAAAATGCCGATGAGCGATCGGGCAACCGCCGCATCGGCGTAGATGCCGGCCGCATGGCCGTGGTTTTCGGCGTTGCAACTGAAGGAAATGCCATCCACCTTGAAATAGTTCACGCCATACTGCTTCTGGTAGCGGGCCATGCTGTCCGAAAGCAGCCGGCCATAATGTTCCCCGGCGAGGCACAAATACTGACCGTTGGTGGTGACCTCCATGCCTTCCTGGCGGCCGGTCGCGATACGCACCTCGCGCTGGTCGTAGCCGCCGATGGGGCCGAACCAGAGACCCAGGCCGCTCGAGATGCCGGCCAGCGCGGCGGCCAAGTCTCGGAAGCCGCCGGGAAAGCGTTGCGGGTCGATTGCCCAGAGGTGGCGCATATCGTCCCAGCCGTCGTCGAGCACGAAGGAATCGAGGTGAAGCTTGTATTTGTCGAGCAGCAGCTTTTGCAATTGCGGTACGCGTTCGAGCGTGTTGGCATGGTTCATCGCAAGCCGCTGCAGGTCGTACCAGGAGTTGTAGAGCAAAAAGGGCCGCACCGGCACCACCCGTATGCGATCGACGTATGCCAGGAATTGTGGATGTACGGCGCTTTGGGGCGCCACACCGATCACTGCCGATTCGCTGGTATAACCACCCTCGGGAATGTCCTGACCGACGGTGTAGGCGAGCGAGACCTCACCTCTCTCGGCGCGATTGACGCCAGTGGGGTATTCCAAGCCGAGGAACAAGTCGGAGGTGAACAAGGGCTGGCCGTAGCCGCCGAGGGCAAAGCGGGCTATACCCCAATTGTTGCCGGCTACCGCAATGGAATCGAGAAAGTACGTGCCCTCCGCCGGCTTGGCGATGTGCACATGTTGGCGGGTGAAGAAATCGCCGGGGGCGATCTCATAGATAAGATCGAGATCGATTGCCGGCAGCCTTCCGCGCCGCGATTCGAGTTGGAGCACGAGGCGCTTACCGCCGCCGGGCAGATCCACCGCCCGATGGCCGGCCAAGCGCATGGTTGCATTGGTGAGAACCACTGGGTTCTCGGCGCCGAAACTGTAGCCTACATGTTCGGCGATGAGGCGGATCTCGAACTCCGCTCCGCCGATCGTATACTCGCGGCCGGAAATCTTATTGCGCAGCGTAATCGTGCCGACAGCGCCATCCGCGAGCGAGACGACACGCTCCAGCGAATCGTTCCCCAGCGCGACGGTCGCGCTGTCTTCCCGCACATAAGCGGGACCGGCGGTCAGAGTAGAGACGGCGAGCAGCGCCAAGCCAAACACGGTGCCAGCAGACCACAGGCTGAAGCCTGTGCCACCTTGGGTCAGTGATTTGGCGGAAGCGGGTGGCACAGGCTTCAGCCTGTGAGAGCATTTTTCAGCTCGGGCGTTCGTCCTCATTTCAAGTGCACCGGTTGCGTAAGCGCTCCGTTGCCGGCGGAATCCCAAACCGCGAAGCGTACCCACTTTTTTCCGGCCGGGTTGAACGGCACGTGGAAGCGATGGCTGGAGAATGGCGCCATGCCGAGCATGGAAATCGGCTCGGAATGGGTGCTGGCGCCGTCGCCCCAAACCAACTCGGCGAACTCCGGCGGGAAGGTCCATTCCACCTCGGCGTCATAAAAAGATTGCGGGCCGGAGCCTTCAATTCCCCAACTGCGGAACAGCACTTCGCCGGAAGTGACGAAGTAGTTGCCGGCGCGCATGGCGTCGAGCACCGGCGCCCAACTTTCGTCGAAGCGCGGCACGCGGTCGAGCTTCAGGTAGTTGACATCTAGTTGCGGGTAGGTTTCGTCGTCGGGGTACTTCATGTAGGTGTCACCCTCGGCGATCATGAACTTCGGTCCGCTCCAGTTGTTCATATCGTCGAGCAGCCCCAGGCAGCGGCCTTCGCAAATCCGCTTTTCCGACAGGTCCACGGGCAACGATTGGAACGAAGCTCCCAGAAAATGGTCGTCATTGAAAAAGTCCGTGTTGCGGGTGGCGTCGGGATAGCCGGCGGAACCTTTGGTGCGCGGATGGGTCTGCCAGACCAAGCCGTGCTCGTCGCGAAGCAGTTGCAACTCATTTGCGGCTGAGGTTGTGTGGTAGACCTTGCCGAACGGCTCGACGGTTTCCGAATACGGCTGCGCGGAAGGATCCTTGGGCTTGCGCAGGTGAGTGAAGTAGACCGGCTTGGGGAACGTGAACATGTAGTGGCCGCCGAAGTTGGCGTCGGGCTCTTCACTCGGAATCAGCAGAAAGCCTTTGTCGGAGAAGCGCTGGCAGCCTTCAAAGTAGACTTTCTGTTCGTTGAGGCGGATAGCGCCGGTATCGTTGGGATGGGAATCGCTGTGGAAATCGGCAAGGATAGCGATTTTGACGCCCAGCGCGCGGAAGACGCCGATCCAGGAAGGCTGCTGATCCATCGTCCCGGCGTCGGTCAACTGCTCGTTGAGGTGAAAGTGGAAATGGCTGACCAAAACCTGGAAGCCGGGCACTTCCTTATATACGTCGTCGTGGGTGTAGCGGAGTACGTTGTCGGCGGTAACATGGCTGGCGCTGGGGCTGAGGTAGAAATACACCGGCATATGTTGCCAAGTGCCGGGAGGAGCGTTGTAGAGCGCGAAATTATTGATCTCGCCGCGCGCTTCCCCCACACGCCGGTTCCAAACTTCGTCGGAAACGCCGTACGGTTTGTAGCCTTCCTCGCGATCGGGCTGGCGAACGCCTAGGGCGAAAGAGGTCTCGCTATCCTTGCGGTAATAGTCGTAGCCCAAATTGGTCTCGATTTCGCGTGCAAAGAAGAATTTGTGGGAAGGCGGCAGAATGCCCAGCGACCCTCCGCCCGCTTCCAGCACGGCCAGCCGGTTGCGAGCGCGAATCCCAACCAGGTCGCGATTCACAGCTCCGCCGAAGCAGTATTGCTGCCAGGCCCGGGCAGGATCGCGCCACACCACGCGCGTTTCGGGAGCGAGCGCGAAACCTTTCAGCCCGCCGATGTATTTGTAAGCCACCGAAGGTTCATCGGTCCTGGCGATCACCTCCTGGCGCAGCAGGTTCGATCCGCGATACACGGTGAACAGCAAGCGCCCCTGGAAAATACCGAGATCGACGCCATCGAAGCCGATCTCCAGGCGAGCTCCTTCGGTGGTCACCAGGCAAGCGCCGGAATGAAAGCCGGCCCAGGCGCGGCGGATTTCCGCGGCCGTGCGCGGCAAATCCATGTTTGTGCCGTTGCGTCCGGGCACCATCAACGGCGCGTCCCAGAAGGCATTCCACTTTTCCCGATCCACCACCTCGGGAGTAAGCGCGATGCCCAACTCACGCAGAGGCGCCATCTGCTGTTCGGAAAGGCGGCGCTTGCCGCTGGTCACCTGGAATTCAGGAGTCAGATTGCGGCCTAAAACGATCCATTTTCCCTGGGTGGTCCGCGCCGCAAGCTCGCGTACGACCGGCTGTCCGCTGTTCGAGGTAAAGCTGGCGCGCAACTCCTCGCCCCGCTCTCCGGTCCAAGTGACTTCCACCGCGCCTCCGGCGACACGGCTTGCGCTCAAGCCGGGCTGAGCCTTGTAAGCGCTCCAATCGCAAGTCAGTTCCTGCGCGGCCGCCTGGCCGGCAAGCATTATCGTAACGATACAAAAACCGGAAAACTTCATGGTCTCCTCTTTTGGGCCCGAGCCCGTTCCATTCTAACCCGCTGCCAATACCGTAGCGCGGGCGCCGGGAACTGTCCTACAATCAAACTACTTTCGCCGAAAAGGGGCGAAACCGGAGGTGAATTGAAAGTTGAAGTCTTGCGCCTTGCCGTTCTGGCCGGCGTGGCGAGCGTGATTTTGGGGGGAATGCCGGCCTCGGCGATCACAATTATCGCGAGTTACGATCCGAGCATTTCCGCGAACGCGGCTGCGCTGGCGGACATTCAGAATATCGTCACCTATTACGATGCCTTGTTCTCGAACCCGGCCACGGTAAATGTGTACTTTCAGTTTGGCACTACCGGTCTGGGGGAAAGCAGCTTCGCGCAGACCGATGTCACATACACATCTTGGGTAGCCGCTCTAGGTTCGACCGCGAGCGCCGCCAACGGCTACGCACAGACCGCCGATTCGGCCCTTAGCGCGAGCGACCCGCTGTCAGCGGTCGATTCCGGCTCCGTCACTCTAACCGATGCGAATGCCAGAGCTCTGGGTTTCAGTGTTGCCATTCCAACCACGAACTGCGTGAACACCCCGACGCCAAGCAATCCCGCCAATATCGTTTGCGGCAACGATGCAACCATCACCATCTCCAGCACTCAGTCCTACGAATACAACCAGACCGCGACTCCGGGCGATTTTGACTTCTATTCGGTGGTGGAGCACGAACTGGATGAAGTACTGGGAATCGGCTCGGCCCTGAATGGAATGAGTTCCATCTCGGCGGGAACCACCTTCGCCGCGGAGGATTATTTCCGGTATGCGTGCGGCAGCGGCGGAGCGTCGGATGTTACGCTTTCGACAACCGACAACGTTTGCTTCTCGTATAACGGCGGCGCGAGCGACGTTACCGGCGCGCAGTTCTACCAGGAAGCTCATGGCCCCGGTGATTATAACGATTGGATCTGGGGCAGCGGCGGTTCCTACGGGTGTCCGCCGACCACCGCGTACGTGCAGGATGCGTTCGCTTGCGCCAACGATATTCCGTCCAGTTACGTCGGCGCGAATTCGCCCGAAGGCATCGTGCTCCAGACGCTCGGCTACAACGCATCCCAGCAAAGCAGTGTGCCCGAGCCCGGAACGTTTGGCCTGGTCGGACTCACCGCGGTCGGTATGGCACTGGCGCGCAGGCGCGTGGCCCGGTCACATATCTGCGCGCCGCGCTCTTGCGGCCCATATAACGGCAAATAACCGTCGCATTTTGCCGGTCAGCTACAGGGACGCAGCCTCCCAGGCCAATGTAGGGCGGGCGATTCCCACGGCGTGCAGGCCCGCGCCACGAGGTTTTTGTGCATTCTTGTGCGTGGTGAAGATTGCCGGGGCTACGAGTGTCAGGCTGCGCCGGGGAGGAGGTTGTTCCGGCTGCCGTTGCCGCAGGGATTGGCCTCGTGCTGAGCGGCTTTAGGGCCGGGGGGATCGCCGGTTTCGTGCATTTCTGTGCGTTTTGTGGCGAGTTGCGCCATTTCCGGGGCGGGGGCGGTTCCTCTTTCGACGATGAACCTGGCGGCTTTGAACTGGACGCTGGCGGGAGCTTCGGTGTCGCGGAGGATGTCGCCGAGGGTTTGGTAGGCGAGGCTGACCAGGGTGACGGCTTCCTCGCGGAGCATCCAATCGCGGTCGGCGAAGGCTTGCTGGAGGGCGGCTTCGAAATGGGGAAGCTCGCGGCGCCAGGCAAGAACGTCCTTGCGGAGAACGTTGGCAATGGCGATGACGCCATGGACGGTGCCGCCGGAGCAGATCACGAGGATCAATTCTCGCTGTTCCGGGGTGAGTTCGATTTCGGTCATGAGGACCTCATTACGAGCAATACGATAACTGGCGAGCGGGCGGAAACGGGGTGAAGGGAGGGGGCGGAATGGCTGTGAATCGATGAAACGGAAGGAGTAAGAAATATTCGCAAGTTCTGTCACCGGGGTTTTGGAGGGGGTCGGGAAAGGCACCGGCGGCGGGATTGCCTGGGCTGCGGTGCGGCGGTACGGTTGTGCAGATTGTGCGGATTTGGGAGATTCGCCCGATCCGGCATGGTCGGCCCGGAAGTGGGAGACATCGGCTTGGGGGCTGGCGCGGAGCCCGTCCAGGGGTCGGCAGCGCTGCCCGCGGTCCCGCGTCCAATGCTCAGGACGGGACCGGCTCGCCCGGATGACGCTCATCAGGAGGTAGGGCGTGGCTTCGGCCAGTTGATGTGACCGAGACATATCGGGATCTATGCGCAGAAATAATACGTAAGACTCGGCGAATCAGCAAGTTGAGCTGACCCAGATCAGCGCAGAACCACCCGTCGGCGCCAGCCATTGCTAACGCCTTCCGCGCTACTGCGAGACATGGCCTGGTGCAGGAGTTGAGACTCGCCCCTCATGGATTTCGGAGGTCTGTGGAAACGTGCCGCAGGTGGAGCCGATGGCGAACTTGAGAGCCGCGGGTCCGCAAGGATGGGTCCAAAAGACACCTGCTGGGTGTATGCTAGACCCTACGAGAGAGCCCGTAATGGAAACCCCAGATGAAGCGTCAAATGCAAATCCGTCTTCCCTGCTTTTGGTGGCAAGCTTAATAGCCTTCGCCGCAGTAGTCTCCGCAGCTCTGATCCTTTTTCACTCCGAAAAGTCGCTTCTGGCGGGGCTCGCAGCCCCGTTCTACTACGTCATTTTGGTCGGGCTTGGGTGCTTTGCGGCGCTAGCGCTGCTTGGCGCAATGCGCGGGTATGCGCACTGGTCGGGACACGCGGTTGGGGGTGCCCTGCAGATCGGCGGCTCGGTGGCCGTTGCGGCCATGACAGTCATTGGCGGCAGCTACTTTCGGCCGGAAGCCAGTACCAATCTTGTAGTTCGGATAGTCGATGAGAACATGAGGACAGAGCTACTGTGCCCAACCGTGGTCAAGCTTCTATTAGGCCAGGATGTTCGTACCGGCGAGATCGGACAGAATTGCCAAGCCCAGTTCAATGAAGTACCGGAGCGTTTTTTGCGGAGTTCGGGACTAGACGTGCAAGTGAGTGTTCGTGGGTATGTTCGGGCTGGCAGCGGTCCCGTCCCTATTTCACCAGACCACGTCCTTTTGGTGCCGATGCGGAAGGTCGCAGAGAAGTCCATGGCTTGGGGGCGGCTAATTTATCCGGGGACGAAAGGTCCGGTGGTAAACGCAGTCATGTCGATTGACGGTGGGCTCGCAAGTGGCAAGACAGATTCAGCTGGACAGTTTCGATTCGAGGTTCCATTACCAGAAGGTCGCTCCGTTCAACTCACTGCTGAGGCTTCAAACAGGGTGGTATTCGATGAGAGGGTGACCCTGCCAATTGCTAGCACATTGACGGCACACCTGGCCCAATGAAGGCCTTTGCGATGCTTTCTTCAGAACCGACCGGCCCGTCGTCGCGGGCCGCTCATCCAGATCGGCTACACGGCAAACCACGCCGGAAGATCAAGTTTCTTGCAGTGGCAGAGGCCGCGAAACCACGCTTAAGGCGATTATTGCCGGTGATGGCGAGGATTTCGACAGGGCAGGCTGGGCCACCCACACACGCAGTGCGATAATGTATGTGGTGTAGCCGTGACCTGCAGTCGCCCTCTCCGCTCGCACCTTAGTTTGCGCCGACTGTTGCTGTTAGCAATCGCGGTTGGCTACCCGATGCGGGCACAGCAACTCGCGCTCTCAGGCCGTGCCGTTGACGAGGACGGCCGCGCCATTGCGGGCGTCACCGTACGTGCACAGAATCTTGGAGAAGATACGACCTCAGCTACCGGCGAATTCAGCATCCGGCTCCCAGATTCTATAAAGCCCGGAGCCCTAGTTGCGGTTTCAGTGCTGCCAGATAAATGGGTGCTGAGGGATTACCCTGACGGGCACGTGACAGTGCGGCGCGACGACATGCCGCGCCTGACTTTGCGGTTGGCCCTACGAGGTTCGCAGTCCCTCCAGATGGATGCCTTGATACGCAGACTCCTCGAAAAGTTCACGACGCAGTGCCCGGAGAACATGGCTGTCCCTTCTCGAAGTGCTGATCTGGATGCCTTGGTTCTTCAAAAGGCAGCACAACTAGGCTTATCCCCGTCCGCTGTTAGGCAGGCCATCGAGGACTGGGTCGCGCACACGGCAGACAGCACCGCCCATGATCGTGGGCTCGCGGCGTTCTATAGC
>JBEKYD010000086.1:0-25295 GCA_049511335.1 Bryobacteraceae bacterium | reverse complement strand
CTCCCCCTGAATCGTAGGGGAACGATTCTTCGGGAATCGGCGCGCGTACGGATATGGGACCGCACGCCGGCTGGCATACGCTGACTATGGAGACTCCAATGCCCACAGAACACGTTCCAGGCGATCAGAAAATTACGAGTGTGGCGTTGTACTCCCAGCAACCGATCCTCACGGCCGGTCTCGAGGCCGTAGTGTCCGATCTGGAAGACTGTACGCTGTCTGGGATTTTTACGGCCCTCGATCCTCTAATAGAGCATGTCCAAACGCGCCGCCCGAGCGTGGTTCTTCTCGATATGACCGCCATCGCCACGTTCTTCACGCTGTCCAAGCTGAAATCCTTGGTGGACATTGCGCCAGTCGTTCTCTGGGTTGACGCAGATCCTGCCGAGTTCGCATCCGAGGCGCTAGCGATCGGAGTCCGCGGCATCCTCCGCCAAAGCCTGCCTATCGAACTTCAGATCAAGTGTCTGCGCATCGTTGCGGCGGGCCACCTTTGGGTGGAGCAGACCCTCTGCGAACGGCTCCTCACCCCCAGGCGGGTCCTGCTGACTCCACGGGAACGCCAGGTAGCGAGCCTCGTCGCGCAAGGCCTTAAAAACAAAGAGATTGCATATGCCATGACATTGAGCGCCGGAACGATCAAGGACTGTGTTACGCGGCTCTACAGGAAAGTGCGCGTCCACGACCGCTTTGAGCTCGCCCTGTTTGCCCTCAACAACTTTCTGGCGGGCCCAGCGCGCGAACTAGACCCGCCCGGTGTTACCGGCGAAAGCCGCCCGCCAGCGCGGTCCTTACCGTCATTCTCTTTCGCCAAATGGGTCAACGTGGAATGTCCCGCGCGGCCGGCGTCAATCGGGGAACGTATCCATGACGGGTGATCGCTCGCTGAAAGATGAACTTGCCCGCCTCGACATTCACGTCCTGAGCGCCGGTGTTCTCCTGCAGGTTGCGTTGATGCCCCTGGTCCTCTACGGGGAGATAGCGTCTCGAACGCTACCGCCCACACTTCTGGCCGTCACGTTTGGACTCGAGGCGGTCTTCGTCCTCTTGATGGTCATCAAGCTCTCCAGGAGCCGGACTCCGTACACGGCGACGACTGGACGACGGTGCGACCCAATCAGGTGGGTGGCGCTTCCGGCTGGGCAACGATCTGAAGAAGGCAGTCAAGGAAGGAGAACGGCAAAGTGCGCAAAGCTGTATTGTACGCCGAAGACACAGCCCTAACGCGGAGAATCGTCGACAAGTTTGAAGAAGATCCAAGCTGGGAGTTGATTGCGCTGTGCACGACTCTGGCCGACTTGAACTTCGTGTTGGATCGTGTGACGGTTGATGTCCTGCTTTTGCAGCTCACTCCCGAAACGGGCGAAAGTGTGCTCAGCGCTGTTTGGGAACGAACCCGGTATACCCACCTTCTGGCATGGGTTCATTCCTGTATCCGGAGACAATCCCCGGCCCCCAACGATCTTGTGTTGGTGGAACGAAAGCTCCAATCGATGCGGAGGGGAGGGGAAGGCGAGTTCTGGGCGTTCTTGTCACCCACACCTCAATCGCGCCCGACCTGCCGAACGGCCAAGGACATTATGGGAGCAGACGCATATCGCTGGTTTGACAGCAGCGAACTGCCGGACGATGACAGTCGATGTAACACAGTGGCCTGACCACGTTCCAATATTAGTTAGAAGGCCGCTGGGAGGATGCCGATCTGGTCTGGCCGCGAAGGTGCCAACCCTGGAACAAAGACCAGCCGCGACAGAACGCTTTGCTCTGTTGAGAGAAAGAAAGACCGCGATGCCAGCCCTGTTAGATTATCCAGTATCGAGAACAGACAAGAACCGGGAGACCGGTTGGGTGAACCGGCTCTTTAACCGTGAGGACTCCACTCCGGAATACCAGGAGTTGAAGTTCACACTGCACCGAAAACTTCTGGACCGGATCAACCTGGAGTCGCTCTCCTTGATGGCGGGCGAGCGCGTCCGCGCCACAGTTCGGTCGGCCGTCGCCAAGCTCGTTGAAGAGGAGAAGACACCCCTCAGCCTGGTCGAAAAAGATCGCATCATCGAGCAGGTTCTGGATGAAGTCTTCGGCCTCGGCCCGCTCGAACCTCTGCTGCAGGATTCTACGATATCGGACATCCTCGTAACGACGCCGCGCCTGGTATATGTTGAGCGCGCCGGCAAACTGTACCGCACGCCGGTGGAGTTCAAAGACGACGCCCACCTGCTCCGCATCATTGAAAAGATTGTGTCGCGAGTGGGACGCCGTGTTGACGACTCGTCACCGATGGTGGATGCCCGCCTTCCGGACGGATCGCGCGTGAACGCCGTCGTTGCCCCCGTTGCCGTGGACGGCCCCCTGCTTTGCATCCGCCGCTTCGGACGGCACGCGCTCCGAGGCGAGGACCTCGTGGCGAAGCTCACCCTGACGGAAGGAATGCTGGAACTGCTGAAAGGCTGCGTTAAAGCCCGCCTGAACATTCTGATCAGCGGAGGTACTGGTTCCGGCAAGACCACGCTGCTTAACGCCGTTTCCTCCTATATCCCGGAAGACGAGCGCATTGTGACCATTGAAGACGCCGCTGAATTGCGCCTGCAACAGACGCATGTAGCCCGCTTGGAATCCCGCCCTCCCAACGTGGAGGGCACCGGCGCGGTCACCATCCGCCAACTGGTCGTCAACTCCCTCCGTATGCGCCCCGACCGCATCATCGTGGGCGAAGTTCGCGCCGAAGAAGCTCTAGACATGTTGCAGGCCATGAACACCGGCCACGATGGATCGCTCACTACGCTGCACGCCAACACCCCACGCGACGCTCTGGGCCGGCTTGAGGTCATGGTTGGTATGGCCAACGCGAGTATGGGGATTCTCGCCATCCGCCAACAGATTGCTTCGGCCGTCGATCTGTTCATACAGACCTCACGCTTCAGCGATGGAACACGCCGCATCACGCATATCACGGAAGTCGTCGGCATGGAGCAGGACATAATCAGTCTTCAAGATGTCTTTCTCTTCGAGAAAACCGGTATCACCGAATCCGGGAGGATACTGGGGTGTTTCCGCGCAACCGGTATCCGACCGAGATGCGCCGAGCGTCTCAAGACTTGCGGCATTACTTTGCCGCTGCAACTGTTCCAGACCGTAGTGGAGATCAATTGACCAACCCGTTTCCACTGCCGGCACTCGGCGCCTTGCCGCCATCCGGAATGTAGAGCCGCGGCTCGTTGAAAGCGAGCCCGCGGTCCACCAGGCCGGCAAGTAACTCGCCCGCCATCTGGCGATTTATGTTCCCGGCGGCCTCCGGAGCAGTCTCCTGAGGCGCGCCACCAGTTCGATCACGTTGAACGGCTTCACGATGTAGTCGTCAGCGCCCAACGAGAAGCCGCGACTGATGTCGTTCTCTCGTTCGCAAGCCGTCAGAAGTATGACACGAACCGGAAGATCTTCTTCCCGTATGGCAGCCAAAACCTGGTAGCCGCTCATTCCAGGCATTACCACGTCCAGCACTGCTGCACGGGGTCTGCACTCGTGGACAATCTGCAGGGCCTCGGGGCCCGTGGCAGCCAAACGGCATCGCATTCCGTGGTTCTGCAGAGTGGTCCCCACCAAAGTTCGCACCAGCGGGTCGTCGTCTGCGATGAGAATTTCCGGGGGGCCGCAGTCCGGCAAAGAGTTCGTTTCTCTATGCGTATCACTCGATCCCTCAGCACTCGAAATCGTGGGCGTGCACGTATCAGCCCGTGACAGTGCGAAGCCCAGGCGCATTAAGGCCTCCTCCGGCTGCCAGCCGTCAATCAGGAACTCCCGGACGCGCGCTTGAACCGTGCTGTTCACCCTCATGATATGTTCGCGCCCGCCCACCAGTACCAAGGGCTGCTCCGGCGACGTTGAAGCATCCGGAGCGATCCACGGCGTGTGCATGGTTTCCCTGCGAACGTGGTACAGAACTGCGTGGCACTGCCGAACCAGAGCGGAATTGGGCAACTCCTCTGCCGCAAACAGTCTGGGCAGGGCGCCCGCGCGCTCCAGCGCCGCGCACAACGTCTCGACAACCTCGGTTGTGAATCCCACCAGGGCAATGCGCTTCCCCGAAAGTACGTTAACGATGGATTCAGGCAACGGATGATGTCCAGCCTCGAGCAATTCGGAAAAGGCGAATTCCAGGTCGGTCAAAACAGCACGGAGCCGTTCCCGATCTCGCACCGGTGCGCAGAGCAATTCTACTCCCTGGTGCGCCCACTCTGAAATGTTTGTATAACCCAGGATCCCGGCCGCCCCCACCCAGCGGTGAAGAAGACCTGAAGCTTTGGCGACATCGAATTGCTGGTTGAGGCACTCCAACATCTGACGGCTTTGCAGGATTCCCTCCTCCAGGAAGCGCCGCCGCAGCGCCTCCACGTCTCGATCGGAGGTCGGAGTGCCGCCGACCGGAGTTGGTTCAGCACGGGGTACGGAAGTCCGCAGTGCCAGATACTGCCTAACCTGGGTGCCAAGCATGTGTGTGTCGATTGGCTTGGTAATGTATCCGTCGCAGCCCGTCGCAGTGGCTTTCTGTTCGTCGCCTTCAGCGGCACATGCGGTCAGCGCCACCACAACGACATCGCGCGTGCGCTCGTTTTGCTTGACGCGACGGGTCAGTTCCAACCCGTCCATGCCCGGCATGCGAATGTCCACCAGCATAAGATCGGGATGAAACGAGCGGAGCAATGACAGTGCCTCCTCTCCACCCGCTACGGTATGGATATCGAATCCCTCATCCGTCAAGACGATGTCGGTGAGCGTCCGGTTCACCTCGGCGTCATCTACTACCAATATGGCTTCGCCGCCCATGGTTCAACCTTCCGAAAGGCTGCCTGTCGCCGGGTGCTCCCGCTCTGTCGTCTTTGCCGGGAGCCATCTTCGTAAGACGTCGAGTTCCGGCATCCGGCGATCAATCGGAATCATGCCGTAGGGAAAGGGTATGAACATGTGGAGTGCTTCTCGGCCATTTCCTGCAAGGTCTGCGCGCACGCCTACTCCTTCCAGCATCTTAGCGGTGACGTGAACCGGTTTCGTCAGGAATCGCCGTAGAAGCCCGCCGCATCGACCAGCAGAATGCAGACCTGAAGCGAGGACCGAGCCGAGGTTGGCCCGGTTGTGGCCAAAACCGTAATTGCGATTGACGCTCGTGAATTCCTTAGGCGCTTTTCTGCGGAGTGATCGTTCTCTTGATACTGCCATCGGTTAGCCTGGCATTGGGCCTATTCGCTGGTGCAGTTCAACCTATCAGTGCTTCGGGCGCCTCATGAGTAGAGTTTGCACCGGAAGAGTCGCTTCAAGGTATCCCATGAAACCCCGATTTCACAGCCTGCGACGCAGCAGTCTCCGTAGGCTGCGTTCCTGCGTGGAGTACGGCTCCCCCCCGCCAGCCTCCGTTCTCGACCTCAATCGTAAGCGTATAGAGACCCGCCGCGCGCAGGCTGAACTAGCCCGCGCCCCACCGAATCGAGATAGAGTCACGGAACATCCGCTGCGCCCGCGTCCATGAGCGCTGGCAGGCCGAATAGAGGACGCCCTTGGCTGTTGAATGATGCAGCGTTACGGGTCGCTGTACAACTTCGGTATGGGCGACTGCTATCCGTGCCGCGCCCCCGGACACACAGGTCCCCTTCGGCTCCAAATACGGGTTTTCGTGGATTTGATTTGACCATCCTTGATGGCACCATGAAATTGCGCCGGGCCACGAATCCCGGTGTGAGTCGAGGTATTCGCCATGTCGGCGAGGAAGCCAATGAGCCCTAATCTTCCGCTCAACCGGGTGAAGCGGCTGCTGCGCGTTTGCGCATTGAAGCTCTCGCCCGTACTGGAGATCATGCGCCCCTTACCCGTCGGCGAGGTGGCGAATACGCCAGATTTCGCGCGGCGTGCGCGAACTCTTACGCATCGCCGCCACAGAGATCGTTCGCCGCGCGGCTGGCCAATGCATTGCGTATGCGGGGCAAACCGCGCGTCCACGGTAAACGCCGGACTGCCCGTGCGAAGAACCGGATCGGAAAGAGATCGATTCCCCCGAGGCGAAGGCCGATTGCGAGATCGCGCAGGCACAGGCGGCGCTGACTGTGAATGAACTGGACCGGTTCTTTGCTATGTCGCGCGATATGCTGTGCATCACCGATCTGGATGGATATATTAAGAAACTGAACCCGGCGTGGGAACAGACCTTGGGCTTCAGCGCGGCTGAGATTTGCTCCAAGCCGTGGGTCGAGTTCGTCCACCCCGAGCACCAGCCGCGTGCGCTTGAGGCTCTTGCCCGTTTTCGGTCTGGTATCGAGGAGCTGCAACTGGAACTCCGCTTCCTGTCGAAGAGTGACTCTTACAAGTGGCTGCTGGGAAGCGCCACGCCGGAACTCGATCGGGCCGTAGTGTTCGTAGCTATGAGTGACATCACGGACCGCAAACGACTGGAGGAACAACTCAAGCAAAATCACGAATTGGAGGAGCGAAACCGCCGGAGTGAAGCCGCGAGCCGCATGAAGAGCGAGTTTCTGTCGAACATGTCTCACGAGTTGCGATCGCCGCTGAACGGCATCGTCGGGTTCAGCGAGCTGCTGTACGACGGCAAACTCGGTGCGCTTGCCGAGCGCCCCAGGGAATTCATTGGCCGCATCCACGCCTCCGGGTTGCACCTGCTTCAGTTGATCAATGGCGTGCTGGATCTCAGCAGGATCGAGGCCGGACATCTGGAGTTTCACCCGGAGCGGCTGCTCGTTTCCGATGTCATCCAGGAAGTGACCGGAGTCCTGAGCGCCCTGGCTGCGGAGAAGCGGATCCGGATCGAAACCGAGATCGAGGCGGGAGTGGATGACGTCATGATCGATGCTGGCCGGCTCCGGCAGGTCCTCTACAACTACCTCTCGAATGCGTTGAAATTCACGGGAGAGAAGGGCCGCGTCGTAATGCGGCTGAAATCCGAAGGCGCCGCCGAGTTTCGCCTGGAGGTGTCCGACACAGGAATAGGGATCTCGGAAGAGGACATGGGGCGGCTCTTCGTCGAGTTTGAGCAACTGGATGCCACAATGGCAAAGCACTACCAGGGCACGGGTCTGGGTTTGGCGCTGACCAAGCACATCGTCGAAGCCCAGGGGGGTAGGGTGGGCGTGGCCAGCACGCCTGGCGAAGGCAGCACATTCTTCGCGGTGCTGCCGCGCGTGCCGGGGAAGGCCTCGGCCCGCGACCACGTTGCCAGAATCCTGGTGATTGACGATGTGAGCCTGGACCGAATCCTGCTCACCCACATGCTGGAATCGAACGGCTATCTTGTGGAAACGGCCGCGGACTGCATCGAAGCGTACGACAAGTGCCGCAAGGAGCAGTTCGACGCCATCACGTTCGATCTGGTTTTGCCGGATGGCGCGGGATGGGAAGGGCTGGCACGGATTCGGTCATTAGAAAGGCATCGACACACTCCGGTGATCGTGGTCTACGGCCGTGAGCGGGAGGAGCTGGAGATTCCGGGTGGCGTGCAAGGCTTCGTGATCAAGCCCGTTCGTCCGGACTATCTTCTGGAAACGCTAAAACAGGTTGGAGTGCCGGTGAGAATCCTGGAGGCAGCCAATGGCTGAATCGATTCTAGTGGTGGACGACAATCTCGACAACCGGGAGTTGACGCAGATTCTGCTGGAATGCGAAGGCTTCGAGGTGAGGCTGGCTGAGGACGCTCCGCAGGCGCTCCGCATGTTCGAGACCTACCGCCCGAAGTTGATTCTCGTGGACGTCCAGATGCCCGGAATGGACGGCCTGGAACTGACTCGCCGGTTGCGGCGGGACCCTTCGTCGCAGGATGTGATCGTTGTGGCATTGTCGGCCTACGCGATGGCTGCGGAGAAAGCGAATGCCCTGGCAGCGGGTTGTGACGGCTACATCACCAAACCCATTAACACGCGAACCTTTGCAAGCGCCGTCCGGCGATATCTGGAGGTCCCAGCGCGGCTGCCGCGCATGGAACAGGCTTCGGCCGCGTGATCGCCCCGTGATGCAGCCTCATTGGGAGGAAAGAGCGATTTTCACAGTCTCAATGATCTCTTCGTGCGAGAACGGCTTCTCGATGAATCCCTGTATCAGCCCTTCTTCCAGAGCCGTTTGTATGGCGGGATCGTCCTTGTAGAAGTAACCTGAGACCACCAGCACCAGAACACCGGGATGGGCAATGCGAATGTTTCGGGCCAGCTCCAAACCGTCGATATCCGGCAATTTGGCGTCCAACAGAGCCAGGGTCAGCCGGTTGAGCCGCGCTGCCTGCAAAGCAGTCTGGCCGTCGAGCGCGCGGACGCACTGCGCCCCGAGTCTCCCGAGCACGCGTTCGAGGGCCCAGCATATGTCAGGGTCGTCGTCCACGACGAGGGCCACCCGGTTCACGAGGCTCACCGCATTCCTCCTCTGTCGCGGACAGCGACGGCAGTTTCACCGTGAAGGTACTCCCCTTTCCGCTCTGGCTCTCTACGCTGATCGAGCCCCCGTGCTGATCGACGATGGAGTTGCAGATGGATAGTCCGAGCCCAGTACCCTTCCCCAGAGGAGCCTTTGTAAAGAAGGGATCGAAGATCTTGTCGAGGTCTTCCCGTGAGATCCCTTCTCCGGTGTCGGTGACACGAAGCAGCCATTCGCCGGCGACCCGATCGGCGAAGACGTCGACCGTCCCGCCGTTCGGCATGGCGTTGATGGCGTTGAGCAACAGATTAATGAACACCTGTTCCAGGAGGCTGGGAACACCCAGGACCTGGCAGGGGTCCGGCGGGAAATGCGTCCGGATTTCGATATTCTGAACCTTGGCCTGGCTATCCACAAGGGTCAGGGCCTCTTTTATCACACCCAGGAGGTCCAGCGGCGTCTTGCTTTTGTCCGCCGAGGGGTGCGCAAAGCGCAACAGGTTCTCAATGATGGTGCTTGCCCTCCGGATGCCGCTGTGAACCTTCTCGGCGCACTCCCGGCGAAACTCCGGGGTGAGACCGTCCTCCGTGAGGAATTGAGCGGCGGAGGAGGAAACCGCCAGGGGCGTTCGGATTTCATGGGCGATCCCCCTGGCCATCACGCCGAGAGCGGCCAGTTTCTGCGATTCCAGGATCTGCAACTCGAACTTGCGTTGTTCCGTCAGGTCCCGGCCCACAACAACGAAGCCCACCGTTCGTGCCGCGTCGTCCATCATCTGAGAGAAGACCCAGGAGACCGCTCGCCAACACCCGCCTTTCGTCTTGAGGTTGGATTCGATTCGGCCGGAGCTCCCGCTGGACGCTCCTTTGGAGAGCAACATTCTGACGCCGGCGGCGCCGGTCTGGTCGCAGTAGTCGAAAAACGGGTGCCCCTTCAACTCATCGAGTGAGTAGCCGGTTGTCCTTTGAGCCGCCTTGTTCCAGGTCAGGATATTGCCCTCGGTGTCGGTAGAGATGACAATATCGCTGGCGCTCTCGACGACGCTGGCCAGATGGCGCTCCATCCGCCGGATCTCTTCCCCCAGCCGCGTCTGCTCGGTAACATCGTCCATAAGGAGCAGAACGTGCTCGACTTGCCCTGCCCAGTTCACTGGGACAACGCTGTAGTAGTAGACGCGAATCGGAACGCCAGGCGCCCGGTAGGTCAGCCTTTGGCCTTGGGTCGCATGGCTGCTTCTAAAAACGTCTCGGATCTGCCGTTCCAGGCCCATTTCCGCTAGGATCACTTCCGGGAAAACCTCGGCAAGTTGCTTTCCGGCAGTCAAGCCAACAGTCTGGTGGGACTTCTCAAGGAAGTTCCTGTTGGCCATAACAACGCACAAGTTTTCGTCAAGCAGCAGGACCGATGAGGGAATGGTATCCATCAGCATCCGGCACAGCAACTCGGATCGCTTACCTTCGCTGACATCGTTTGCGATGACCAAACATGCACTCTTGTCCGCGAAACCCACGGCGGATCTTACCACCTCGACGTAGATAACCGTTCCGTCTTTCTTTACGTGTTGCCACGTCCGTTTCCGCACTGAGGAAACAGGCGACTTCAGCGCCCCATCGAGGACGGCGGACCTTTCCGCCGGCAGATGCAGTTGCCGCACCGTCATCGCCAGGAACTCTTCCCGCGAGTAACTGTAACATTCAACGGCTGCATCGTTCACCGCGAGAAACGACAGCGTCCGCAGGTCGTAGATCCACATCGGCATCCGACTGTTCTCAAACAGTCCTGCTGTAGCGTCTGCAATCTGCAAGGGCCGTCGCTCGTAGACTAAAGCGGAACCGTTCACGTTACCTTGTTGTTCCCTTTATTAAAGAGTATACGGCCTGATACTATCCTTAAACTGGATATCCGTCAATCCTCAGTTTCCCAGTCTTGGGAGGCGCTCTGATCCAACCCTGCGAAAGGGGCTTTTCGGTAGCCCGCTAGAGTATCGCCCTATGCGTGTCGCGGGTTTTGCTGGATCAACTTTCGGTGTTTCCGATGCTACTGTGGTTCAGGGCTTGGAGTCCCCCGCAACCTGCCCCAAGGCGGGTTGCACATACTATTCATCGGCCACAACCCCGGCGATGCCCAATAATAGCCAATCCGGTAGTCCTGCAAGGAAACTCGTCTACATCCCGATTATCCACACCGTGGCGGACATGGGGACACTGGGGCCGTCAATACGAGGAATGAAACTGTCGGCACTTGGGCGGCAGGGTTTGACGCGCAATGCGGTCGTAGTGGAGAAAATGTGGGAGCAGATCGAGAGCGTGGTCGCCAGCCTGCCGTTTAACACCGGGACCGTTCGGATCTATCAAGACGGATTGCCGGTTTGCGGGCACGAGCGGGATATTGTCTTGGAGTTGGCTGGGGCCGGGAGCCGGAACCACAGGGCGCTCTTAGAACTCCAGGCCCGTGGCGCGACACTGATGGGTACGGAGTCTCCCGACCTGCTGGTTCAAGAGTACCAGCTTGCAACCGCCGCTTTTGCTTCCGGCATGACTGTCCGGACGGAGGTCCGCCAGAAACAATTGCGCGACACACTACTCGAAAAGCGAGACCGTTACATCGCGGATCGCATCAACGGAACGTTGGGCGCCGGGGAAAGCGGAATACTGTTCATGGGGATGCTCCACGCGGTCGCGAAATATTTGGATGCCGATATCAAGGTTGTCTACCCGGTTGGCCCGCCCCGGGTGAAGCAAAGAGGGGATGTATGACTGCGGTTCAGGGCAGAATCCTGATCGCGGACGACGACCAGGATATGGCCCAGTTGCTCGGGCGCCTCGTGCACCGCGAGGGGTTGACGCCGCTGCTGGCCAAAGACGGAAAAGAAGCACTGCAATTGGTCCGGGCAGGAGACCCCGACGTGTTGCTGGCGGACCTCAGGATGCCGGGCATGGATGGTATGGAGTTAATGCGCAAAGCCAAGGACCTCGATCCGGAGCTGCCGGTGATCCTGATCACCGGGTTTGCCGAGGTGCGGGGGGCGGTGGAGGCGATCCGCGCCGGCGCCCACGACTTCCTTGCCAAGCCCTTTGAACATCCTCAAGTGCTCCGCGTTTTGCTCCGCGCGTTGAACGAGCGGCGGCTGAAGCTCGAGTTAAAGCACTTGGCTGATCACGTCCACCATGTTCTCTCGCCACGCGAGTTGTTCGGCCCCAGCGAGGCGATCGGCAGTGTGATCTCCGCCATTGAGCAAGTCGCGAAATCGAATTTCAGCGTGGTCATCGTGGGCGAAACCGGTTCGGGAAAGGAGGTTGTGGCGCGGGCCATTCACCATGCCAGTGGGCGTGCGCGGTATCCATTCGTCCCCGTGGATTGCGGCGCTGTTCCCGAGATGCTGATCGAGAGTGAGTTGTTCGGGCACGAGCGGGGAGCATTCACCGGAGCGGATCAGCAGACCATTGGAAAGATTGAGGTGGCGCACACGGGGACACTCTTCCTGGACGAGATCTCCAATATGCCGCTGGCCTCCCAAGCCAAGCTGCTTCGGGTGCTGCAGGAGAGAACGCTGTGCCGGCTGGGCTGCACCAAACCAATCCAGGTGGACGTCCGGATGCTGACTGCCAGCGGCCACGACCTCGAAAGACTTTGCGAAAGCGGTTCATTCCGGCCTGACCTTTACTTCCGGTTGAACGAATACTCGATCTCCATCCCGCCGCTGCGTGAGCGAAGGGAGGACATATTGTACCTGGCGAAGCAGTTTCTCGATATTGCTAACATCGAGATTCCCAAATCCATCAAAGGTTTTTCCCCGTCGGCGATCGAGGCGATGTTGGCCTACCGATGGCCCGGAAATGTCCGGCAGCTTCGGTCGGTTGTCCGTCGCGCCGTACTGACAGCCGAAGGTATCGTTACCGAAGAGCACCTCGGCTTGAGACCTGAGGGGTGCAAGCCGTTGTCGGAAAACGAACTGGCGGCGTGTTCCTCCACGCCCGGCCCAGGGGGGCGCGATCTCTCGCTGCGGGAGACCGTCCGGAGCAACACGGTCCACGTTGAGCGGATGGCGATCGTCCACGCTCTGCGGAGAACGGGCGGAAACAAAGCCAAAGCGGCCCGCCTCCTCCAGGTTGATTACAAGACCCTTCATTCGAAAGTGAAGGAGTATGGAATTCAGATCGAAGGAGAACATCTACATGACCAAAAAGCATAATGAGAAAACTTCGGAAGGCGGCATCGAGCTCGGGCTTGGCGGGATTCTCAAAGGTTTTGGGGATCTGGTCGAAAAGCTTGGGGACTTGGCCAAAACGGGCGAGCAGCTATCCCGAACCGGCGAGATCCACGGCGCGGGCAAGGAGGTGAAGGGAATCTATGGGTTCACCGTCAAGGTGGGATTGGGAGACGACGGACCGCGCATCGAGCCGTTCGGCAACATCCGCAAGGACCGGGAATCCGGGCACACCGTTGTGCAGGAAGTGCGCGAGCCGGTTGTGGATGTCTTCGAAGAAGAGGACTATGTATTGGTTGTGGCCGAAATGCCTGGCGTCAGTGTCGACGACGTGAAAATTACGGTGGAGGACGACCTGCTGACCATCTCAGCCGAGCGCGGCGAGAAGAAGTATCGCAAAGAGGTGACGCTTCCTGCCAGCGCAACCCGCGAGAAAGCGCAGGTCACGTGCAACAACGGGGTAGTTGAAATCAAGTGTATGAGATGAAGGCCCTTACATGACCTCAGAGCGCACCGATATCCCGGTTCTCAAACTCAAAGTCAGCGAAGCGTTGAGCAGGGATGTTGGACGAGGGATCGCACGCTTGGGTCCGGAAGACCTGGAAACGCTCCAGGTCGTCAGCGGAGACTTGGTCGAAGTCTCCGGGCAGCGCGGCACTGTCTGCAAAGTAATGCCTGCTTACAGGGAACTGCGCGGGCAGTCTCGAATCCAGATCGACGGACTGGCCCGTGAAAACGCCGGAGCCCGGCTGGACGAGTTCGTGCAGGTTCGGAAGATCAGTTGCAGTCCGGCCAGACGTATCGTGCTCGCCCCGGCCAACGTGCGGCCATCCGAGCGGGACCTGGACTACATCGGCAATTTGCTCGACGGCCTGCCCGTGCAGGCAGGCAACCGGATCCGCACCACTCTTTTCGGCAGCCGGTGGGCGGACTTTCGAGTGGAGAGTACCACGCCGAAAGGCCCGGTCCTCATCAATCCCACCACGGAACTGGTCATCGGCAGCCCGCAGCAGGCCGAAGAAGTAGCCGCGCGCTCCACCTCCTACGAGGACATCGGCGGGCTCAAACCGCAGCTCAATCGCATCCGTGAGATGATCGAGCTCCCCCTCCGCTATCCGGAGGTCTTCGAGCGGCTGGGTATCGACGCCCCCAAGGGCGTACTGCTCTATGGCCCGCCAGGCTGCGGAAAGACTTTGATCGCGCGCGCGATCGCGCATGAAACCGAAGCCAACTTCTATGCGGTGAGCGGTCCGGAGATCATCCACAAGTTCTACGGCGAGAGTGAAGCCCATCTGAGGAAGATCTTTGAAGAGGCCACGCGCAAGGGCCCGAGCATCATTTTTCTGGATGAAATCGACGCCATCGCGCCCCGGCGCGAGAACGTGGTGGGAGACGTGGAAAAAAGGGTCGTGGCGCAACTGCTGGCCCTCATGGACGGCCTCGCCAAACGGCAGCATCTGATCGTGATTGCCGCCACGAATCTGCCTAACATGCTCGACCCGGCCTTGCGGAGGCCCGGCCGGTTTGACCGGGAGATCGCGATCCCTATTCCGGACCGCATAGGCCGCGAAGAGATCCTTTCCATTCATAGCCGGGGCATGCCTCTGGCCGAGGACGTCGCTACGGGCCACCTGGCCGCGATCACCCATGGCTTTGTAGGGGCCGATCTGGAAGCGCTCTGCCGCGAGGCGGCCATGATTTGCCTGCGCCGCATCATGCCCGACATCGACTTCGCGCTAGCGCGCATCCCCTACGAACAACTGGCCAAGCTTGAGGTCCGGATGGAGGATTTCTCGGATGCCTTGCGCGAGGTGGAGCCATCCGCGACCCGCGAGGTGTTCGTGGAGGTGCCCGACGTCCGCTGGGAGGATGTGGGTGGCCTCGCGCAGGTGAAGCAGCGGCTTGTCGAAGCGGTGGAGTGGCCCCTCCAGTATGCGGGGCTGTTCACCAAGGCCGGCATCCGTCCGCCTAAAGGAATTCTTCTAGTGGGGCCGCCGGGTTGCGGCAAGACGATGCTTGCCAAGGCCGTCGCAACCGAAAGCAAAGTCAACTTCATCTCCGTAAAGGGTCCGGCGCTGCTCTCCAAGTACGTGGGGGAGTCGGAGCGTGGAGTGCGCGACATATTTCGGAAAGCCAAACAGGCGGCGCCGTGCATTATCTTCTTCGACGAGATCGACGCGCTGGTGCCGGCACGTAGCGCCGGCGGCTCCGACGCCCACGTCGCCGAGCGTGTCTTAAGCCAGTTCCTCACCGAACTCGATGGGGTCGAGGAACTGAAGGGGGTGCTGGTGCTGGGCGCGACCAACCGGCCGGACATGCTCGATCCGGCTATCCTCCGGCCGGGGCGCTTTGATGAGACCATCGACATCGCCCTGCCCGACCAGGAGAGCCGCCGGCTGATCTTTGAGGTCCATCTCCGGAACAAGCCGCTCGCGCCCGGAATCAGCGCCAGCGGCCTCGCCGCGGGCACGGACGGTTTCAGCGGTGCGGACATCCAAGGCGTATGCGCCAGGGCAGCCCTTCGCGCAGTGCGGCGCGCGGTCGCGAGCAAGATCGAGCAACAGCAAGAAGAGGCGCCGGTGACGATCTTCCCTGACGACCTCGAGACGGCTCTGAAAGAAGCAAGGCTCGATGGATAACAGCGAAACTGCCTATTACTTGTATTGTCTGACGCCTTGCGGACGACGCATCAAAACCTCTGCGATCGGGGTGGATGGGCAACATCCCGTCTTTGTGGGGGCCTGCGGGGAAATTGGTGCGGTCCTCAGTGAGGTGGGACGGGGAGAGTTCTGTGACGATGCGGCGGAAGCGCACCTGCAGGATCTGGCGTGGTTGGGGCCGCGCGTCTGCCGGCACGAAGCGGCCATCGAGGAGGTCATGCGTCAGACGCCAGTGCTTCCCGCACGTTTCGCGACCATGTTCACCTCCATTGACAGCCTGAAACAGTCCGTTCTCGAACGCCTGGAGGCCATCACCGGATTCTTCGCTCAGCTCGGCGACAAACAGGAATGGGCCGTCAAAGGGATGCTGAATCGCACCGGCGCGCTGGAAAGGCTGGGATCGTCAGGTCAGCCCGCGAGGGAAGAGCGAGCGTTGGTCAATTCCCCTGGAGCGCGATATTTCCAGGAGAAGCGGATCAAGGCCCGGCTGCAGCGGGATTTCAACTTCCATCTGAAAGAATTCTGCGGGCGGGCGGCGGCGGCACTGGGGGCAAATACCGGAAGTTTCCGGGAACGTAAAGTACCGGCGCCGGTTACGGCGGGAACTGACGCTGACGCTGAAGTGGTATTGAACTGGGCCTTTCTTTTTTCGCCGGCTGACCTCGACGAGTTCAGAGGACGCCTGGAACGGCTCAATGGAGCCGAAGCGTTCCCCGGTTTGATGCTGACGCTGACCGGCCCTTTGCCGCCTTATAGTTTTGTTTCGGATCTTTCATTTAGTGCGCAGGCATGAAGTATCTTCTCTATGGCATCGTGCAGCGGGATTTGGCTGGGTATGCCCCACAGCCAGGAATCTGTCTCCTGACGGCGCACGGCTTGGCGGCCGCGGTTTCGGCCGTTGAAGAGACGACCTCGCCACCCAGTGTTTCCTCCCTGCTGGCCTATGAGAGAGTGGTTGAGGCGATTCATGCCAGACAGGCCGTCATTCCTCTGCGATACGGCTGCGCGATGGACAGTGAGTCTGCGGTCATTCGCCTCTTGGAGGACCACCGCCCGGAGTACGAGACGCTCCTGGCCCGGCTTCGAGGCATGGCCGAGATGGGCATCCGCGTCCTGTGCCCGGCACGCGCCGCGGTTCTTCCCCGCTTGCCGTCATCCCCGGGGGTTGCTTACTTGACGTCCTTGCGAAATCGCTACAACTCCGCAACCGCTCTCGCTCCGGAGGAGGTCCAACTGGCTGATCGGATCGCGGGCTTATTCTCCGGCTGTTCAACCGACCGGCGGAGAGAGGTTTCGTCGTCCAGTCAGGGACGTCTTGTCTCGCTGTACTTTCTCATGCCAAAGACCTGCGTGGAAGAGTTTCGGCAAAGAGCCCAGCGACTCTGTCCTCCCGCCGGGGCAAAGGTGTTATGGAGTGGACCATGGCCTCCGTACAACTTCGCGGACTTGTGAATCGTTTCCATGAAATGCTATGGAATGCATACTATGGAGATAACTCCGATGTAGTACTGTGACTGACTCGTATCAGTTTATATGTCACTGAAATACATAGTAACTGATCGGGTAGACCGCCTCAAGGCGTTTGGCTGGTGACGTGCTTACTACTGCATCGGGTCGGACAGAACGTAAGGCCTATTTGCAGTTGAAGAAAACGGAAAAGGAGAACGAACAATGGCAAAAGTAGCAAAGTCCACCGATTCCTCTAGCCTGGCGGAGGTTGTTGACCGCATTCTTGACAAGGGCATTGTGATCGACGCCTGGGTCAAGGTGTCACTGGTCGGCATCGAATTGCTCTCGGTCGAAGCTCGCGTCGTAATCGCTTCGGTAGAGACGTACCTGAAGTATGCCGAAGCCATCGGGCTGACGGCCAGCGCCGCGGCGCCGGCTTAGAACCGCGCCCGGCAAGGTCTGAGGTCCTGCTAAGGGCCTCAGACCGGCTCGGGAATCCAATGAAGCAGTAAGTGACAACAGGAGTCTAAACTATGCTTACGGATGACATGACACGCTTGTGTGGCGAGATTCTCTCGATGCGCAAGATGCGCAGCAGTCTGATGAACGAGTTGCAGCGTTGCGCCAAGGGGCGGAAGCAGGCGGTTGCCAAGCTTTGCACTCACTTGGGCAGCGCTCGCGTGGCGATGGCCAAGCGGACAAGACATGAACGCGTGGCTTTCATGAACAGCCTGAGGCGCTCAGTCGGCGCTCAGAGGCGGGATGTGAGGAACGACTTGGCTGGCGCCCGCAGAGCCTGGGCTGGGAAAAGCGCTTAGTTACGCATAGGCGGGGTCCGGCTCCAGGCTCGAGCAGTTGGCCCGACGTACCGGCTGCTTCGGACAAGAACTTGCCCGGGCTGGCTCGCACTCGGGGGCCTGTTTGTTCGCTTTTGGCCCCCGGCGGCGGCCTTTCCGAATAACTACTCATGGGGATTCTAACCAAAGCGATGATGCGGTTGCGAGGGGAGATTGTGTCCTTGCGCCATGCCGGAATGGACTTGCAAGGCGGCCCGGTCTTCGACTATTCGCTTCGGGAAGACGAGCGACTCGACGCCATCGCCTGCGTGTCGTGGGACTCGGTAAGGGAAAGAGAAGAATAAGATGAAAATCAACTGTCTCGGTTGTGGGTACAAGGTGGATCTCGCCAGCGCCTATGACGACTACGAAGGCCAGATCAAGTGCTTCGCCTGTGGCGCGATCATGGAGATCGCGGCCTGCGGGGGAAGCATTCGAGCAGTCAGGTGCGCGACCGAGATGGCGCTCCCTTCGGTCGCGGTTGGCGGACAGCGGCGCGATATGAAAAAACACAGTCAGGTCCGTGACGGAGGCGCGGTTCCCTCCGGGCAGGATCTCTTTGAGCGGAGCCGCGTCTGAGAACGTGTCCGGCGAGAGTTGCACGCCCGGCTGGCTGAAGCGAAGCCGTTGCCGGTTTTGGGAGTCCGGCGCCAATTGGGAACAGACGCCTGTGCATTGGGTGGCCGTGGAAAAGGAGGACAAACGTGGGTGTATTCACTGAAACGATGATGCGACTGCAAGGGGAAATCGGAGCTTGGCGCCATGGGAGAGTGGCTCTGCAAGCCGATTTGGTTCGGCAGACTAACGAGCGGCGTACCCGGGTTTCCGCTTTGTGCGCCGGTTTTGCACGCGATCGCGCCGGCGCCCGCCGTGCCTGGTTTGGTCCGGCGCTTTCCGAACGCCGCGCTGCGGAGATACAACCGCGGCACAGACTGGCGGAGGCGGGAAGAGCTAAGGCCCAAGCGGAAGAGCAGCCACCCGCGGCACCGAAAGCGGAGCCGCACGGGCACGAGCCCGCTCCGTCTGTCCCGGCCCCGGTTGCGCGAACACCGGTTGCGCCCTTGCCGTCCGCCAAAACACCGCCGCTCAAAGGATCCAGGAGGCACTGAAGCACTGACTCTGGCCGACAGCAAAGTGAGCATTCCGATGGTGCATACAGACAGGAAAGACCTCGACGAGGTTGTGGTGAGGGTGCAGCTAGGGGGCGACAGCATTGAGGCCGAGGCCAGCGACCAGTTCGTGGCCACTCCGCATATTCAGGCTCTGGCCGAAAGAGCGCTCGCGTACCTGGAAGTCGGTTATGCCGTGCATTTTGCCGGTGCGGCGGGGACCGGCAAAACGACGCTGGCCTTCCACGTGGCGTCCAAACTCGGTCGCCCGGTCACGCTCATCCATGGCGATGACGAATTTGGCAGTTCGGACCTGGTCGGCAAGGATGCCGGTTACAGTAAGTCAAAGCTGATCGACAACTACATTCATTCCGTGCTGAAGACGGAAGAGAAGATGAATACCTTGTGGGTGGATAACCGACTCACCACGGCCTGTGGCAGCGGGAATACCCTGATCTACGACGAGTTCAACCGCTCCCGGCCGGAAGCCAATAACGCCCTGCTAAGCGTGCTGGAGGAAAAGATACTCAATCTCCCCAGCCTGCGGCAGTCCGGCGAGGGTTATCTTGCGGTGCACCCGGATTTCCGGGCGATCTTCACCTCCAACCCGGAGGAGTATGCCGGGGTTCATAAAACCCAAGACGCGCTGATGGACCGGCTGATCACGATCCAAATGGGTAACTTCGACCGCGAAACGGAAATTCAGATAGGGATGGCCCAGTCGGGTGTGTGCCGCGAAGACGCCGAGATCATTGTGGACATCGTGCGCGAATTGCGAGGTATCGGCGTCAGCAACCACCGGCCTACCATTCGCGCCACCAATGCCATTGCCAAAATTCTGGTCCACCGCCAGGCGCGGGCCAGGCTGGACGATCCGGTTTTCCAATGGGTCTGCCATGACGTTCTTACCACCGAAACGGCTAAAGTCACGCGCGAGGGGCAGTCGGTGATGCCGCATAAAATCGATGAAAGCATGACTAGAATTTGCGGGGCCGCCCTGAAACCGCGCCGAAGCAATAACCGGATCGGCTTCGGGAACGGCGGAAAGGAATGATGCCATGGCTATTCCCAACAAAGGTCTGACTAACATTCGTACGCTCTCCGGCCGGGTGGATCAGCTCTCCCTGCCCTACCGAAGCTACATGCAAATTACCTGCCTGGAGATGGAAAAGGCCCGGCGCGGTATGGAGCGCAAGAGCGCCAGTGAGCGGGTGGCGCTGATCGACGCCCGTCTCGTGCAGATTGAGAAGGCCAAGCAGGAGCTGCTCCAGGCGGTGGCTGATTCGGGCCAGGGCGCACCGGTGCGCCTGCCCGGCCTCGAACTAAGGCCCGCGCCCCGGCGCAGCACCCGCGGATTCAAGGTTCGTTACTGAGGGTGCCAGGCCATGTTGACCATCAGGACCTCCGCCCACATCCCTACGAACCACCACCGCAGGGGCTGCCGTTTCTGCCCGGCTTCTACCGGTGCGCCCCTGGCGCGGGTCAGCGGGTCACGTCTGCTTCAGCAGTGGATCCGGCTGTTAGACGCCGAGTCGCGGCGTCTTTGGCTGGAAACTCGGTGGAGAGCGCACCCGCAACGAATTCGGTCCGCGCGAGTGAGGAGGATGCCATGAGAGTCAGTGACCGTGCGGCGGTAGGTGCCGGCCCGGGTCAAGAACCGGCATTGCCTGTGGCGAGCGGAAGAAACTATATCTATGCCATCGTGGCGGACGGCGAACCACGGGCGTATCCGTCTCTCGGCATCGAGGGGAAGGATGTGTACACCATTGGTGACGGTCGCGCGGCCGCGGTCGTCAGCGGCTTGGCCGGTTCAAAGATCCGGCCGGAACGCGCCAACCTCAGGGCCCACCAAGCTGTGCTCAAGTGTCTGATGGCCGACACAACCCCGTTGCCGATTGCCTTCGGCGCCATTGCCGCCAGCCCGGAGGCCATCCGCAAGATCCTGGTTCGAAATCAGCACGCCTTCGAGGAGCAGCTCCAGCGGGTGGCCGGCAAAGTGGAAATGGGGTTGCGCGTAACTTTGGACGTGCCGAATATCTTCGAGTACTTTGTCAATACCCATACTGAACTGCGCCTGGCGCGGGACCGCCTGATGAGCGCCCGCCACGAGTTCACTCAGGAAGAGAAGATTGAACTGGGTCGAATGTTCGACCGCCTGCTCAATGAGGACCGGGAGGACCACACCCGAAAGGTGAGGCGCGTCCTTGCTCCTCTGTGCGTGGAATTCAAGTCGAATCCATGCCGCAATGAGAACGAGGTCATAAACCTGGCATGCCTGGTGGGGCGTGCTGCACAGGAAGCGTTCTCGGCAGGCGTCTTTGCCGCAGCCAAGCTATTCGACAACAACTTCGCCTTCGACTATAGCGGGCCCTGGGCGCCGCATAACTTCGTCGAAATCGATCTGGAGCAGTAATGCTGCTGGTGGACGACATTCTCTTCTTCCCTGTCCACAGCATTATGTGGATTTTCCGGGAAATCAGCAAGGTTGCCCACGAGGAACTGGCCGGCGAAGGCCAGTTGATCAACGAACAGTTGAGACTCCTCTACATGCAACTGGAAACCGGCCGGATTAACGAACAACAGTTCGACGCCGAAGAGAAGCTCTTGCTGGATCGGCTGGACGCAATCGACAGGCGTCTGGAAGACGAGGGAGAAATTGAGGAATCCGACACCGTGACGACCGAGCAGGAGATTGACACGCTGTAAGGGGCGCGGTAGATCGGCATGAGCCAGCGGATGCCATCATTTTTCGACAAGCAAGGCCTCCAGCTTCTACTGTTCGGCGGCAAGGGCGGGGTGGGCAAGACGACCTGCGCCACTGCGGCCGCACTACGCATGTCCGCACTCGCCCCTGGCCGTTCTTTGCTGTTGGTTTCCACGGACCCTGCCCACTCCGTACGGGACAGCCTGGCAGGTCATGTGCCCTCAGGCAATCTGCAAGTGCTGGAGCTTGACGCACGGCAATACCTCAATGCATTCCGCGAGCAGAACGGCCCGATGCTGCGGGAGATTGCCACCGCCGGCACTTTCCTGGACGATGAGGACATTAGTCAATTCCTGAACCTCTCGCTGCCCGGTGTCGATGAGTTGATGGCCTTCTTCGAGATCTCCTCCTGGGTGGAGGCCCGCCGGTACGATTGCATCGTGGTGGACACGGCGCCCAGCGGCCACACCCTGCGCCTGCTGGCCATGCCCGAACTGATTCGCCGATGGCTCGGGATGTTGGAAGCGCTGCTCGCCAAGCGCCGGTACATGCGGCGGGTGTTCAGCCGGGATAGCAGCCCGGACTGCCTCGACCTGTTTGTCACCAAATGGAAATCCTCCCTGCAGCGAATGGAGAGTCTCCTGCGCGACCCTGCACGTTCCCAATTCGTTCCCGTCACGATTGCGGAGTCCCTCGGCGTGCACGTAACACTGGCGCTGTGCAAGGATCTGTTGGGCCGAAAGATACCGGTATCGGATCTGATTGTGAACCGTCTCCATTTCGAGAGCGATTGCCTTGCCTGCTCGGCCGCCGCCTCGGTCGAACAGTTCCAGTGCCAACGCCTCCTCGGCGGGATTGAGGTCCCTTGTTCGGCCTGGGGAATTGAGCTGTTTGCGGAAGAGGTTCGCGGGCTGGAGCCATTATCCGGATTCTGGAAACACGCGCGGCTGATCTCTCGAACACCGGTGAGTTCGGCCAGGCTTGGCTTGTCTTACGAGCCGGCCGTGCTGTATCCGGCTGCGCCCCCGTCTCCTGAGGTGCGGTTCGTCCTGTTTGCCGGCAAAGGCGGCGTGGGCAAGACGACGCTCTCATGCGCCACCGCCGTGCGGCTGGCCCGCGACTACTCCGAGAAGCGGATTCTGCTTTTCTCCACCGATCCGGCCAACTCGCTCTCCGCCTGCCTGCATGCGGAAATCGGCTCCCGGCCGACAGTGCTTTTCCCAGGCCTGACCGCCATGGAAATCGACGCCCAGGCGGAGTTCGGGAAGCTCAAAGCCCATTACACCGAGGACCTGGAGCGCTTTCTTGAGTCCATATCCCGGGGCTTCGACCTGACTTTTGACCGCGTGGTTCTCGAGAAGATGATGGACCTGGCGCCGCCAGGTCTGGATGAGATTATGGCACTCACGCGCATCATGGAGTTTCTCGCCCGGAACAGCTACGATCTTTTCGTTCTTGATTGCGCGCCGACCGGCCATCTGATTCGCCTGCTGGAACTCCCGGATCTCATCAACGAGTGGTTGAAGGTCTTCTTCAACCTATTTCTCAAGTACGAGCGCATCCTGCGATTGCCCGGTTTCGCCGAGGAGCTGGTGGGGATCTCCCGGAATTTGAAGAAACTCCGGGAACTGCTCCAGAATCCGGCCGACTCCGTACTGTATGCGGTGAGCATCCCCACCCAGATGGCGCTGGAGGAAACCAAGGATCTGGTGGCCGCGTGCCACCGGATGGGCATTGCCGTCCCGCTCGTGTTTCTGAATCTAATGACACCACTGGGCGATTGCCGCTTATGTTCGAGCCTGCGGCAAAGGGAACTGTTGGTGGCGGAGAGTTTCCGGCAGATGTTCCCTGAAAAGCAACAGACGCTGGTTTACAGACAGCCGGAGATCGTCGGGCTGGAGCGGCTGGAGAAGTTTGGACGGCGCCTCTACCAGCCCGCCATAGAGGAGATGGCCAGCCGTGACGCAGCGTGAAAACATACCAGGCGGAGACACATTCACGCCTGAACTATGCGCGCTGGAGGAAACCGAGCGCGTTTCGATCTGCGAGGTCCTCGACCGCGTGCTGAATAAGGGCGTCGTCGTGGCAGGCGAAGTTACCATTTCGGTCGCCGACGTGGACCTCCTGTACTTGGGCCTGAATCTGGTCTTGACCTCCATCGAGACGGCGCGAGAGAGCCTGGGGAACGGGCGAGCCGCAACTGGTTTGGCAATTGATATCGCAAAGGGGAAGACCAATGGATCCGGTCGGAATAGCGCGGGTCGAGTCTGAATCGATCGGGGACTTTGCCCTCGTGATGCAGCAGGACCACAAAATCCAGCCGCGGGCGACGCATGACGTAGCTCCAAGCCGGGCCCGCCTCGATCTGGATCCGGACCGTCTGAAAAACGGACTCGGACAACTCGTCCTCACCCTCATCAAGCTCTTGCACGAAGTGCTGGAACGCCAGGCGCTCCGGCGCATTGACGCCGGCTCGCTCAGCGAGGAACAGATCGAGCGGCTCGGCCTCACCCTGATGGGCCAGGCGGAAGAAATCGATCGGTTGCGCAGAGAGTTCGGCCTCGAAGAGCAGGACCTCAACCTGGATCTGGGGCCCTTAGGCAGGCTTCTCTAATAAAGGAGATTTCGTATGTCCCAACAGGCAGTTACGCACGCGTTGCAGAGCTCGACTCTGTCTGACGTCCTCGAGCGGGTGCTGGACAAAGGCATTGTCATCGCCGGCGACATCAAAATCAAGCTGGTAGACATTGAGTTGCTCTCCATTCAGATCCGCTTGGTGATCTGTTCGGTGGACAAGGCAAAGGAGATGGGAATGGATTGGTGGGTCAACAACCCCGTTTT
This sequence comes from Bryobacteraceae bacterium, assembly GCA_049511335.1. Taxonomy (GTDB): domain Bacteria; phylum Acidobacteriota; class Terriglobia; order Bryobacterales; family Bryobacteraceae; genus JBEKYD01. The sequence continues at coordinate 1,089 of JBEKYD010000086.1, read as the reverse complement.
TTGCAGCCAGGCTCCTCAAGGACAACTGGAAGCTTCTCTTGCCAAGATCGACGAGAGGCTGGCAAAGCTTGAGGCTTCCTCGCCGAATGAGGCGATCCCGGCTTGAGCTTCTCCGGCCCCGTGCCGCTAGGGGGGAGGACGCAGATCCGCTCGAACTTGCCATCCAACACAATAAAATCACGCCGAGGCCCAGGCAGGAAGAATCCAGAAGGGCGCCCGGCGTATAGGGCCGAAACTCGTCATTGGATCGGAATGCTATTGTGCAGACGGGCTTCACCCGTGGAACCTCCGACATTATCCGGTTTTCCGCAAACAGATGTAGTAGTTCGACCATTTTAGGATCTCTGGCGTTGCAGTCATTGCAGTTAACCCAACAGTTCGCGTGCGTCGTGAAAAGGCGCTGGTCCACAGCGGGTGAAAATCCCACCCAGGAACTGGTTCGCTCCACCCGGTAGCAATCGGAGCAGTAGTGGAGGCAACGAAGCTGCTGAAGCCTCTGGTGTAGAGGGTCGCTTATGGCGACTTGGCCAGTTTGCAGGCTGTAACATCGTGAACGCTGTGCAGGCCCCGAAACGGGTGATCCTAGATCCGGCAGTTGGCCAGAGCGGTCAGCGGTAGAAACCGCGGATCTGGCGGGCGCGTTTTGAGCCAATCGCGAAAAATGAACCGCAGAAGCCAACGCCAGCGTTGGTTAACGGTGAACTGCTCGGCAGTTTCGACAAGTCGCTGTAGGAGACGACTTACACCTTCCAGCGCCCGGCGGATTGGCTCGGCTTGCGCGTGATTACTGGTGATCGTCAGGGTCGTCTGGTTGCCGTGCGTGGTTTGACGGCCGATCCCGTGCAACAGCAGCGGCCGGCTGGTCGTCGCTTCCGTATGCCGGTTCGGGATGGCCAACCTAGTGAACAGACTCCACCAGTTGTAAATCAGCGCCACGATCCCAACCGGCAACTTGCGGTGGAGCGTAAACTTCAGCTCCTGGTACTCGGGGGTGTAGCCTTCCTTGCTGAAAAGGCGATTGACCCAACCGGATTCCCGGCTTTCACCGGATCTCACGGGCGATTTCATGATGGTGGGCATGCGGTTCTG
>JBEKYD010000085.1:0-25531 GCA_049511335.1 Bryobacteraceae bacterium | reverse complement strand
TTAATCATCGCCGGCCTCGTTCTTCAGGTCTTCCAGCGTCGGCCGGCCCCGGTTGGCTTGCTGCAGCTTCAGCTCAAGCCCCAGGGCCGCCAGGATGCGCACGACCCTCGAAAAACCCAACTCCGCCATCCGGCCTTGCTCGAATGCCTTGATGGTGGGAAGGCTGACAAGCGCCAACCGAGCGAGGTCCTCCTGGCGTAAGCGGAGAGCTTTACGCTTGGAAACAATGGCACCTCGAATGGTATCCAGGCTCTCCATAGGGATAATATATCATCCTTTTCGATAGAAGATAGCGTGTAGGAATAATATACAATCCCAACGCGCCGTATGATCGAGTCAGAGCCGCAAGCGGTTGTAGCAGCTCAATCGAAAACCCCGCAAACGACCGCTCGGCGGCGCGCTGTCGTTTCGCCTCGCGAAAACCGCTCCTTCACAGTCGCGGCTCTGACTGGAGACTACCGCACCACTAGGTTGGCCCGCGGAAATGCAAACTTCCGTCCGATCTCGTCGACTACATTGATCTGACACGTGTACCGCCCCGGCGCAACGTCCTTCAAGGGCACCTCCAGCGCCACCGGCACCGCTTCCGGCCGGGTAGCGACGATCCCGGTCAGCAGCAGCGGCTGGGCTTCGAAAGTCTTCATACCCTTCTGGTTGTACAGGCTCATGCTGACTTTCACCCTCCGCGCCTTATAATCCGCGGGGTCGGGAAGCGCGTCGTACACGTCGAAAGTGACGTACATCTTCTGTGCGCGGCGGAACACCCGGCTGATGTTGGGTACGATCTTTTCGGCGCCCACGATCAGCGGATCGGCATCGTTGGTCTTGCGCGAGGTGCGTTCGGCCGCGCCCACGGCGGCTTTGAGCGGTTCGCGCTGGCTGCTCCATACCACCGAGCTGACTTTGAGCAGGGTGGAATCCGCCGCCAGATCGGGCACCGCGAAGCGCCCGTCGAACGTGCCCATTTTGCCGGTCTGGTTTTCCCGCACCAGAAATTTCACGCGGTACTTGCCGGGAGCAAGGGTGAAGCCGGCATCGTAGTGCAAGTTCCGGTGTGCAAGCTGGGCCGCGTCCACGGCGCCAAGCTTGACCGGGATGAAGTCGCGCACTTTGGCGACAATCGTCTTGCGCTCGTCGATGACTTCGCCGATGAAATCGAACCGCGTCTCGCCCGCGCCTCCGCTTTTCTGCGCCAGCGCGATCACCGACCCCGGCACGCGGATCGAAAGCGGCACGAAATAGGCCGTAGGCGTGATGCGGAAGTAATCGGCTTCGAGCACGATCGGAATGTCGGTCACCGGATTTCCCGCCGACAGCGCATCCTGCAATTGCTGCTCTTTTTCCTGCCCGTTGAACTTGCCCCAAACCTTATCGGCGTAGTAGCCCTGCCGGTGCTCGATTCGGGCCGCGATGTCGGACTTCAGCTTGACGGTAATGCGGCGATAATGGCCATCCTCCTTGGCGTTGGTGGTGTAGTAACCCACGATGTAATAGCTGCGGAATTGCTGCTGCGCCGCCACGATTCCCATCGAAAGATCGTTGTTGTCGACGAACAGCTTGCCGCCGGTCTCGGAAGCCAGGCTCGAAAGCGTTTCCTGGGAATCGTTGATGCTGGCGCGCTGCGAATTGTAGACCGAGCCGTTGAAGATACCGGTGCCACGAGAACTGCCAACGCTGGCCGCACCGCCAGGAGGGTCCGCCATCAGGCCGCGCGCATCGATGGGATAGATCGCCACGTTCGCTTTGACCGCGGCGTTGATCGACGCTTCCAGTTGCGCCTGGTTATCCATGCCGTTCTTGTTAATGCCGCTCGAGATATACAGCAGCACCTTCTTTTCGGGCAGCGCGGCCAGCATGTGCACCGCGTCCTCGATGGCTTGCAGCTTGCGATCGGTATTGAAAATGTTGAATTCGGTCTCGTCGGCCACGAAAGCCGCGCCGGTATCTTCCTCCGTGTCGGCGCCCACGTCGGCCAGCGCGGATAGATCGCTCATATCGCCGATGGGCAGATTTTCGACGATGCTTTTCAACTGGTCGCGGTCGACGGTGAAATCGGTTTTCACCTGCACCACGCCGGTGTTGAGCAGAATGGCTACCTCGTCGGAAGCCGTGATCTGCTTATCCAAGAAGGTGAGCGCGGCATCCTGCGCGCGCAACTGCTCGGGCACGCCCATGGTGGTGAAATCGAAGAACAGCACCAGCAGGCGCTTGTCGTGATACTGAATGTGACCGGGGCTTTCGGTGGTGATCACCGTCTTGGGATCTTCCGGCAGTTCCTTTTGGTCGGCCAAGGTTGGCGGCGGAGGAGGCGGCTCCGGCTCCATCGCCAGCCGCTGGAATTCGAAAACCGAAATCTTCTGTGGCTTACCGTCTTCGAGCACGGTAAAATCGCTGGGCTTGAGACCCTCGATGGGTTTGCCGGTTTTAGGATCTCTGACCGTGACATCCACAATCACCAGGTGGGCATTGGCGGTGAAGATAGGGCCCGGCGCACCGGGCTGAGATACCGGCGGCGCGGGAGTGGGAGCCTGCGGCGGCCGCTGCTGACCGGCGGCAGCGAACGCGAGCAGCACGATTGCGAGTCGCACCTTCATATCAAAAGTTAAACCGCAGCAGCAAAGTCACCGTGCGCGTGGAGGAAGCCGCGGTGGCCAAGCCGTAGTTGTTGGAGTTGACCGTGGTGCCGAAACCCGTGATCTGTACGTGATTTAGCATGTTGTTGGCCGAAAGCCGCAGTTGCAACTGGCGGCGGCCTACGTCCCCGAAGCGCCAGGCGCGATTCAAAGCGCCGTTGAGCGAAATCACCGGCAGGCCGGGGATGGTGTCGCGCGCCGCATCCCCGAAGGTTCCCGGAGGTGGCGTAGTGAACGCCGCCAGGTTGAAGTATGGCGAACCCGGCGCATCGATGGACGTCCCGGTGGCCTCGGCGCGCAATTGTTCCAACGCGGCGATACCGGAGGTGGACGCCAGGTTGCCCGAAATCAGCGCGGTGTGCGGCGTCCCGCTCGAAAACGTAAATCCGCCGCTGTAGGTCCAGCCGGCAAACGCCTTGGTCTTCCAGTCGCCATTGCGCCAAAGGCCGTGAATGCCCACCGGGGAGGACAGCAGGTAGTTGAGCGTCAAATGGTTGCGCTGGTCGAAGCTAGAGAGCCCGCGCTCGGCGCTTAGGTCGTTGAAATTCTGGACCACGGTTCCGCCCGCGCCGCCGCTGAACGTGGAGGCATCGTCAATCGACTTGGCTCGCGTATAGAGCGCCATCGCGGACATGCCGCGACTGAAACGCCGCGTCAGGCGAATTTGGCCGGCATGATAAATCGAATTGCCATTATCGGTTTCGTAACTGAATGCGCCCGCGCCGGGGACGCGCAGTTGTTGGGCAACCAGCGCCGCGGGCGTTCCCGGCGCGGCCTCATTGGGCGCGAACTGCTCGTCGAGCCGCGTGCCTTTCGTGCCCAGATATTCGAATTCGATCAGCGTATTGGAGGGCAGCGTCTGCTGCAGGGCAACCACCCACGTCTGCGCGTACGCCGGCTTGTAGTTCTTGTCGATGGCGTAGGTGTTGGTCACACCGGTGGGCGTAAGATCGAAACCGTTTTCGAGAGTCAACGGATTGGTGAGGCTGGTGCTGAGCGTTCCCGTGGTTGCCCAGGGTGGCTGCGCCGCCATCTTCGCGGCGATGCTGCCATAAGCCGATCCACTATAAAAGATGCTGTATCCCACTCGCACCACCCGGCTGTGTTTGGTGGAGGGACGCCAAGCCAGGCCGAGGCGCGGTGACAAAAGATCCGGATCGCCGTTCACCAAGCTCGTGGGAAACGCGCCGCTATATTGCCCGCGCACACCGGGCGTCACCACGTCCACCGCGGTGAGATTTCCATTCGCGTCCAGGTTGGCAAGATGCCCGCGCAGTTCGGTATACGGCGCGAAATATTCATAGCGAAGACCGATGTCGATCGACAAGTTGGGCCGCACGCGCCAATCGTCCTGAGCGTACGCATTAGTCGCCCAGCCGCGGTAATAGTCGGCGTAGCTGTCCTTAATCAGCAGCGAGCTCGTTTGCGGAAGTCCCAGCAGAAAATCGGCGAAATCGAAACCGGTATTGGGCAGGATGTTGCCGTTCGCGTCGTACCCGCTGGTCAGCGCGCCCGAAAACGAAAACGCGCCGCGCGCATTGGCGTAGGAGATTGGGTTTTGCTGGAGCCTCCTGTAGCCAAACCCGAATTGCAGGTTGTGCCTGCGCTGCACGGTGTAGGTGAGCGCGTCGGTGACGTTCACGGTTTGGCTGCGGCTTTGCGATGCCGAGCTATCGCTCAGACTGCCGAAATTGGTGAATGACAGGCTGGGCGGTCCCCAATCGAGCGGGCTTTGGTCCGGGCCCGCAATTTCCAGCGCGGCGGCAACGTTGGTCTTATAGGCGAAGTAGGGCGTAAGATTGCTGATGCTGCGGCTGAAGGCGACGTTGACCGTGTTGTTGAGCCGCGGTCGAAAGCTGTGCGCCCATTGCGTGGTGGAGCTCACACCGTAGCCGCTGCCGGTGTCCTTGAAGCCGAACAGTTGCTCGGAGGTGGAACTGTTTCCGCTGTATTGTTCGTTGAAACTCAGCCGGTCCTTGCTCGAGATGGGCCCGCCGATCCGAAATCCAACCACATTCGTGGCGCTCGGGTTCGATGGATCGATGTCGTAATTCTGCACGATGCCGGTATAGAGGGGCTGCGGGAAATACTGCAGCAATCCGGCCGCGGCGGGGTTGATGCGCGTAGTGGGGATGATGTTGTTCGGGAAGGGCGCGGAGCTGAGCGGATCGTAAATGGCGATGGGCTGATTGCGCAACGTCAGGCCGGAGAAATCGCCGTCGCGCTCGGCCGAAGTGGGAACGGTCGCGACGCTGCTCTGGGCCGACCGCGCGCGCGTCCCCTGCACCGTGAGATAGACCGTCCAGTTGTTGCCGCTATAGATTTTGGGGATGCGCAGCGGACCGCCAATATTGAACGCCACCGATTCGCGAGCTGAAGACGGCTTGGGCTGGTTCTCGCCGTTGAGAGAGAACGGCGCCGCGTTGAGCGCGGAATTGGTAACCGTGACGGCTACCGAACCGGTATAAGCGGGCTGGGCACGGCGCCGGTTGCCGAAGCCGGCGTACTGGCCGTTGAATGGAGCGCGATTCCCGCGCGCGCCGCCGCGTCCGCCGAAACCACCCCCACCGCCACCTCTGCCGCCACGTCCACCGCCGCCAAATCCGCCTCCGCCTCGTCCACCGCCCCCGCCCCCGCCCGGACCGAAACCGCCTCCTCCCGGTCCCGCGCCGGGGCCGAATCCGCCATTGATTCCCGCCGCGCCGAATCCGCCCAGCCCCAGGCTGTCGCCTGCTCCCTGTACCGGCAAGCCGTTAAACGCCACGTCGCTCTGCGCGCCCAAAGCCGGACCGCCTGGGCCGCCCGGCCCACCCCGCCCCGCCATCCGGTTCGCCCGCGCCTGTTCATCGGAAGCCGCCGCCAGCCCGCCGCTCGTGCTGCCTACCACCAGAAACGAGTCGTTGGCATCGGCGTCCGCGGCATCCCCCGCCGTCTGTCCGGCCGTTTCCCCGGAGGCCGTGTCTTGCTGGCCCTGCTCGGTGGCATTCATCGAAAGGCTCTGGAAATTCGGACCCTGCTGCGGTTGCCCGGGTTGGCCAGGTTGGCCGAATTGCCCCCGTCCGCCCCGCCCATAACCGCCGCGGCCCTGGCCACGCTGGCGATTCAGATTGGTATTGGAAGCCGAAGCCGCGGGCTTCGAGGATTGGGCCGGTTGGGTTCCCGCATACCACGGCATGGTCAGAGTCCAATCGCGGTAAGTGGTGTCGGAACCTACCTCGACCTGCCCGTGTACGGGGCTGAACCCGAACATGCTGATTTCGATGTCCCATGTACCCGGCGCTAAATCGAGTCGGTACTGCCCAGACTCGTCGGTGTAGGCGACCACCTTCTTGTCGCCCTGCCGTGCGGTCACCGTGGCGCCAGGAATCCATTGATCGGCCGCGCGCACCGAGCCACGGTGCTCCACGGCGGCCAACCAGCCGGACGCGAGGAGGAAAAGACAAACTGCGAGAAGGCGAATCACGGGGCTATTCTGCGTATTCTACTGTGATTCGCCTTCCCGGCGGATTTGGTTCGGTTTTCTTGGTGGCACAGATGGGCCGCTCCAGTCAGAGCCGCGACTGTAAAGGAGCGGTTATCACGGAGCGCAACCATGGCTGGCCACCAAGCCCACTTTCGCGGAGTATTGGATGCGGCTGCCACAACCGCTCCTTCACAGTCGCGGCTCTGACTCGAGCTCCGCTTTACAACCCTTTCTTGACCAGGAACGCGATCAGGTCCACGACGCGCATGGAATAGCCCCATTCGTTGTCGTACCAGGCCACCACTTTCACCAGGTCGCCGCCCAACACCTTGGTCAACTGGGCATCGACAATCGAGCTGTTGGGGTTGTGCAGCATGTCCGTCGATACCACCGGGTCTTCGGTATATCCGAGAATGCCCTTCAGCGGGCCTTCGGCGGCAGCTTTCAATGCGGCATTGACCGCTTCGGTGGTGGTGGGCTTCGCCAGAACCGCCACCAGGTCGACGACTGAGACGTCCGGTGTCGGGACGCGCATGGAGTATCCATCCAGTTTCCCCTTCAACTCCGGCAGCACCAGGCCAATCGCCTTGGCGGCGCCGGTGGTGGTGGGAATCATGTTGATCGCGGCAGCCCGGGCGCGGCGCAGGTCTTTGTGCGGAAAGTCCAGGACGTTCTGGTCGTTGGTGTAGCTGTGGATGGTGGTCATCGAGCCCTTCACAACCCCGAAGGAATCGTTCAACACCTTCACTAACGGCGCCAGACAGTTGGTGGTGCAGGAGGCATTCGACAGGATCTTGTGCTTGGCGGGATCGTAGGCCGCGTCATTTACGCCCAACACAATGGTGACGTCTTCGTTCTTGGCCGGCGCGGTGATGATGACTTTCTTTACCGGGCCGCGCAGGTGCTTCGAGGCTTCATGCGCGTCGGTGAATTTGCCAGTGGATTCCACCACTATTTCCGCGCCCACGCTGGCCCAATCGAGCTGGGCCGGATCTTTCGTCGCGAAGACCTTGATCTTCTTGCCGCCCACCGTGATGGAATCCGCGTCGTGCGTCACTTCCGCGCCGATGGTTCCGAGCACGGAGTCGTACTTGAGCAAGTGCGCCAGCGTTTTTGTATCGGTCAGATCGTTGACCGCGACGAATTCCACGTCGCTTCGGTCGAGTGCCGCCCGGACGATATTCCGGCCAATGCGGCCGAAGCCGTTGATACCCACTTTTACTGCCATTTTGTCTCCTGTTTTCTTATCGAGGTTGGAATTAATGAAAAGGATAACAAGCTGCACTTCCGGCGGCAACCGCCAAGCGGGATTCATCGGTCTGAAATAAAGGGATAAGTGTCCTCACGCCGAGGGATTTTGTCGTCTACTCCGTTGAGGTTTTGTGCCTGGCCGGGCTTTGGATGCGGTAGAGTGATTGGCAATGAGGAAAGTTACTTTGCGAGCAACGATTCTGGCGTTGGCTCTTCAGCCATGGCTGTTCATTTTCGGACAGACCGCGGCCGGACCACCGGCGTTCGAAGTGGCCTCCGTCAAGCCGGCGGCCGCCCAGACCCCCGGCCGCATGATGATGGGAGGCCGCGGCGGCCCCGGTTCCCCCGACCCTGGGCTGCTCTCTTGTAGCAACGTCAACGTCGGCATGCTGATGTCCCGGGCCTATGGCGTGCAAGGGTATCAAATCAACGGCCCCGCATGGTTCGATTCCGAGCATTTCGACATCACCGCGAAGATTCCGGCCGGAGCCACTAAAGACCAGTTCAACCAGATGCTGCAGAACATGCTTGCTGAGCGATTCCAGGTGAAGCTGCATCGCGAAACCAAGGAGTTGCCGATGTATAGGCTGGCCGTGGGGAAGGGTGGCCCGAAGATGAAGCCATCGGGCAACGTTCCGCCATCGGAAGATCCGCCCAAAGATTTGGGGCCGATGGGGGAACCTCCGCCACCGCCGAGGCCTGGGCCGGGTGGCTTTCCCGAGCCGCCGAAAGGACGGCCCGGCCTGATGATGATGTTCATGAACGGCAAGATGCGGCTAGTCGGTACCCAACAAACTGTTTCCGACCTGGCGCAGATGCTTGGCGGTCAACTGGGCCGCCCTGTGGTCGACGAGACCGGACTTAAGGGCAAGTACGATTTCACGCTCGATTTTACGCCCGAGCCGGGGCGAGGCATGCCGGGCGGAATGCCGATGCCCATGCCGCCGCCGGGCGGCGGAAGCGGAGGCGGGATGGGCGGCCCGGCCGCCGACAGTCAGGAGGGCGGCCCGACCCTGATCACCGCGATCCAAGAGCAACTCGGTCTCAAGCTCGAATCGAAAAAAGGCCCCGTGGAGATCCTGGTAGTCGATCACGCCGAAAAAGTGCCCACCGAGAACTAACCCCGACCAAGCCCGTGGCGCGGGCGGTCAGGCCTGCTGGGCCGAGATTCGTCCCGGCCTTTCCTTACGGCCGTCCCGATTGCGCGCCGGACGCTTGCCGCAGGTGCGCGAAGAACCCCAGATCCTGGCTGGTGTACAGCTTGGTGAGCAGCATGATCTGGAACGCGTGGCCGGCAAGGTGCTGGACCACCTGGTAGATTCCCTCGAGCACGCTGGCGTCGTACCCCTGCGGGCGGATGCGCTCGGTCAGGCGCTCCGGCGTTACGCCACGAACGATCGCCGCGGCCTCCTCAATCGTGCCGCGCAATCTCGCTTTGAGCTCCGCCGTTGAGGCTCCGCCGCGCGCATCGAACTCGGCATTGCGGTCGCGAATATCCCGTTGCCCGCCCACGCCGCCTATTATCCATTGGCGGATATTGCCGTCCAGGTGCAGAATCAGATTGCCGACCGCATTTTCGTTCTCCGATTGACGGGCCCAGACCTGTTCGGGCGTGAGCTTGTCCACGCAGGTTTCGATGCGATCCAGGTACAACTCCAGCTTTTCGGTGGAATAATTCAGAAACTCGGAAGCCACAGACATAGCTTCATTGTGGCAGAAGACGAGAGGCTCAGCATTCAGCGATCAGCTCTCAGCAATCAGCTTAAACGCCGCAACGCCTTAGCTGACCGCTGACCGCTGATCGCTGAATGCTTTCTTTCACCGCGAATTCAAATACGCGATCAAATCCGACATCTGCCCGGCGTCGAAGCGCGGCCAGGGGAGTTTGCGTTCGCCCATGAGCTCCAGCATGCGCGGGCCATGCTGCCAGAGAACGCCCGTCATGCTGATATCGGAGTACTGGCCTTTGGCCCCTCCCAAAGCGGGCGCCCCGCTGCCGGGTTGGTCGTGACAGGCGGCGCAATGCTTCTCCTCGAATACTTTCTTGCCCCGGCCGGGGTTGCCTTCGCCGCGAAAATATTGCCGCGCCCAAATGTAACCGATGATTTCGCTCATCTCCGGGCGGGTCAAAACCGGCGATGGTTGTTTCATGGACGGCTGGTGGTCCCACATGTCCACCGCAATATCGGTGAGGGTCTGGTTGCGGAGGAGATTCTCGAGCGCCATTTTGCCCTTGTGGCACTCGGTGCATCCCTTGGCGGCGAACAGGGTGGAGCCGTTATCGGAAATATCGAACTCGAGGCTTTCCCCGAGATGGCGCGTTTGGGGCAGGTTCTGCAGATAGACCAAGATGTCGGTGAGATCCTGGGAAGCAAGCTCGGACCATTTGATGTTCGCCACCGCATAAGCCGCCCGCATCTTCCCGCCGTGGTTCCACATCTGTTGCACCAAAGCGATCGGGTCGGCCAGGGATTCCCATTTGGAGACCGGCGGCCCGCCGCCAGGGAGGGCGGAATCGATGCCGTGGCAGGAGTCGCAGTGCTTGGCATGGAACGCCGTCTTGCCGCGCCCCGCATCGCCTGGTTTCTCGAAATATCGCGCCGCCACAAAGTAGGCGAAAAGGTCGGCGGCGGATTCGGCGCTCAGCGACGGCCTGACGATGCCCTGCTGTTTCATCCCGGCCCACATCTCGGGCGCGTGGTTCCACATCAGGCTCGCCATGACCGTGGGCGTGTAATCGCGGTCCATGCGGCGCGCCAGGTCCGGCGCCGCCGATCCGCCTTTCCCGTTGATGCTGTGGCATTGGACGCATTGCTCCGTTTGGAAGAGCTTTGCGCCTCTTTCGGCATTGCCCTGAATACCGTCGGCGCCAAATGCACCGGCCGCTATCGCCACCGCCAAACCCACTCGATGAAGATTCTTCATGGCCAGCCTCCTACCGCGTCACCCGTATCCCGGTGGTCACGATGTGCGTGCGGAAACCTTCGTACCCGTAGAACGTGTCGCCGAAGCCGTACCACTGCCATTCGGTGTTCCACGCTACGTGCTTGCCGATGGGCACGGAGAATCGCCCCAGCGGCTCGTAATAATTGGTGGGCTGGCTTCCCGAAGACAGGAACATCGATCCGCCCACACTCAGTTTGGCGTTGCCGGGCAGCGCCACGTCGACGCTGCCAGTCACGATGTGCGCGTTGTCGCGGTAGTCCGACACCGCAGGCCCCAGGTACGGCAGGGTGAGATAAGTGATGTTGGAGCGCAAGGTGGTGCGGTCGTACTCGCCCGTCACGCTGATGCGCTTAGCGCCCTTGGGCGTCCAGATAAGACCCAGCGAACTGTCGCGGCTTTGAAAATCATAACGAATGCCGGGGTCCGGGTTCTCATTGTTCAAGATCTGGTAGCGGGCTTGCAAAGTCAGCGCGCTCGCCAGTTGGTAGCGCGCCCGCGCTTTACCCTGCCGATAGTCGTTCAGGCTGGTGCGGAAATAAATGTGATCGCTCGAAGCCCCTTCGTAATCCAAATTCACCGAGAGTTTTTCCGAGGCGCGATAGGTGGCCCCGGCCAGAGCGACGTTGCGCTGCAGTTGTCCGTTCACCAGCAGGCCGGTCTGGCTGAGCTGTCCGCCCAACTCCGTGGCGTCGCCCCAAATGTAACGGTAGCCCGCGCGCAGGGTGAGCCGGTTGCTCGCGTCGTAGAATACATTGACCTCGCCCTGGTTATAGTTCACATACTGAGTGTAATTCAGGCCGGTGATCAGGTCGGGGCCAAGAGTGGTGGGCGTGAGGTAGATCTGCTGATTCAACAGCGGCGCATCCGCATCGTGGTAGCGGTCCGTCATCCAGGAGCCCATCACGCGCACGCGCTTGAGCGGCCGCATCTCGAACCCGCCGCTGGCGGTGGTATGCGGTTGATTCGAGGCGCCGGTTCCCAGATTCACCTGCCCGCTATAAAACAGCAACGAGCTCAGCAGCGCGAAGTTGCCGTTGGCGATATCCGCGTAATTCACCGTGATCTTGGGCTCGCTATAGAGAAACTGCCCGTAAACGTTCAGCCAAGGCGTGACGCTGGCGGTCACCAGCGCCCTGGTGTAGAGGCTGCTGCCGCGAATTCCATAGGTTTGCTGCAACTTCGTCAGGTCCAACACCTGGCCCAAGAGCGGCGTCGTGTTGTCGCCCAATTCGAGCTGGGAATCGGAAGCGTAATCGTCGTCTTTGTAAGTGGTGCCGCCCTGTTCGAGCGAAAGGTGAACGTGCGAGTATTCGACGCGCAAACCGCCGTGGTAATTATTCGTGGTGTCGCGCAGCAGCGTGGGCACGGCGTATTCGTTACTGGAGGAATCCACGTAGGTGTCGATTCCATGCCCATAGCCGGAGTTGTGATCGAAGGAAAGGTACGGAACGAAGTGCTTGCCGGGAAGAAGGTCCAGGTCGGCGCTCATCATGCGGCGATGAATATCGAAAGCCTGCTCGTTGAAGCCGGCCGGAGCGCCGGGGTTGGCGAAACTGGGGACCGCATTGAAATAGGCGATGTTGCGATAGTCGAAGCGGAAATCGTAGATTCCCAGCTTGTTGGCATCCACATGGGCAGAGTTATATGGATCGCCCCAACCGCTGGCGCTCGCGTCCAGGCGGTCGAAGAAGCGCTTATTGGGGTCCAGAATGGTCAGGTCGATATCGAGCAGGCGTACGCCGGAGTTCAGATCGACTACGCTGCGGTATTCGCTGTTGCTGCCCGAAGTGCCCACCCAGCGGTAGCCCAGATCGAAACTGCCGCTGATCCATTGCTCGGTGGATGGAGCCGGAGAAGCCGCCGCGGCCGGTGTCGCAGGTGCCGCTGCCGGTGCGGGCGTGGCCGCGGCCGGGGCCGATTGCGCTGTATCCGGTTTTGCGGGCGCCGTCTGGGCATCGCTGGCGGAGGCCGCGTCGTTACTCGGCGCGGGCGCGGCCGATTGCCCGAAGACCGGGACCGATCCCGAAGCCAGCAGCAGAAATGTCCAAAAAAGTCTCATTTCAACAGCTCCCGGCTCACGTAAGAGCCATGCACCTTCTGATGGCAGACGGTGCAATTCTGGAAGCGGGGATTACGCAGGTCGTGGAATGACGGGGGTACGGTGCCGATGGTCCCGTTCGCCGGCAGGGTGGGCAGCGCCAGGTTGGAATGGCATTCCAGGCAGACGAAGTACACCTGCGCGCGGGTCATCATGCGCGGATTGGCCGAGCCGTGCGGCTCGTGGCAGGCGGTGCATCCTTCAAGCTGCATCGGCGCGTGCGCATAGGGAAAAGGTCCGCGCTTATCCCCATGGCACTTCACGCATCCCGGTTCGTTCGCCTCCACCAACCGGAGGTTGTGGGGCATGATCGTGCCATGCGGGTTGTGGCAATCCACGCAACTCATGGCGCCCTCCGGCAAGCGGTGCCGATACGGCCGTTGGAAGCTGGCCCACACGTCCTTGTGACAATTCGCGCACAGCTGGTTGATATCGGCCGGTTTCCGCGCCACCAGTCCGTTTGGACCGTTTTTGTGAATGGCGTGGCAGGAAACGCAGGCCACCTGGTTCCGGGCATGGCTGCCGCTAATGCGCCCCACGTGGGTGGGCTCGTTCAAGTGGCACGAAAGGCAGACGCGGTCCGCCTCCTGCGCGGGCAGCTTCGCTGGATTGCGGATATCGGCCGCGCTCATCGAATCTTCGTGTTTGCTGGCCGGGCCGTGGCACGCCTCGCAGGCTTGCCCCGTATGCTTGTACTTCTTGTCCGTATCCACCAGGTGGTGGGGGTTCTTTTGAAAAGCCTTGGCCAGGTCTTCATGACACATGGCGCAGGTTTCCGAGCCCATGTATTGAAGCTTGGCCGGAGTTTGGGGAGCGTCGGGCTTGGCATCGGGCTTCGCCTCCGCCTGGGCCCACGCGCTCCCCGATGAGATCGTCACCCACGCGACCGCCGCCGCAATCGCCGCCATCCCCACGGCACGAAAGCGGCGGACGTGGGACAGGCCTCCTGGCCTGTCTTGTTCGGACAGAGCGGGACGGCTCGCGGGGCGCACTTGCGGTCGATGCATTGCGGTCACCTTACCAATTATTGGCCGGCGTGAACTTGCGTGGCATCGTAAGCGGCGCCGGTCGCGTGACACACGATGCATGCCTCACCGAACTGCGCGCTGGTGTTGGCCTGCGCATGCGCAGCCGAACCGGCGTCCGCGTGGCAAGCGGTACATGCCGAAGTAGTGGCCGGCGCGGGATTAATCGGACCCTGCGGGTCGGTCACCGCGTTCTTGCCCACCGGCAACACGGCTTCCGAGCCGCCGGTATGGCACATGTAGCACTCGGCGGTATCCGTCACCGAACCCGTGGGCCCCATCGCCGGATAGCGGACGCCGGTGTTGTGAATGGAAGCCGGCACCGAAGCGTACGCCGCGCCAAAATCGTTCTCGCTCCCGCTATGACCCACGATGATGTAGTCCTGGTTGAAATTCGCCTCCAGGTTCGCGCCCGTATGGATCTTGTGCACCATCATCGCAAAATTGATCCCTTGCGGCGGCAGCGATTGTTGCGCCTTCACCGTGGCGCTGGAGCGCGTGCTCGCGTCGGTGTTGCTGGGGTTATGGCAGAGCACGCAATACGTCACGTTGTTGCGGAGATCGCCGTGCACTTCCAGGTAAGAATGGCAGGCGTTGCAGTTGGCCATGGCCACCACCGTGCGGCGCGGCGCCACCGGCGAGCCATCCACTGAAAAATTGATGACCTGGTTCACGCCACCGTAATTGGTGGTGGTCGCTTGCGGAGTGCCTGGGAACAGCGTGGCGGAAAGGCGCCCTTCGATGCCGATGCTATACGTGCCGGTGGCCTTCGCCGGAATCGCATGGGTAAAGGTGTACTGGCAGGTGCCGCTCGGTGTGCAGGAGGCCGAGGTGGCCGATTCCGTCACATAACCCGGCGTGCTGGCGGTGTCCGCGCCGAAGCTCGTGTAGCCGTAATCGCTGGTCGGTCCCGCCATGGTCAGCGACAGAGAGTTGCTGCCGGTGGTGAAGTTGCTCATCGCAATCCCGTTGCCGTTCTTGTCTTTCACCGTGAACGTCACCGTGGGGGCTTTGCCGGCCGTGCCGTTGGTCACGCTGACCAGGGTGAAGTTCAGGCCTCCCAACTCGGGCGCCTGGTCGGCGATGGTGTGTGCCCCGACGATCGAGGCATCGAACGACATCGCGCCTTGCGGAATGTGGCAGGTGGCGCATTGCGAATCGCTGGCCTGCGCGCCGCCGGCGTGATTGGCGCCGGTTGCAAAATTGACGTTGTTGTGGCACGAGCCGCATGCCACCGCTCCGGGCGCGGTCATCCAAGCGTTGGTCTGCGCCGCCCCGTTCTTCGGGTTGTGGCACGTCTGGCAGCGCTCAATGTTAGCTGGATACACCACCGTGGAAAAGTCGTTCACCGAGTTTTGAAAGCCGATGATCTGATAAGCCTTGCCGGCCTGGACGGAGGGGAGCGAGCTGCCCATGTGAATCTGGTGAATGAAGACCTTCATATCCAGGCTGTTGCCGGTATTCGGGTCGGAAGTCTGCGGCTGGTGGCACATGATGCAGATGCCCACGCTGCGGCGAGATCCGCCGTGCGCGGCCAGACCGTTGGTGCTGGTCGCGGTGACCGCACTGCCGTGGCAGTTATTGCAATCGGCATTGCGCACCACGTCGCGCGGCGTCGGCGTGCCATTCCCGGACGGAATAAAGTCGTAATAGGCGTCTGCGTAATCGGTGCCCAGGTCCCATTGCGTCAGGTTGCGCGAACCGTAAATACCGATTCGCGTTGTGGCGTTGGCATTGAAGCCCGTGGGCGCCTTGGTGCCGAACGAATAGGTGTACTCGCCCTGAGCAAGCGTAGCGGTGGTGCCGCCGGAATCCGCCGCAGCCTGGGTAGCCGTCGCGCCGCCGGTGGCCGCCGTGACGCTTCTCGTAATATAGGATGCGTACTGCGACTGGCCGGTGGGAATATAAGCCGCCAGGAAGCTGAGTGAAATCGCTCCGGGCGTTGCCACGCCTGCCGAATCGAGCGCCGCTCCATTGGGATCGCTGACCTTATAGGTGACGCTGATGGCGCCGTTGTTTGAAAGAGTGGCCGAGACAATGCTGATCACCAGCCCTGGCTGAACGTATTGCACCAAGGCAGGATCGGCGTAAAAGGCCTTGTCGTGAACCGTCAAAGCCGGTTTGCGGTCGGCGGCCCCTACCAGAGCGGCTCCCGCGACAACGAGGACCACCAGGAGAAGACCGGCGATGGCCCTTGCTTTTGAAAAATTCCGCATGAATCGAATCTCCGTATGGAAACCTGTGCGCCGCCCGAAGCGGCCGAGAGGGGGCACGGCCGCTTCGGGCGATCAGGCTACTGGCCGGCGTGCACCTGGGTCGCGCTAAATTGCGCGCCCGTTCCGTGGCACACATCGCAGCTTTCGCCAAGCTTGGGATCGGTTTGGGAAACCGCGTGCGCGTATGCCGAAGTGCTGAGATGGCATGCCGTGCAAGCCGAGGTAGTGGCCGGCGCCGGATTCAGCAATCCTTCGGGGTCGGTCACCTGGTTCTTGCCGATCGGCAACACGGACTCCGAACCGCCGGCATGGCACATGTAGCATTCCGCCGTGTCCGTCACCGAACCCGAAGGACCCATGGCCGGATAGCGCACCCCGGTGTTGGGAATCGAAGAGGGAACCGAAGCGAACGCCGCGCCAAAGTCGTTCTCGCTCCCGCTATGACCGACCACGATGTAGTTCTGGTTAAAATTCGCCTTGAGGTTCGCGCCCGTATGGATTTTGTGCACCATCAGCGGGAAGTTGATCGCCTGTGGCGGCAGCGCCTGCTGCGCCTTCACAACGGCGCTCGGACGCGTGGTGAAGTCGGTGTTGCTGGGGTTGTGGCAGAGCACGCAATACGTCACGTTGTTGCGAAGATCGCCGTGCACTTCCAGGAAGGAGTGGCACGCGTTGCAGTTCGCCATCGCCACTACCGTGCGGCGCGGCGCCACCGGCGAACCGTCCACCGAGAAATAGATCACCTGGTTGACACCGCCATAGTTAGTGGTCGTTGCGGAGGTGGTGCCCGGCAGGAGCGTGATCGAGAGCCGTCCTTCAATGCCGATCGCATAGGTGCCGGTCGCCTTGGCTGGAACCGGGTGGGTGAAGGTGTACACGCAGGTGCCGGCGGAGGTGCACGAAGCCGATGTGGCCGATTCGGTGACGTACCCAGGAGTGCTGGCGGTGTCCGAGCCGAAGCTGGTGTAACCGTAATCGCTGGTGGGTCCCGCCATGGTCAGCGAGAGCGAATTCGAGCCCGTCGTGAAGCTGCTCATGGGAATCCCGTTACCGCTGTTGTCCTTTACGGTGAAGGTCACGGTCGGCTTATTGCCCGCGGTGCCGTTGGTCACGCTGACCAGGGTGAAATTGAGCCCGGGGATGCCGGGCGCCTGGTCCGCAATCGTATGCGCGCCCATGATCGAGGAATCGAACGGTATCTCGCCCTGCGGGATATGGCAATTCGCGCACTGGCTGTCGTCCGGCTGCGGTCCCCCAGCATGATTGGCGCCGCTTGCAAAATTGACGTCGTTGTGGCACGAGCCGCATGCCGCCGCGCCGGGAGAGTTAAGCCATGCGCTGGTCTGCGCCGCCCCGTTCTTGGGGTTGTGGCAGGTCTGGCAGCGCTCGATGTTGGCCGGATACACCACGGTGGACCAGTCGCTCACCGCATTCAAATGGCCGAAGACCTGGTAGGGCTTGCCGGCCTGCACGCTCGGCAGCGAGCTGCCCATATGAATCTGGTGGATGAAAACCTTCATGTCCAGACTGTTGCCGGTGTTTGGATCCAAGGTTTGCGGCTGGTGGCATATGATGCACACGCCCACGCTGCGGCGCGATCCGCCATGGGCGGCGAGGCCGTTCGTGCTGGTAGTCGTGACCGCGCTTCCGTGGCAACTGTTGCAATCGGCGTTGCGCACCACGTCGCGCGGCTTCGGCGTGCCGTTACCCGACGGAATAAAGTCGTAAAAAGTGTCGGCGTAATTAGTGCCGAGGTCCCACTGCGTCAGATTGCGTGAACCGTAAATGCCGATTCTGGTGGTGGCATTGGCATTGAAACCGGTGGGCGCCACCGTCTTGAAAGTATAAATGTACTCGCCGGTCGAAACCGTTTGCGTCGTCCCGCCGGAATCCGTGGTGGCCTGCGTGGCAGTCGCGCTGCCGGTGGCCGCCGTCACCACGTGCGTAATATAGGAGGCGTACTGCGCCTGCCCGCTAGGAATGTACGCTGCCAGGAAACTTAGTGAAATGGGGCCGGGCGTGACCACGCCTGCCGAGTCCAGGGCCGCACCGGTCGGATCCGTCACCTTATAATCGACGCTGATCGTGCCGTTGGAAGCGATTTTAGCCGAAACCACGGTAATGTTCAGGCCAGGGTTGATATATTCGATTACTGAGGGATCCGCGTAAAACGCCTTGTCATGAGGCGTGAAATCACTTTTCTTTGCCGCGCCCAACAGAACGGCCGACCCGATGATCGCCACTGCCACCAGGGCGCACCGTATTGCCGAGGAAACTGAAGACGTCCGCATGCGCTTTACTCTCCGCTAGATGGGAACCAAAATTCTTGTACACCGCCAGTGCTGGGAGACAACCCAGCCAGGACGATGAATGCTGTCGAGCCCATCCACGTCTGCATGTGCAGGACCATAACCTTAGTCGGAATAATTTAAGATCCACAAGCCTTTTATTATCATTATGTAGCAAAATCCAGCGTTTTTTTCGTCGTGCCGCCGCCCCACCATCGCTTGGGGCAAAAGCAAGATACGGTTGGGTGGGATGCTGGGTGAAATGGCGCTGAGACCCGCACCCAACGCGGGCTTGGCCTCGGGGAAAATCCCCAGCGACGACCTTCCTGCGGGACTCAGCCAGACCAGCCGGCGTGGTGCCCAGGTGTCGCTTTCATCGACAATGCGGCGGAAACTGGCGGCCAGTATTTACCGGACGCCGTACCAGAAAATGCCGCAATAATCTTTTAAGATTTTTCTTGCATAGACACGGATTCTGCCGCTATACTGACCCTTGATTTCGCATTTACCCGATATAGGTACTAGGAAGAAATCGCCACAATGACGAATCCAATCGTGATTCCTTCAGCGTTTTCGGCGGACCGAAGACGCCTCCTATCGGCGACGGTGATGCGCCGGCGGGCATTAGATCGCCTCTATCAACGCCGCGCCGCGGTCGAAGATCTCATTCGCTCGCTGGAAGACTATCAGCGCATCCAAAAAGTCCGCGTCTCCCATTGCGTGCCGCTCAGCGCGTCGGAGAAGTAGACGTCAGGTTGCGCTCGATAGCGAACTTCACCAGGCTCACCAGGTCCCGCACCTGCAGCTTCCGCATCAGGCTGGCGCGGTACGTATCCACGGTTTTCGGACTGATCTGCAGCAGGTCCGCGATATCCTTGGCCCGCAATCCGTTTACCAGGTGCGTGAACACTTCCAGTTCACGCGGACTGAGCACCGCCAGCGGGTCCTCCTGAGCGGCTGCCGCGGCCCTCGTAAAGATGCCCACGCCCCGCAACAGCGGCGAAACGTATACCCCGCCATCGCTCACAAACGCAATCGCATCGATGAGGTGGCGCTTCGGCCCATCCTTCAGGATATAGGCGTCGGCTCCGGCGCGTAGAGCCTCCATCACTCGCTGGTCTTCGCGGCTGATCGATAAGATCATGAGCTTGGCATTCGAACCGCGGGCTTTGAGTTGCCGGATCACCTCAATCCCGGTGAGTTTCGGCATTTCCAGGTCGAGAATGGCCAGATCCGGCTTAAGACTCATAATCAGTTCCAGCGCCGTCGCGCCATCCGCGCACTGGCCCAGGATTCGCAACCCGCTTTCCTCGCAGATCAAGGCGAAGCCCTCGCGCACGATTTCATGGTCGTCGGCCAGCACGACGGTCACATTTTTTTCATTCTGTTGCATTTTGTCCTCTTCGCCCTTTCGTTCCGTTTTCTACGATCATTCGAGTTCCTTAGGTTCGAAGGGAGCCACCGCTATCAGGCTCGTGCCCTCCGGACTGCTTTCCATGCGCACCGTTGCGCCCACTGCCGCGGCCTCTTCGCGCAGCGAACGCAACCCCAGGCCCCCGCTCACATCCGCGGGCGCTTCAAAAATCGCGGCCACGTCGAATCCGCCGCCGTTGTCCCACACCGTGAGATGCAACCAGCCTTCGGACTCGGTCAACGTCAGCCTCGCCGCACTGGCGCGCGAATGGCTCACCAGGTTCGAGACCGCTTCCTGCGCGGCCCGGTAAACCAGCGCCTTGATCTCCGGCTCCGGATCGCGTGACAGCCGCGCGATCATTGCCGTGGCGGCCAATTTCTCCGGCACCCCGCTCAACTCCCACATCTGCCGCAGCGCCTCTTCGAGCGTAAGCCGCTGCCATGCCGGCGGATGCAGCCGCCGCGAAACCGCCCGCACCTGCTCGAGCGCCTCCCCCGCCAGCAATGAAATCCGGTCTAGGGCCTGTTGGGCGGCAAGCGGCGCGTCCGGCATCGCCGTCGTTACCGTATCCACTTGTAGGCGAATGGCAGCCAGCATCTGTCCGACGCCGGTGTGCAACTCGCGTCCCAGACGTTGCCGCTCTCGCTCCACGTGCTGAACCAATTGCCCCGCGCCATCGCGCCGTCGGCGCCCGCGTCTCACCCGTTCGGCAATATTCTGCTCCGCCTCGCATAAGTGAAAGTAGTGGCCCAATAGCCGCCCTTCCAGGTGGCGCAGTGCGAACGCGGCCGGATGCGCGGTTGTCCCCGAGGTTGCGGCCGCAGGCTCCAACCCCAGTAACACACGCTGCGGAGCATGGAACACGCACGTCACGCTCCACAGCCCCGCACCCGCCGTGAGCGCGTCGGCCAAACCGGCCCGTGCTCCCAGCAATGCAGCCGCGAGCGCGCTCTGCCACAGAATGTGCCCGGCCCGGTCGCATTCCGTGAAGACTGGTGGGGTCAGTGTTTGGTCGATCGCGGCTCCGGACTCCGCGTCATTGTTCAACCAGAATTCTCCTGCCGTAAAGGATCTTGCTTAAATAGAATGCAGCATTCCCTTACCTCGGGCAATTCCGTTACGTACTTAGTACTTTGCTCACAAACTGTAGTACTTGCAAGAGATTCCAGAAAAGTATTATAAGAGAATCACGCATGCCACGAACTTTCGAATACCTTCCTCGCATCGCGATTTTCATCGCCGGAGTCGCTGCCGGCGCGATCACCGGGGCTCGCCGGCTTCGCGGAGATGTAGACCCGAAACTGGCTGATGCATTAAAGAAGTCCCTGGCTGACCTGGAATCGCGCCTGGCCGGCCAACATTCCGACACGGCGGCACGTTTCGATCGAGTGGAAGCGCGCCTCGCCGATCATGACGCCAAGTTCAAAGACGTTCCCTCCACCGCGGATATTGTGTCCGCCATGGAGCAACTGCTCTCCAAGACCATGTCTTCCCTCGACGAGCGCATGAACAGTCAGGCCGGCTCGATCGAAGTTCTCAAGACCACCGTGACCCAGACCGACAGTCTGCTCGAACGCGTTTTGGAATCGCTCGACTCGCTTCAAGCCGCGCCCGAGGCTGCCACCCAATCCGCCGCCGCGGCCGAAGAAAAGCAGACGATCGCCAAGATGTTTGCGTCCCTCGAAGGTCGCGTCGCGAGCCAGACCAAGGACTTCGATATCTTGAGAACGTCGCTCGCCCAAACGACCGAGGAAAAGCAGGCGTTCAAAAGGATGTTTACTTCCCTCGAGGATCGCATCGCGGGCCAAACCAAGGACTTCGACGCCCTGAAGACCTCGGTCTCACAAAAGGAAGACGCCCTGGCGAGAGTCCTGGCCTCGCTCGATCAGCGGGTTGGCTCGCAAAGCCGTTCGCTCGACGCCCTGAAAGCCACCGTTTCCCAGACCGATAGCCTGCTCGAACGGGTCCTCGAATCTCTGGATTCCATGCAATCTTTCCACGAGCCTGGCTCGCTGGCCGAAGACACCCTGCTGCAGGGCCGCACCCAGTAGCCCCGCCTTTCTCCGACGTTCTGCCACAAACTCGTAGCACCGGCGATTCCCTCGCCGGTGCTTTTTTTCGTGGCCGCACGCCCCCTTGCAAATACGGGTAGGCGCGCCTGCGACTTTATTCCGACAATAGGGTTCTATATACATGATTTTGGAACCCGACATCCTCCAGCGCCTGGCGTCGATTCCCGTCCAAAAGCGCGCCATCTCGAACCTCCAGGTGCTCAACGAAGCCTACGATTACGCCAAGCCGAGCTCGTTTTCGCGCGGCATGCGCATCGACCTGAACGGACTGGCGATCCTGCTGATCTCCGGCACGGCCAGCATCGACGATCTCGGACAAAGCGTCCATGCCGGCGACTTCAGGGCCCAGACCCGGCGCACGTTCTGGAACATCGGCGGCCTGCTCGAGGCCGAGGGCGCCACCTGGAAGGATGTGGTTCGCACTACCTGCTATCTGCGCGATATCGAACGCGATTACGCCGCCTTCAACCAGGAACGCACCGCCTTCTACCGCCAGCAGGGCCTTGACCCGCTGCCCGCTTCCACCGGCATTCAGGCCATCCTCTGCAGGCCGGAATTGCTGATCGAAATCGAAGCCATCGCCATGTTTCGAACCGATCCGGCCCAGTAGGCGGAATCCATGCGCTCGTTCCTGCTCTTCATTCCGTTCCTTGCGGCGGCCGCCGGCACGCTCCCGCTCGACCGTGTCGCTCCGTTCGAAGCAAACGGCCCAATTACGTCGCACGGCCGGATCGACGATCTCGCCTTTGCCCGCTGGCAACAGTTGGGCATCGAGCCATCCAAACCTTGCTCGGACGAAGTCTTTCTGCGCCGGGTCTATTTGGACGTCATCGGCGCCCTGCCCACTCCCGAAGAAGCCGCCCGCTTCTTGCAGGATCAGGATGCCGCCAAACGCGCCACCCTGGTCGATCGCCTGCTCGAGCGCGGCGAATTCGCGGATTACTGGGCCCTCAAGTGGAGCGACTTGCTGCGCGTAAAATCGGAATTCCCCATCAATCTGTGGCCCAATGCCGTCCAGGCGTATTACCGCTGGATTCATACCGCCGTCGCAACCAACCTGCCCTACGACCGGTGGGCGCGCCAGATGCTGGTTTCGAGCGGCAGCAACTTCCGCGTTCCCGAGGTCAACTTCTACCGCGCCATCCCCAGCCGCGATCCGCAGGCCATCGCGCAAGCCGTGGCGCTCACATTCATGGGAGCTCGCACCTCCGGCTGGCCCAAACCGCGCCTGGACGGAATGGCCGCCTTCTTCTCCCAACTCGGATATAAGTCCACCTCGGAATGGAAAGAAGAGATCGTCTATTTCGATTTCACCCGCCCCACTCCATCCGGAGCCGTATTTCCGGATGGCCGGCCCGCCCGCCTGACGCCCGGCGAAGACCCGCGTCAGGTCTTCGCCAACTGGCTGCTCGAGCCCGCCAATCCCTGGTTCGCGCGCAATATCGTCAATCGCATTTGGTATTGGCTGCTGGGCCGCGGCGTCGTGCAAGAGTCCGACGATATCCGCCCGGACAATCCGCCCGCGAATCCCGAATTGCTGGCCTGCCTCGAACGCGAGCTTGCGTCCTCGCACTACGATCTTCGCCACATCTACCGGCTCATCCTAAATTCGCAGGTCTATCAGCTCTC
The DNA here is from genome assembly GCA_049511335.1 of Bryobacteraceae bacterium. Classification (GTDB taxonomy): domain Bacteria; phylum Acidobacteriota; class Terriglobia; order Bryobacterales; family Bryobacteraceae; genus JBEKYD01. Next base: position 2,496 of record JBEKYD010000085.1, on the reverse strand, counting down.
CTCCCTTCCGCGCGATACCCGGCCGGAGGCGGCGGCCAATTTCGCGTCTTACCCGCTCCGCCGCCTCGACGCCGAAACCCTCATCGACGCCATCAGCCAGATCACCGGCGCCCCGGAAGACTATTCCAGCCCCATTCCCGAGCCGTTTACCTACCTTCCCGAAAACCAGCGGTCCACTACCATCCCCGACGGCAGCATCGGCAGCGCCTTCCTGGACATGTTCGGACGGCCGCCACGCGATACCGGGCTCGCTTCCGAACGCAACAATGCCATTACCACCGAGCAGCGCCTGCATCTGCTGAATTCCAGCCACATCCAGCTCAAGATCCAGCAAAGCACCAAGCTCCGCACTCTCGTCCAAGCCGCTGGCACGCCGCGCGCGCCCATCGAACGGCTCTATCTGGCGATTCTCTCGCGCTACCCCACCGCCGGGGAGTGGCAAATCGTCACGCCCTATTTCCAGGCGGCAAAGGCCAACCGGTGGCAGGCGGTCACCGATCTCGCCTGGGCTCTCATCAACTCCGCCGAATTTCTCTATCGGCATTAAAAATGGAGAACGTTATGGGTACCAGACCGTACTTGCAGTTCTCGCGGCGCGACGCATTGCGCCTGCTGGGCGCCGGCAGCTTGCTCGCCGCCGTGCCCAGTGTTCCCCTCCGGGGCAATGCGCAAGCGGCTCAAGGGAAGTCCGATGGGAAAGCGAAGGCCGTTATTCAGATTTGGATGTGGGGCGGCCCCTCCCATACCGATACCTTCGATCCGAAACCTGAGGCCGGCTACGATTACTGCGGCCCGTTCGACAAAGCCATTTCTACCCAAACCCCCGGCTTGCAGGTCAACCGGTTGATGCCCCTTCTGGCCGCCCAATCGCGCCAGTACTCCGTCATCCGCAGCATGACCCACGGCATTTACGCTCATGAGACCGCTTCCTACGCGGTCCAGACCGGCAGGAAGCCCGGAGAGCGGCTGGTCTACCCCTGCACCGGCGCCGTGGTGTCCCTCTTCAAAGGCAAGGATGCCATGGCAGGCAGCCTCATTCCGCCCTACGTCGTGCTCATTCAGCCGCAGGGCCGGTTCTCCGAAAATGGCTTCCTGCCCGAGCGCTATCGCCCCTTCGCCACCGGCGGCGACCCGGCCCAGGCGCGCTTCGCCGTCGAAGGCATCGTCGCCCCCGGCATTTCCGATCAGCGCCAGCGCGACCGCCGGCAACTTCTCCACCAGTTGAACACCCTCCAGCACGCCATGGATGACGACCCATCCCTGAAGGCGCTCGATCGAGCCGAACAGCAGGCCTATGAGCTCATCCTCGGCGACGCCGGCAAAGTCTTCGACCTGGCCCAGGAAACCGGCCAGGTGCGCGACCGCTATGGCCGCAATACTTTCGGCCAGTCCTGCCTGGCCGCGCGCCGCCTGGTCGAGCGCGGCGTTCCTTACGTCACCATCAACTATGGCGGTTGGGACACCCACGTGCAAAACTTTCAGGTGATGCGGCAGAAATTGCCGCAGATGGACCAAGGCCTGGCAACGCTGCTGGCCGATCTTTCCGATCGCGGCCTGCTCGATACCACCATCGTGTGGTGGAGCGGAGAATTCGGCCGCACGCCCAAAGTCATGTGGGAAGCGCCCTGGAATGGCGGCCGCAACCACTGGGGCGCCTGTTTTTGCGCCATGGTCGCGGGCGGCGGCTTTCAAGGCGGCCGCGTCCTCGGCTCGAGCGACGCCAAAGGCGAAGAAGTCAAAGACCGCCCCGTCTACCCCGCCGATCTCATCGGCACCGTCTATGAGCTTTTGGGCATCGACCTGAACGCGAAGCTGCCCAATCCTCAGGGCCTCGACCTCCGCGTCGTCCCAACCCCAGCCGACAACGTTCCCATGGCCGGCCGCCTGAAGGAACTCGTATGAGCAACCCGTGCCCATTATCCCGTGGGGCAGACCATCGTTTTTTGTGGTCTGCCCTACACCGGTCTGTTTTGGTAGGGCGGACCCCCCGGTCCGCGGCCGACCCCCAGGTCGGCCTTCCCCGACAAAGCCGACGCCGCCGCCCCAAGCTCGGCCTCCTGCTCCTGCTACCCTTCCTTCCCTGCCTTCACGCCCAAAACTCTCCCAACCTCGCCTACGTCCTGCCCGCCGGCGGCCAACAGGGAACCACTTTCGAAGTCACCGTTGGCGGCCAGTTCCTGAACAACGCCACTGCCGCAACCGTGACCGGCGGCGGAGTCGAAATCACCGTCGGCGAGCACAGCCGGCCCATGGGCGGGGCCGAGGCCCAGCAGTTGCGCACTCGCATGCAGGAGCTGCAGAAGCAAACCGCTAGCGACGCAGTGCGCAAAGAGATGACCGATATTCGCGTCAAGCTGCTCCTGTTCAACGTGGATCGTTTCATCAGCCCGGGTCTCGCCGAGACCGTCAAGCTGCGCGTCGCCATTGCTCCCTCTGCCGCCGCCGGCCGGCGCGAGCTGCGTCTGCTCACGCCTCAGGGCCTTTCCAATCCCCTCG
>JBEKYD010000084.1:0-25616 GCA_049511335.1 Bryobacteraceae bacterium | reverse complement strand
CCAATTGAATTCCTTTTCCCGCCATGCCCACTCACCTCACTTTTTCGTCCTTTTCCACTTTGCCGTCGCGGATGGAGATGACGCGGTGGGCGTGTATGGCGATGTCGTGCTCGTGGGTCACCAGCACGATGGTGTTGCCTTGCTCATGCAGGCGCGCGAAGAGGGCCATGATCTCGTTTCCGGTAACCGAATCGAGATTGCCGGTGGGCTCGTCCGCCAGCAGGATGGAGGGATTGTTGACCAACGCGCGGGCCACGGCCACGCGCTGGCGCTGGCCGCCCGACAGCTCGTTGGGTTTATGATCCATGCGTGTTTCCAGGTCCACCTGGCGGAGTGCCTGGCGGGCCCGCTCCAGCCGTTCGGCGGCGGGTATGCCGGCGTAGATCAGCGGCAGCTCCACGTTGTGCAGCGACGTGGCCCGCGGCAGCAAATTGAAGGTCTGAAAGACGAATCCAATCTCTTTGTTGCGGATGCGCGCCAGCTCGTCGTCGGTCATCTCGCTCACCAGGTTACCGTTGATGAAATACTGGCCCTTGGTGGGCGTATCGAGGCAGCCAATCAGGTTCATGAGCGTCGACTTGCCCGAGCCCGATGGCCCCATGACGGCCACATACTCGCCGCGATGGATTTCAATGTCCACGCCGGAGACCGCGTGGATTTCCTGATCGCCCATCACGTACGTCTTCCACAAGTCGTAGGTGCGGATGACCACGCCATCGCGTTTGAGCTGCTGGCCCCGCTCGATCATCGAGGTTGCGACCGCTGTTGACATGAGTTTTTCCCGTGGCGGCCTAACTGGCGGTGGGCGTTGGCGGAGGCGTGTTATCGACCTTCACCTGGGCGCGGTTCTTGATGGTGCGGATCACCTGGTAGGTGCCCGTCACAATCTGGTCGCCGTCCTTCAAGCCCGAGAGCACTTCAATATCGGTGGCACCGGTAATGCCGGTGTCCACTTTGCGGAATTCGGCCTTTCCCGCATTGATGACGAATACGCCCTGAATCTCTTCCCTGTTGGCTTTAGCGGTAGCCGGGTCGATGGTAGCGGCCATGGCGGCGTTGGCGCCGGGTTTGGGCGGTTCCAGGTCGCCTTTCTGGCGAACCGTGAGCGCCTGAATGGGAATCGTCAAAGCGCCCGGGCGGGTCGCGGTGGTGATCTTGGCCGTGCAGGAAAGACCGGGCCGGACTTCCTCGGGCGGGTTGTCCATCGCCACCACCACCTTGAAGTCTTTGGCTTCCTGGCTCGAAATGGCGCTTTGCGAAGCGGCCACGCCGGTAGAGCGCAGAATTGCCGTGTCGCCAATCTCGGTTACATGGCCTTTGAAGGTCTTGTTGGGGATGGCGTCGATGGTAATATCGGCCACTTGCCCGAGCGCGATATTGACGATGTCGGTTTCGTCCACTTTGACTTCGGCCGTGATCAGCGACATATCGGCGATGGTCATGATGACCGTGCCGGTTGCATTTTGCAGACCCGGGACCACCGATTCCCCTGCGCGAACCGGCAGATCGGTCACCTCTCCATCGAGCGGCGCATAAGCATTGTACTTCCGCAGAACATCGTTGAAGCGGGCCAGGTTGGCGCGCGATACGGCAATTCGTTTCTGCGTCGACGCGAGCTGCGCGGCGTTCTGTTCGCGCTGCGCCTGGGACTGCGTGATTTTGGCTTCGGACTGGCGAATTGTCGCCACCTGCGCTTCGTAGGTGTAGCGCTTCAGCTCGTAATCCTGCTTCGCCAACAGCTTTTCGTCGTAAAGCTCCTTGCTGCGGTCGTAGTCCGCCTTCATCCGGTCGAGGTCGGCTTTGGCCTGATCGAGGGCGGCGCGCATGGTCTGGATATTGTCGTCTGCGGCTTTGAGGCCGGCCTCGGCCGCGGCGGCATCGGCTTCGGCGGAACTGAGCGACGCCTGGTAAGCGGCCACATCGGCAGCGGGCTGCACGTCCTCGATGCGCGCCAGCAACTGGCCCTTGCGCACGTGGTCGCCTTCCTTGACCAGGATTTCCGTCAGGTCGCCCATGGCGTTGGCGCCGATGTTGATATAGTTTTTGGGCTTGATTTCACCCGACGCAGTCACCAGACTGGTCAGATCCTGGCGGACGACGCGCCCGGTCTGCACCGTGACCACGCCTCGCTTACTGTAGACCGTGCTGGCGTAGACGCCGGCGGCGCCGACCAACACAACACCTATGGTGATGATAATCTTCCACTTGGTTTTCACGACGTAATCCCTATCACTCGCTTACGCAACCGGGCAGGATGGAGTTCAAATCTTATTGTAGCTGGCCGGGCGCCGGTTTGCTTCCGTTTCCGTCCTCTGTCTCGATACACGCCAACCTCATAGTAAAGACGCGCGAAAAGGGGAAAGATTAGCAGGGAATCGCGCAGGGAAAAGCCTACTCCACGTGGGGGAAAGGCCGACCGGGGGGGTCGGCCGCGGACCAGGGGGTCCGCCCTACAAAATCGAGCGCACCGGTAGCGGTACGCCGCGAATTCCGCCGCGCAGCCGTCTACGCGAAGTAATTGCCCATCTTGCGGAACTTCTCGTAGCGGTGGGAAACCAACTCGGGGCCTTTCATGGCATTCAGCTCGGTAAGGTGACGCCGCAGGTGCAGCCGCAGATTCTCGGCCGCCAGGGCCGGGTCTTCCTGCGCGCCGCCGGCCGGCTCAGGCACGATATGGTCGACCAGGCCAAGCTGGAGCAGGTCTTCGGCCGTCAGACGAAGGGAAGCCGCGGCACTTTCGGCCTTGCCGGAATCGCGATAAATAATGGATGCGCAGCTTTCCGGCGAAATGACGCTGTAGACGGCGTTTTCGAGCATTAGAACCACGTTGCCGACGCCCAGGGCGAGCGCGCCTCCGGAACCGCCTTCCCCAATGCAAACCGCGATGACCGGAACCGCCAGGCGCGCCATCTCCCGCAGGTTGTGCGCGATGGCTTCGGCCTGGCCGCGCTCTTCGGCGTCGATTCCGGGATAAGCGCCCGGGGTATCGAGCAGGGTAACGATCGGCCGCCCGAACTTGGCTGCCAACTGCATTACCCGAAGACCCTTGCGGTAGCCTTCGGGCTTCGGCATGCCGAAGTTGCGGTACATCCTCTGCTTGGTGTCGCGGCCTTTTTGCTCGGCTACGACGGCGATAGGGGCATCCTCGAACCGGGCCATACCGGCCACGATCGCGGCATCGTCGCCGAAGGCGCGGTCGCCATGAATCTCCTGAAAATCCGTGAAGATGCGCTCGATGTAGTCGAGCGAATGGGGCCGCTTGGGATGGCGCGCCAGCAATACCCGACGCCAGGCGGGACTCGGTTCCGGCTGCGGCGCCTCGGCCTGCTCGGTTGTCGCTTCGTTCGCATCCACGTTTCCATCTTAGCAGTGCAATCGAGCTGTAACGGGTGGAGAGGCGGAGGACAGGCAGTCGGCTGGTGTCCGCCGTTCGGATGCACTCGATCGAGTACCTGCAGTCCTAAGGTGCTCCCGAATCCACGCTTAGCCGCACCCGCCAACCAGCTCCCTGTGATCTTTTTCACAGATCTTCGGTGGGTAAGCTACGTCAGACAAGGTTTCGTAGATGCTTCCTTCAAAGCGGCCAAGCGGGAGCACCGCGCGGCGCGCCGGTCGAGAACGACGAGAGCCGCTAGAATGGCGATCGCAATTAGCGTCGCGATGAGGCCGATGCGGTTCTCGAGCGGAGTGACAAATTCGAGCCGCAATTGGAGGTCGCCGGGGGGCGGGTCGATGGCCATCATGCCGAGGGCGTCTTTGCGAACGGCAAGCCGGCGCCCGCCGGCCCACGCCTGCCAGGCCGGATCGTAGCTTTCCTGAACGACCAGGGATTGATGTGGCTCGATATGGGCAGCGAGCAGGATCAGGTCGGTGGTGGGGCGGGTGACGGTGACCGGGGCGTCGGGGCCTTTCTCCAGCACGTCGACATAAGCTCCGAGGTGTTCCACATCGTCGTTGAAGGCCGGTGGGCGGGCCTCATTGAGGCGGGCGGTGTCGACCACGCGGGCGCGGGCGGCATAGCGGCGGGGCACGCGGTAGATGGCATCGCCCTGGTGGTCGTCGTAGACGACGGGCAGAATGCGATCGAGCTTTCCAGGATATTGGATATCCTTAAAAATTTCCTGGGAGCGCCGGTCGGGGATGTAGATGGCGTCAACGCCTAGGGCCTGAAGCCAAAGGACCGTGGGTGCGGGTTTGGGACCGAGGTTAATCTCCCACTGGGCGGGTTCCACCAAGCCGTTTAGCAGGCCCTGTTCCGAACCGCCGCCGGGCTGCGCCAGATCGTGCCAGGCGTCGAACCAGAAACGCACGGAACCGTCGGCGTAGATACGGGAACTGGGCATGTTGGCGGCAAGCCAGCCGGTCACGCGATATTCGACTCTGGACTGATAATCCGGCGAGCGCGGGAACATTTGCCAGGCGTGCCGCACGTAGCCGCGCGCAGTATAGAACGACAGCGCAAGCACCGCCGCAACGGCCAGGCGCGGCAGGCGTCCGCCGAGCGACCAGAGCCAGCCGAGCAGGGCCGCCGCGCCGAGAATGTAGGCGAGGTCGAGCTCCGGCGCGAGGCGCAACGGTTCGCCGGAGACGCGGAAATCGAAATAGTAATTGCCGACCACGTCGAGCGAGAAAAAAATTACCGAGCCGGCTGCGAACACCGGCCAGGTACGCGCAGGCTTGCCGTGCGCCAGGCGGCTGCTGACCACGAGAAAGGCCGCGGCGACCGCCAGCGCGACCCAGGCCGACCAGGTGTTGCCGCTACGCGAGACGTAGCGCATGTTCGCTCCGGTAACTTTGAAATACGAAGGCACCAGCCAAAAAGCGGTAAGGCCGTAGGCCAGAACGGGGATGGCCGCCGCGGGTAGAAAAATGCGTTTGTCCAGCTTCGTGATCCAGAACGACCAGACCAGAATGAGGTAGAAGATGGCAAGGGCGATGGCGCCGTAAAAATTATTCGACGCTACCGCGGCGCATGCGGCAGCTGCCAGAGCGAGGGCCCAGCGGTTGCGCGTTTCCAGCGCGACCCAGGCGCAGGCGAGAGCGAAACCGGCCCAGGCCAGGGCCGTCATGTGCGGCCCTTCCCCGTACTTGACCAGCACCCCGAGACGCAACGGGAGGAGCTTCCAGGCATCGTTGCGGAAATTCGGCAGCAACAGAAAGCAGGGAGACATGAGCGCCGCGCCAGCCGCGCTCCACGCCGCCGTCGCCCGGGATTTGCTCGCAACCCGCACCAGCAGGTAGACGCCGGCAATGCCGAACGCATAGGACAACGAAACGTAGAAGTGATACGCTTTCACGGGCCAGAAGCCGGTAAGTTTGGAGACGATTGCCGTGCCGTAGCGCAAGGCCGGCGGGTAGATGTAATCGAAGCGCGTGCCGCAATACCAGAGAGGCTGCCATTGCGGGTGCGGCCAATGAGCGCTGAGGAAACGCGCGTCGCTGATGAAGGTGCTTTCGATGGACTCCCACTTATCCAGGTACTTGGCTTTGAAGTAGGGGCGGATGAGCGCCGCCGCGAAGAGAAAAACGAGCAAGCAATCGGCCAGGACTATCGCCCGGCGGGAAAGTTTTGGCGGCGTCAACTTGAGTCGGTCCACAATCGATACGGCTCGCCGGGAGCGCGTCCCCGGCGAATCCATTCGGAGTTATTATACAGCCCGCGGCGCATACCCGTTCATGGCCCCGCCGCGGCGGCGGGAAAAGCTGGATCGAGTCACCATGCGGTTTTGAGTTATTTAAACTCACGGTTTAAATTCCTCAATTTATTGTCTAATCGGAATTTGAGTAATTTAAGTTGATAGTTTAGAATACTCATATATGCGATTTGTCCAAAGGGCTCTCTCGCCGGCGGTTCTGGAGGCGGCCCGCAAATTCTCCGCCGTGGTTGTAACCGGCCCCCGCCGGGCGGGAAAGACCACCCTGCTGCGGCACACGTTCCCGGGCGCGGTATATGTGCTGCTGCAAGATCCGGACGTCCAGTCGCGCGCGCGCGCCGATCCCAGAGGCTTGCTGGAGGAGCTTCGCCGCCAGGTGCTGTTTGACGAGATTCAAAACGTGCCGGAACTGTTCGCCTACGTCCGCACCCGGATTGACGAGCACCCGCGGGAAAAGGGCCGATGGCTGTTTACAGGGTCTCGGGAAACGCCACTGATGCGAGGGGCGAGCGAATCCATGGCTGGGCGCGCGGCTATGCTGCAGTTGCTGCCGTTCAGCCTCGCCGAGACGAATCGCGCCGGCATTTTGCCGGGGGGCTATCCGGAAGTGCTGGCCCATCCCCGCGGCCGGGCGCTGTGGTTCAGCTCTTACATTCAGACCTACCTGGAGCGCGACGTGCGCGCCGTCACGGGCGTTCGCGACCTCGTCACCTTCCGGCGTTTCCTGGCCCTGCTCGCCAGCCGTCACGGGCAGATCCTCAACAAGACCGACCTGGCAGCGCCGCTGGGAATCTCGGTGCCGACCGTGGGAGACTGGCTGCACGTGCTCGAGATCACCGGGCAGATTATCCTGGTGCCGCCTTATTTCGAGAATTTCGGTAAACGCCTGATCAAGTCGCCCAAGGTCTATTTGGGCGACTCGGGGCTGGCGTGCTACCTGCTCGGAATCGCGACCCAGGCCGAATTGGAGCGGTCGCCTTTCCTGGGCGCTTTGTTTGAGGGATTCGTGGCGGCGGAAATCTTGAAGAGCCAGATCAACCAGGCGCGCCGCAAGGAGCTGTACTATTTTCGCGACCAACAGGGGCTGGAGGTCGATTTTCTATTTCCGGATACCCAGGGCGGCTTGTGGATGGTTGAAGCGAAAGCGTCGAAAACCGTCCGGCCGTCGATGGCTCGGCCGTTACAAGCTTTGCATCGCGCCATCGGGCGAAAGGAAGTGAGAGTGAGCCTGGTGCATCGCGCGTCCCTCTCGGCTCCGCCCATGCGGGCACTGGCGCCGGGGACGGAAGCCCTGGACGTGGAGGCGTTTGTCGCCGCTCTGAACGAGAATCCTTCGCGAGCGCGTGGCGGCACGCGCGGGCAAGGCCGCGTGATAAATTGAAGATATCGGCGCAGCGGGAGAGAAATTCCAAAGATTGGTCGCCATTATGGCGCGGTTGCGGGGGCCGGACGGCTGCCCCTGGGACCGCGAACAGAGCTTCGATTCCATCAAGCCTTATACCCTGGAGGAAACCTACGAAGTTCTGGACGCCATCGACCGGCGCGCCTGGCCGGAGCTGGCCGAAGAGCTGGGCGACTTCATGCTCCAAGCCGTGTTCTACGCGCAAATGGCCGCCGAGCAGGGACGGTTTACGATCGAGGATGCGCTCGACGCGATCAATGGCAAGCTGGTGCGGCGGCATCCGCACGTGTTTGGCGAGGAATCGGCGCGCAACGCGGACGATGTCAAGCGGATCTGGGGCGAGGTGAAAGCGGCCGAGAAAGAATCCAGGCGCCAAACGGAAGGCGAAGACGAGCGATCGGCGGACGGGCTGTTGGACGGCGTGCCGCGCGCCATGCCTGCGCTGGTGGAGGCCCAGCAGATCACCTCTCGCGCAGCCAGCGTGGGTTTCGATTGGGAAGACGCCCGGCAGGTGCTCGAAAAGCTTCATGAAGAGCTGGGCGAACTGGAGGCGGCGCGGCGCGCTGGGTCGCATCCGGCCATCGAAGACGAACTGGGCGATCTGCTGTTCGTCCTGGTGAACCTGGCGCGCTTCGTGAAGGTGGATCCCGAGCAGGCGCTGCGCCGCACCAACGCCAAGTTCCGCGCCCGCTTCGCCTACATCGAGCGGACGCTGGCGGAAGGCGGCAAGAAGCTCGAAGATTCGAATATCGAGGAAATGGAGCGACTTTGGCAGCAAGCGAAACGGCAATCGAAATCCGGCGATTGACCCAGCTCGCCGAATACGAGCACGTAGTGCGATTGCAGCGGGAGATTTGGGGGTTCGACGAAACCGATCTTCTGCCGCTGCGCTTCATGGTGGTAGCCACGCGGGTGGGCGGGCAGGTCTTCGGCGCTTTTGACGGGGACGAGATGATCGCGTTTCTCGCCGCTATTCCGGGCATCAAACCCGGGCCTCGGCCGTATTTGCACAGCCACATGCTGGGCGTTCAGCCCGGATACCGCGACCGGGGAGTGGGGCGTGAGCTCAAGCTGCGGCAGCGGGAGGACGCGCTGGAGCGCGGAATTCCGCTGGTCGAATGGACTTTCGATCCGCTGGAGCTGAAGAACGCGTATTTCAATATCGAGCGCCTGGGGGCCATCGTGCGGCGCTACGCGGAAAACCAGTATGGCATCACCGGCAGCCCTTTACACGGGGGCCTGCCGACCGACCGCTGCTACGCCGAATGGTGGATCGATACCGAGCGCGTCCACGGCATTTTGGCGCGCGCGCCGCGCGAGGAAACCCCCACCGAGCGAATCGCCTATCCCGCCGATATCGCGCGCCTCCGTGTGGAAGAGAGCGCGCGGGCGCGCGAGATTCAGCGCGTCAATGCGGAGAAGTTTCAAGCTGCGTTCGCGCGCGGCCTGGCGGTAACCGGCTTCGAACGCGGGCGCCGGGAATCGAGCTATCTGTTGAGGCCATGGGAATGAAAATCGAACGCGTGACGCTGCGCCGGATCCGCATGCCTCTGGTGCACTTTTTCGAAACCAGCTTCGGCCGCACCTACCAACGGGACATCGTGCTGGTGGAGGTGTTGAGCCAAGGCCTGTCGGGATGGGGCGAGGTGACCGCTGGGGAGAACCCGTTTTACAACGAGGAGTGGACCGAATCGGCATGGATGATTCTGCGCGATTATGCCATCCCGCGTGTGTTGGGGCGGGAGATTGCGAGCGCCGAGGACGTCTACCCTCTGACGGCGCACATCCGCGGCCACAACATGGCGCGCGGAGGCCTCGATACCGCCATTTGGGACCTGGAGGCGCGGCAGGAGGGGGTTCCGCTGTGGCAGAAGATCGGCGGCGGCGCGCGGCGGGAAATTCCGTGCGGCGTCTCGATCGGCATTCAGAATTCCGTGGACGAGCTATTGGCGCTCATCGAGAGAGAATTGGAAGCCGGCTATCAGCGCATCAAGATCAAGATCAAGCCGGGTTGGGACGTGAACGTGGTGCGGCGCGTGCGGGAGAGGTTTCCCTCCATCCGGCTGATGGCGGATGCGAATTCGGCCTATACCTTGGCGGACGCCGAGCACCTGAGGAAGCTCGATGAATTCTACCTGATGATGATCGAACAGCCGCTGGCGCACGACGACATTATCGACCACGCGCAGTTGCAGGGGCTGCTCGAGACACCGATATGCCTGGACGAATGCATCCGCTCGGCGCACCACGCCCAGCAGGCCATCCGGCTGCGCGCCTGCGGCATCATCAATATCAAACTGGGAAGGGTGGGCGGCTTCGGCGAAGCCAAGCGCTTGCACGACGTGGCGCAGGCGGCCAACATCCCGGTATGGTGCGGAGGCATGCTCGAAGCCGGCGTGGGGCGCGCGCATAACGTGGCGCTGGCTTCGCTCGCGAACTTCGTTCTACCGGGGGACGTTTCCGCCAGCCGCCGCTACTGGAAGCGCGACATCATCCAGCCGGCGGTGGAGACCACCCCTCAAGGCACTATCGCCTTGCGGGATGAACCCGGTTTCGGCTATGCGCTCGATCGCGATTTTCTTGCGAGCATCACGGTGGGCGAGGAGACCGTGGGTTGAACGCCTTTGTTTCCTTGCTGCGCTCGAACCGCAATTACCGCAATACCTGGATCGGGCAGATAGTCAGCGAGATCGGCGACCATTTCAATAACATCGCCGTATTCAGCCTGGCGCTGGCCACCACCAAATCGGGGCTGGTGGTGAGCGGGATCATGCTGGCGCGGGCCATCCCCGCCATGTTGGTCGGCCCCGCCGCGGGGGTGGTGCTTGACCGGATCGACCGCAAGCGCGTCATGATCGCGAGCGACCTGACGCGGGCCGTGGTGGCGCTCCTATTCATCTTCACCGTGCACCGCGGTCACACCTGGCTCTGGTACCTGTTGAGCGCGTTGCTGATGGGCGCTTCTCCGTTTTTCACCGCCGGACGCGCCGCCATTCTGCCCACCATTGCCACTCGCGAGGAGCTGCACACGGCCAACTCGCTCACCCAGACTACGCAATGGACTACGCTGGTCATCGGTACCTTCCTCGGCGGCGCGAGCGTAGGCCAATTCGGCTATCGGTGGGCCTTTGTCGGCAATTCGCTTTCGTTTCTGGTTTCGGCGTTCTGCATTTCCCGGCTCTTCCGGCCGGGGCGCGGATTTCAGCCGGCGCGCCGCGCCATCACCGAAGCCGAAGTGGTGCGGCCGTGGCACGAATACGCCGAAGGCCTGCGCTACATGCGCGGCATCCCGCTGGTGATGGGGCTGCTGCTGGTCAGCGTGGGCTGGGCCACCGGCGGAGGCGCGGCGCAGATTCTGTTTTCGATCTTCGGCGAGATCGTGTTTCAGCGCGGCCCGAGCGGCATCGGAACCGTGTGGGGTTTCGCCGGTATCGGTCTATTGGCGGGCGGCGCGCTGGGTTACCGGATTGGCCGGCGTTTGAGCTTTCGCCAGTACAAATTCACCATCGCGGCCTGCTACATCGTGCATGGCGGCTCCTACATTCTGTTCAGCCAGGCGCCGACGTTCGGCTGGGCTCTTTTGTTCATTGCGTTGTCGCGGGCGGGAGTGGGGGTGAGCTCGGTGCTCAACATGTCGCAGTTGCTGCGTATCGTGCCGGACGAATTTCGCGGCCGGGTATTTTCCACCATCGAATCGATACAGTGGTCGGTGATGATGATGTCGATGACCGCGGCGGGTTGGGCCACCGAATACTGGAGCCCGCGGTTGATCGGCGCGGTAGCGGGCGCGCTTAGCTCGTCGACCGCGATATTCTGGGCTTGGGCGCATTTCAGCGGCCGGTTGCCGGCGCCGGAACCGAAAGGCGTGGACCCGGACGAAATCGAAGTGCACTGGGAGCCGGCGGGGTAAGAAGGAGCTGTCAGCGGTCAGCAATCAGCTTTCAGCCGCACACGGTGCTGACCGCTGATCGCTGACGGCTGACAGCTTCTTAGGAGCGCCATGGCGAACGGCCTGCAAGGCAAAACGATTCTGGTGACGGGCGCGGCCAAGCGCATCGGCCGCGCCATCGCGCTTCGCCTGTGGGAAGAGGGAGCGCGCGTCGCCATCCATTACCATTCGTCCGAGGCCGAAGCGCGCCGCACGGCCGCGGACGCCGGCGGGGCCGAATTGTTCCGCGCCAATCTGGAGAGCGTGGCGGAAATCGAGGCCATGTTTCGCCAGGCCGGCGAACGTCTGGGCCGGCTCGATGGCCTGGTGAATAACGCCGCCCGCTTCACCCGCTTCGATCCGCTCGAAATCACCGAACGGGATTGGGACTTCATTCATTCGGTGAACCTGAAAGCCACGTTTTTTTGCTGCCAGCAGGCGGCCCGTCTTATGCTGGCTTCGGGCGGCGGGCGCATCGTCAACATCAGCTCTTTGGGAGGCATCCGGCCATGGCGCGAACACGCCCACTACTGCGCATCGAAAGCCGGCGTGATCATGTTGACGCGTGCCCTGGCCCTGGCGTGGGCGCCCAAAATCAGCGTGAACTCCGTGGCTCCAGGAGTGATCCCGTTCGACGACATCGATGAACGCGGCAAACGCCTGATCGAGCTCACTCCGGCGCGGCGCGGGGGAAAACCCGAGGAAGTTGCCGACGCCGTGGTGTATTATTTGAGAGCTTCGGAATTTATCACCGGGCAGGTTCTCGCCGTCGACGGCGGTTTGAGCCAGCGCTGAAGGGGGAAATCCCGTGGCGTTCACGCGGCGATGTGAGATTCCGTACGAAACGTCGTTTCGTTGAGCCGTTTTCCATGGTATTTTCCGGAGCGTGTGCTTTATCGGAGGAGATTACAAAAGATGAAGAAGATCACGAAGACTTGTGCCCTGGCGGTTTTGATGGGAGCCATGGCGAATGCGCAGACTACAACACAGACAACGCTTACGGTGAATGCAGCCGTATCTCTGGCGACGAACTTGACCGCTAATGGCACAGCCACGCTCAGCGGCATAGGAAGCGGGACCTTTAGCGTGTCGGTTCCCGTCGCGAGCCTAGGCTCTACCTCGGCAAGCATAAGCGTGCCGTTCACGATCACACTGTCGAATGGGACGATCACGGGGACGCTTACCATGCCGGCGTCGCTGTTTACCGGTACGGCGACCAGCGGGTCCGGGTCGGCGACGGTTACCGGAGGAACAGGGAGCTATGCCGGTGCCACCGGCTCTTTCCTTAGCCTGTTCGGCACATCCACAGGGTCGGTTCTGCAATCGAGCCTCCAGGTGAGCTTCAGCGGCGCCGGTTCGATTACGACAGGCGGATCCGGCGCTGGTTCGACCACTCCCACCATCACCCAGCTCCAGAACAACTATAGCTACCTCCTGCCTGGTCTTCCCAATTACGGAATTGCGCCAGGCAGCCTGTTCATCGTCAAGGGCACCAACTTGAGCAGCCAGCCGCTTTCCTCGCTGCAATCGAGCGCCTCGCCCGGCCTGCTGCTCACGTTGAACGACACCAGCGTTTCGGTGACAGTCGCGGGCAGCACCGTCCAGCCGGCGATTTACTACACTTCTCCCACGCAGCTCGGTCTGGTTCTCCCGTCCAACACACCCACGGGCGCGGGGACGATCACGGTAACCAACGGATCGCTAAAGAGCTCCCCGGCGCCGATTCAAGTGGTCGCCAGCGCATTGGGACTGGATACGCTTTTCGGAACAGGTACCGGCGAGGGTGTGGTCACGGACAACACGACCGGCGCCGTGCTGGTCGGAACCAATTCGGCCAAGCCTGGCCAAACCGTAGTCTTCTGGGGGTCCGGAGTCGGCGCCGATACGGCGAATAGCGACCGCGTTTATCCCCTCCAGCTGGACAATCTCACCAATATTCCGATGCAGGTTTATATCGGCGGGGTTCCGGCCACGATTCTATACCGCGGACGTTCGCAATATCCAGGTGTGGACCAGATCGACGTCACGATTCCGACGAATGTGCCAACCGGCTGCAATGTCTCGGTAGTGGCGGTGACCGGCAGCACGAACATACCCAGCAATTCGATCACGATTCCGATTGCTTCGGGAGGCGGCGCGTGTAGCGATGCCACCTTCGGCATCACTGGAAGCATCATCCAGACACTAAGCGGAAAGAGCACCCTGAATTTTGGCTATCTCGCCCTCGAGGAGTCGACGCAGCCGGGAACGGGAGCTAGCTCGTCGCCAACCACCACCGAATCTGCCCTTGGTCTCTTTGAGAGTATCTCGGGCGTCCAGTTCGCCGGCACCGCCAGCTCCGGCTATACCTCGCTCGGCAGTTGCGTGGTGAATGCCGCAAGCACCACTCCCACCGGAAGCGGCACCCTTCCCACCATCACGGGCTTGGACGCCGGCACGATCACCGTGACGGGTCCTGCCGGAACAACCCAGACTCTGTCCACAATTCCCGGCTATTTAGGTATCTATGAGACCCTCTCTCTGCCGGCGGGTTTCATTCCCGCCGCGGGAGGATCGTTTACCTTCACAGGCACGGGCGGGCAGACCGTTGGGCAGACCGTCGGCAAATTCAGCACCAGCGTCAATTTCACCAATCCGATCACTTGGACCAATTCGGGCTCGCTCGGTACGATAACTCGGGCGCAGGGGGCCACGATTACCTGGTCGGGAGGCGCCTCGGGAACCTATGTCGAGATTAGCGGATCTTCGTCGGCCACAGTCGCGGGGCAATACCTCAGCGTCGGCTTCGTGTGCAACGCTCCGGCCAGCGCGCAGCAATTCGCCATTCCGTCATACGTGTTGCAGGCATTGCCTGTGGGAACGGGGACTCTGACCGTCGAAAACTCCACAAACCCGCAGGCGTTTACCGCCTCGGGCCTGGATTTCGGGTACCAATTCGCGGCGGTGACGGTCCAGATCAATGCGGCGTATAACTGAACGGAAGCGGTCAGCTTTCAGCGGTCAGCTTTCAGCTAGCTGATCGCTGACGGCTGACTCCTGAAGGCTCCCCAGCAGCTCCGCCAGAATCCGCTTGGCCACTTCCTTGCCGCGCGCTCCTACTTCGCCCACCGGACCGACGCAAGACGGACAGCCGTTGTCGCACGGGCAGGACGCCAATAACTCCACGGTCTGAGTCAGCAGCCGCGGTGACAGCCTATACAGCGGCGCACTCATGCCTACGCCGCCGGGATAAGCGTCATACAAATACAAGTTAGGCTCGAACGCTTCCAGGCTGCCGGCATCCTGTTCGCTACATGCGACTCCCAGGTCCCGCGGATCGCACATCATCAGCAACGAAGCTACAGTGCGCAGCGCGGCGCCTAGTCCGGCGATGCCGCTCTGCCTTTCTTCCGCAGAGTAATCGCCGGCCAGACGCGCCAGGAATGCCGCCGGAAAGTGCAGCCAGAAAGCCGTGGTGTGCATCTCGTGCTCGGGCATATTCAGCTTCCCCGCGCCGACGTTCTCGTTGGTGTAGAACTTGATCTTCTTGAACCCCACGATCTGCCGGTTCACGCGCACATCTCCATGAACTCTGCGCACACCCGAAGGAAAAGCATCGGAGGCGAACTCCTCGAGCGCCTTCACCTGCGTATAATCGATGGCGTCGGTGTAATAGTCGCAATCGACCTGTTTCACATACGCCTTGCGTTCCCGGTAATCGAAGCGTTCCACGTGATACTGGCGCGCTTCGTGCAGATAAATGGCCTTTTCGTGGAGAGTAGTAAGTGCAGTGGTGAAGGAAACATCGGCGATAACTTGCGCTTCTCCGGTAATATCCACCACCACGAAGTTATCGCTCGATACCGAGCGCAAGCTGGTAGCATCGGCCGGATAAGAATCGCTGGTCCAGTGCCAGGCGCCGGACGAGCGGTGCAGAAACCCGGCTTCTTCCAGGTACGCGCAGATCTCGCCCGTGTCGTGCCGCCCGAACTTTTCGCCCTCGCGGATGGGCAGCTCGAACGCCGCGCACTTCAAGTGCGCCAGCAGAATTTCCAGGTTGTCGGGATTGACGTAAGCGTGCTCCGGCGAGCGGCCGAAGAAATAATCGGGGTGTTCGACGATATATTGATCGAGCGGCGCGCTGGAGGCTACCAGGACCGCGGCCGACGTTCCCTGGCGCCTGCCGGCGCGGCCGGCGCGCTGCCAGCTCGAGGCGATGGTGCCGGGGTATCCCGCCATCACCACGGCGTCGAGCGAGCCGATGTCGATCCCCAACTCCAAGGCGTTGGTCGCCACCACGGCCCGGATTTGCCCCTCGCGCAGGCGCCGCTCGATGTCGCGGCGCTCCTTGGGCAGATAACCGCCGCGATAGCCGCGCACGGTTTCGGTTGGAATGCGGCCCCGGTCCTGCGCGTCTTTCAGGTAAGTCACCAGTAACTCGGTCGCCAGCCGGCTGTTGGCGAAAACCAGAGTTTGCAGATTCCGCTCCAGAAACTCCATCGCCACGCGGCGGGTTTCGTTGATATAGCTGCGCCGGATTCCGAGCTGACGATTGACCACCGGCGGATTGTAGAAGATGAAGAACTTTTCGCCGCGCGGCGCTCCGTTGCGCTCCACCAGGTCGAACTCTTCGGCGGCGACGGCTTCGGCCAGCTCGCGCGGGTTGGCGATGGTGGCGGAGCAGCATATGAATTGCGGCTTGGAATGGTAGAACTCGCAGATTCGCCGCAGCCGGCGCAGCAGATTCGCCAGGTGACTGCCATAGACTCCGCGGTAGTAATGTAACTCGTCGATTACGATATAGCGCAGGCTTTCGAAGTAACGCGCCCAGCGGGTATGATGCGGCAGAATGCCGGAATGCAGCATGTCCGGGTTGGTCAGTACCACGTTGGCTCGTTGGCGAATGGCTTTGCGCGCGTCTTGAGGAGTATCGCCATCGTAAGTGAACGCGCGGATGTCGGCGCCCATTTCTTCCACCGCGCGCTCGAACTCGTGCAACTGGTCCTCCGCCAAAGCCTTGGTGGGGAACAGGTACATAGCCCGAGCGTCCGGGTCGCGCATCAGCCGGTTCCAGACCGGCAGGTTGTAGCACAGAGTTTTGCCGCTAGCCGTCGGCGTGACGATCACCACGTTCCGGCCGGTTTCAATGCGCTCGAACGCCTCGGCCTGATGCGAATAGAGCCGGGCGATACCGCGTTTTTCCAACGCTGTGCGCAAGCGCGCGTCGATCGCGGCCGGCATCTCAGCGTAGACTCCGTCGGCGGCCTGCTGGTGGTGGACCGCCCGCACCGGGGAATCGGGCTCCAGGTGAGCGGAGCGAAATTGCGCCACTACCGCCTCGAGCGACGGCCGGGAACGGTGCGAGATCTCCTCGGTAAACTCCGGAAAGCCGAGAGAAAGATTGATTTCCATTTTCGCCTTTTCTTTGCTACCTTACAACGAAACGCCTCGCCGCACAAGCGACGGCCAGCCGCAAACTGGCGGGGCGCCGGTTATTGTGCGCTGTCATACCGTTGGTTCGGCGAGCCGATTCGCAGTGTATGGAAGAGAATGCGGCAGATGGGATAAGATCAAGGCCTATGAGAAACGCCGTCGGCTTATTCACTGTCCTCACGCTCGCAGCATTCGGCGCCGCATACGCGCAGGAGCGTGGCCAAGAGCATGGTGGCCCCGCTCACGGATTCACTCCTTCGAAGCCTCCCGCCAAGGGCCCGGCGCCTACGCACAATACGGCTGCGGCTCCCGCGCAGTTCAACCACGAGAAGCCCGGGCACCCGGACGCTCCCCACGTGGATGGCAATAAATGGGTGGGGCGCACCGGGCCGAACGACCCGCGGTATCACTTGGACCACCCCTGGGAGCACGGCCATTTCACCGCCGGCTTCGGTCCCAGCCACGTGTTTCGCCTGGCGGGAGGCGATCCGTCGCGCTTCTGGTTCAACGGATTCTACTTCTCGGTCGCTCCGGTCGACGTCGGCTATTGCAGCGGCTGGCTATGGGATTCCGACAACATCGTCATTTACGAAGATCCGGACGCGCCTGGTTATTATCTGGCCTTCAACGTACGGCTAGGCACATACGTACACGTCTTGTTTCTGGGCAACTCGTAAAGGCACCGGCTCCGACCCGCAGCCCCCTCACAAACTCGAGCATTTTGGCATCAGGATCGAATGTTTGAGTCAGAGCCGCGACTGTCAAGGAGCGGTCGCCGAATACCCGACTGAAACCGAATATTTAGTGCGCCTGCGTTCGCGCCGCGATGACGTGCAGCAGGCGCTGAGACTTGTCGTACTGCGGGTCGCCGGGAGGGATGGCGAGCAGGATCTTGCTGGCCTGGGCCAGGTCGTTCTTTTCAGCGAAGGCCCCGGCAAGTAAATACTGGGCGGGAAAGCTCGGGTCGATACGCAGGCTGTTTTCAAACGCGCGCACGGCATCGTCCGGGGCGGCGGTAAGGAGAAAGAACGTCCCCAGGGCGCTCTGCTGTTCGGCATCGTCGGAGCCGAGCGCGGCCCGCGCCAGAAAAAGCTCGCGGGCTTTTCCGAAGCGCACGCCATCCTCGCCCGGCAACTCGCGAACGCCCATGCTCACCAGGGTGGTAACAGCGCCAATGCGAACGATGGCCGACGAATCGCCCAGCGCGTGAACCAAAGACTCGGTTGCCTCCGTCCGCTCGAACTGCCCCGGCATCATGCGCGCGGCCGCTACCGCCCGCACCAGCGGTTCGGGATCTTTGAGAGCCTGCTCCATGGCCGGAAACACGCGCGGGTCGCTGCCGAATCGGGCCAGATATCCCACCGCATTGGCTCGTGGCAGTGGACCTTCGCCTGGCGTCTGGAAAATCTCTAATAACGCCGGAATAGTGCCGGTATCACCCTGCCGTGCGGCCGCGAACGCATCGGCGCGGCGGATCAATTTGCGCCGCGACTGGTCGCCCCACCATTTCGTCATCGCTGCCAGCGCCCACTGGGCGTCGCGGTCTTTGTGGCAATTGTTGCAGGCGTTCGGAATACCGTGGCGAGCCGTGTTTTCCGGAACCGGAATGCTCATCGAGTGGTCCCGAATCTGAGCTTTAATGCTCAGCACCGTGCGTGGCATGTGGCATTCCACGCAGGAACTGCCGGCGCTCGCGGGCGCGTGATGGGTGTGCGCCGTCAACGTCTTGCCGATGGATTCGTGGCAATGCGTGCAGAGCGCGTTGGCGTCCGGACGAAGCTGCGGGTTCTTATCGATGTTGGTATCGTGCGCCTCCACGTGGCAATCCACGCAGGTGACGCGGCCTTTCAGGTAGCATTCGCTCTGCCACAACCCCAGGGCGTCGTTGGAGAAGCGGCGGGTGCTGCCATCGGGCCAAAACGCCGGGTCTTCGCTGGGCGCCAGGCTGTATTCCAGAATGGGCAGAAAATGGTCGTAGTAATCGTCGCCCGCCCGGAATCCGTCCACATAAATGTCGCGGAAGGAATGGCACTGCGCGCACACCATAGTGTTGCGGGCCGGGTCCAACCGCGTCTGCAGCACGATATCGCGCACCGGCCCTTTGGGTGGAACGGCCGCCGAATAATGCGCCACGTGTTCGCTGCCGGGCCCGTGGCAGCGCTCGCAATTGGTGCCGAAATCGACCCACGCGTTGCGGTACCGCAGCGTGGCCGGGTCGAAATTCTTCTGCTGCTGGCTGACGTGACAGCTATAGCAGGACTTGTTCCAGATCTGCACGGCTACGCCGGGAATCTCTTCCGGGTCGTCCACCTCCGAGTTGTGGAACCACTGCTTTCGCTGAATGTCCCAACTCGGAGGCAACACGATGATGCGCCCATCGGCGAGCGTGGTCAGGTAGTGCTGGATACGCCGGTTTCCGAGGGTGTAATCGACGCGATATTCGCGCGGCTTGCCGCTAAGATCGGAATCGGCGATGTAATAGGAACCGTTCCGCGCCGCCAGCCCATAGGCCGCCCCGCGCAGCACTACACGCGCCACGGTGAAATCGCCGCGCACGCTGGTTCGCGTCGCCGGCTGCACCATCTTGCTGTGGCGCGATCCGGCCCATTTATGCGCGACTTCGGCGTGGCACTTGGCACAGGCAGCAGCACCCGAATAACCCGGGACCGAGGCCGCATACGCAGCCGTCGCCGATATAAATATGATCCATGCCCCCCGCGGTCTCAGCATCCTTCAATTGCTTCAGGTTACCACGGTAAGGTTGGGGGGGCGGGCGCATCATCATTAGTAGGGCGGACGCCCTCGTCCCGCTCTCACCTGGAGACTGAGGTCCTTGGCCCATGCGATGCGCGACTAGACTAGGGGGTCGCGCGCGGACGAGAGAGTCCGCCCGACGAATAGTATGCGGCATTGGGCTGGCGGCCTGCGGCGGGTTGGCAAGCCGCCGGTAGCGCCGGTTGCCAACCGGCGCGCAGCTTACCAAGCTGCCCCACAAATCCTTCTATTCTTCGCGCAGCGCTTCCAGGGGCTGCAGCCTGGCAGCGCGGCGTGCGGGGATGGCGGCGGCCGCGAACGCCACCGCGGCGAGAAGAGCGACGCCGGCGGCCAGCACCATGGGATCGACAGCATCGGCGCGATACAAAATGGAGCGCAGCGAACGCGCAACTGCCAGCGATCCGCCGATGCCGCACAAGATTCCGGCGCCGACCCAGCGCGCGGCGCTCCCCAGAGCGGCGCGCATAATGGCGGCCGGAGTTGCGCCGAGCGCCACGCGAACTCCGAATTCGCGGGTACGGCGCGCCACCAGGAACGACATCACGCCGAACAGCCCGAAAGCGGCCAAAGCTAGCGCGATGGCAGCGAACAGACCCAGCAGCCAGGCGTAGAAGCGGGGCCGCGCATTGACCTGCCCCAGGCGCTCTTGCATGGTTTGGGTTTCCACCGGAAGCGTGCGGTCGAGCGACGCCAGCGTCTGCCGCAGCTCGCGAGCCACGAACTCGGGCGACACCGAAGTGCGTACCACCACGGTGGCGGCTCGCCAGCCGGTGAAGGGTTCGGCACGGCGAAAGGTATCGTCGATCGCCGGCTTGCGCAGCATGTAGAATTCCGGATCCGCGTCCGCCGCGGGGCCGCGGTTCCTGACCGTGCGCGAGACTCCGACGACGGTATACCAGGCGCCGTGGTCTTCCAGAATATGCTTGCCCAGCGCGGCGTCTTGGCCGGGAAACAGGCGGCGGGCGAGCGATTCACCCACAATCACGGAGCGGGCACTGGCGTCCCGATCCGCTTCGGTGAAGCCGCGGCCGCTCAGAATCGGAATTCCCAGGGCGGCGAAGTATCCCGGCGTCACGTACCGCCAGGACACCATGCCGCCGGTGCCTTCGGGGCGGCGCGGGACACCCTCCACGGTAATTGTCGAAAGCGGACGGCCGCGCGTACCGCCCATGGGAGGCAGCGTGTCGGTGATGGCCGTTGCCTGCGCTCCATGCAATGCCTGCAAGCGCTGTTCCAGCCGGTTGAAGAAAGCGAGTTGGTCGACGTCGCGCTGGTACAGTTGCCGTCCGAGCACGAATTGCGCGGTGACCACGTGCTCGGTTTCGATACCGAGCGGAACGCTCGCGAGCTTCCATAGGCTGCGGAGGGTAAGTCCGGCTGCCGTGAGCAATACCAGCGACGCGGCGATCTGCCCGGCGATCAGCACGCTTCGCAATCCGCCGCGTGCGGGGCCGATGGAGCGCCAGCCGCCGGCCAGCGTCCCGGAGGGGAATCGCAGGGCGGGAGCGATGCCGAAAAGAATTCCGGCGCCGATGGATGCCAGCGCGGTGAATGCCAGCACGCGGCCATCGAGGGAAGCTTCGTCCAGGTGCGGCAATGCCGCCGGCGCTATGGAAGCGAACGCGCGCACCAGACCGTACGCCAGCGCGCAACCCGCGGCCCCGCCGATAGCCGCCAAAAACAGGCTTTCGCTGAGCGCCTGCCGCACCAGCCGCCAGCGCGGCGCTCCCAGAGCGAGGCGGACGGCGAGATCGCGCTGCCGCACGACGGCCCGCGCCAGCATCAAATTGGCCACATTGGCGCACGCGATCAGAAGCACCGCCAGCACGGCGCCAAACAGCGCCAGGGAAGCCAGGCGGGCATCACCCACCTGCCGGTCGCGTATCGGCCTCACCCGCAGGTGGACTTCCTTGCGGAACTGCGGCGGCACAGTCGCCAGCGCGCGTGCGAAATGCGGACCAAGCTCCGCCGTGGCCTGCGCCACCGTGACGCCGGGCTTTAATCGGGCAAAAACGCGGAAGGCGCGCCCCGCGTGTTCGGTGGCTTCGTTCAAAGCCTGCGGCACGAGCACGTCGGCGCGCACCAGCGTAGGAGTTTCGAAATCCTTGGGAAGGACGCCAACCACGGTCACCGGGACTCCATCGAGCACCAGCGTGCGGCCGATGGCGCTACGGTCGCCGGCCATTCGGCTTTGCCAGAGCTCATAGGAAATCATGGCGACACGCGGCCCGTTCGGCAGGTCCTCGGCGGCGGAAAAACCGCGCCCGGCGGCCAGCGGCATGCCGAGGGTTTCCAGAAAATTCGCGGCCACGCGCAGGCAAGCAAGCCGCACGGGGTTCTGTTGATTCAGATCGCAGGCCCGAGCGCCGGCCTCAAAAGAAGTCACCTCGGCGAACGGACCGGGGTTGTGGCGCAGGTCCGTAAGCTCATCGCCGAACATAAACTCATTGGTATCGAGCGGCGCCATCATGCCGACCGATACCAGCCGGTCCTCATGGGCGTATGGCATGGCGCGAAACAGGACGCGGTCCACGGTGCTGAATACGGCGGTGGTGGCGCCCATCCCGAGCGCAATTGCGCCCACCGCGCTCAGTGCGTAAACCGGATTGTGAAATAACGCACGGGCCGCGTGGCGCAGGTCCTCGAACGAGCCGGCGATGTCCGCTTTCATGCGGGTTTAGACACCGCGGGGGAGAAATTGTTCCGGAACGAAATAATTCCCCAAGCGGAGCTGGGAACTTTCTGGCCTCGACAACGGTCCAATCCCCATGCTCGAACTGCGCCATGTTACCAAACGCTACCCCGGCACCGTCGCGGTTAAAGATGTCAGCTTCGTGGCCCGGGCCGGCGCAGTCACCGGGTATCTCGGGCCGAACGGCTCCGGGAAATCGACCACGCTGAAAATGATTGTGGGGCTGATCGAGCCTACCGAGGGCGAGATTCTCTTTCATGGGGGGCGGATTGAAAGGGACCCGATCCAATATCGCCAGCTCCTGGGTTACGTACCCGAGGAGCCGCAGCTTTATCCGCATCTCACCGGCGCGGAGTATCTGGAAATGGTGGGCCAGTTGCGCGGATTGCCGGCGGCGCAGCTT
This sequence comes from Bryobacteraceae bacterium, assembly GCA_049511335.1. Taxonomy (GTDB): domain Bacteria; phylum Acidobacteriota; class Terriglobia; order Bryobacterales; family Bryobacteraceae; genus JBEKYD01. Next base: position 3,350 of record JBEKYD010000084.1, on the reverse strand, counting down.
GCGGAGAAAGTCGATGGCTTCCTCCATCTGCTTTCTTTGCATGGCGACCGGCACGTGCCCCTTTCGTCCTATTCGAAAGGAATGCGCCAGAAGATTCTTCTGGCGGCCGCGCTGCTGCACAATCCGGAGTTGATGCTGCTCGATGAGCCCTTTTCCGGATTGGACGTGAACTCGGCGTTGGTGCTGCGCGACCTCATTGGCCAGCTCGCCGCCCGCGGCAAGGTGGTGCTGTTCAGCTCGCATGAGCTCGATACGGTGGAGCGCGTTTGCTCGCGCGTGGTGATTCTGCACAAAGGGCGCGTGGTAGCGAACGATTCCATCGCCGAACTGCGTTCGCTGATGGCGCTGCCCACACTCGAAGGCATCTTTTCGCAATTGGCCGTGGAGCAGGATACCGCGGCCATCAGCAAACAGCTTGTGCAGGTGATGGAGGCATAAACCGTGCACACCCGCGCCGGCGTGCCGAGCGAGCGCCGCCAGTTCCGCATTCTGTACCGCGATTTTCTCAGCCGCCTGGTGGATCTCGAAGCATTTTCCTCGCGCGGCGAGATCCAGAAGCTGCTGGTGCAATTCGTGAGCATGATGGCCGCGTTCAGTTTCGTCTTCGCGATGGAAACAGTCACGAAGTACGTGGCATCGCCGCTGCCCCGGGCGACGCTGATGAAAGCTGCGCGCGTAGATGAAGAATTCCTGCTAGCGAGCACCATGGCGATCGCCGGGCTGTTCTCCATCCTGGCGTGGAATGCCATGTTTCCAGACCGCCGCGATTGCCTGGTGCTCGGCTTGCTCCCGGTGCGTGCACGAACCATCTTCCTCGCGAAAGCCGCGGCGATAGCGAGCTCGCTGGGCGTATGCGTGGTGGCTACGAACTGTTTCACCGGACTGATGTTTCCGTTTCTTTTCGGCGGGTTGGGTTCTTTCGCTGCGTATTGGCTAAAGATGATATCGGCGGGGCTGTTTGTGGGCTGCGCGCTGGTGGCGCTGCAGGGGCTGGCGGCGCAAGTGCTAAGCTACCGGCTATTCTTGCGCGCGTCGAGTTTCTTGCAGATCGGCTCGTTTTTTGTGATCCTGGGCGCTTATTTTCTAAAGCCGCCGCTGGCGCGCGAGAAGCAATTCCCGTGGTTCCCCTCTTTTTGGTTTATGGATTTCGGCAGGACCGCGATCTATGCCTTGGCCGCGGTGGTTTTTCTCGCCGTAGTGACTTTCGCGCTGGCCTACCGGCGCAACCTGCGCCGCATTGTGGAGCAGCCGGATATTGCACCGGCGGACCGGTCGCGGCCCGCCTCGCGCGCCGCCGCTTATCTGGCCACGCGGTGGCTGGCGAAGCCGATCGACCGCGCCATCGTGTTGTTTACCGGGCGCACTATCGCGCGCAGCAAGCAGCACCGCCTGATCCTGGCGGCTTACCTCGGCATTGGACTGGCCATCGCGCTGGCGTACTCCCGCGAACTGATCTACGGTGATGGCGACCCGCTGGAGCGCATGTTCTGGAAAGCGCCGTGGAACCAGCCCAACATGCCGTTGTTGGTGGCCAGCCTGGTCCTGCTGTTTTTCGCCGCGATCGGCACGCGCGCCGTGTTCGCGCTTCCCATCGCGCTGCGCGCCAATTGGATTTTCGAAATCACCGCAGTCCAAAGTCCGGGGGCTTATTTCGGGGCGGTGCGGAAGGCGCTCTACGCAGTCGCGGCGATTCCGGTTTGGACGATCTCTGCCGTGGTTTATTTCGCGATCTGGCCGGCCGCCGGAGCCGCTGAACATCTGGCGGTTCTCGGCGCCGTGGCGATTCTGGTAGTCGAGACTTCCCTGCGCCGCTTCCGCAAGATCCCCTTCGCCTGCGCGTACCTTCCTGGCAAGTCGAATATCCATGTCCGGTTGGGATGCTACGGGATCGGGTTTCTGTTTGTGGCGAGCCAGGGTGTGCATCTCGAATACTGGAGCATGCACGGCGTGGCCGGCTTTCTTGTGCTTCTGGCGGTGCTCAGTGCCCTGGCGGCTTGGGCGCGCCGGCGCACCACGGCTGCTTTGCCCTACAACCGTTTGCAGTTTGAGGATCTGCCGGAACCGGAAATCGAAGCGCTGGATCTCCACGGCGGCAGCAGCAGGATTCCGGCTTATGTGGACTTCACCGAGCCTCGCGAGGGTGCGCCGCTGTGGACCATCCTGGAACAGGCAGTCCGCGACCTGCGCTACGGCGCGCGCATTCTCACCCGTTCGCCCGGTCTCAGCGCGGCCGCCATAGCGCTAATCGCGATCGGAGTGGGCGGCAACACGACCATCTATTCGATCATCCACAGCGTTCTGACCAAGCCAGCGCCGGGGGTGCACGCGAGCCGCCTGGTTTCACTCGGCGTGGTCACGGACGGTCGCGGACCCGATCCCAACGGCGGGTCGGACAGCTACCTCAACTATCTGGATTATGCAGAGTTGACGCAGACGATGCGTTATCTGGCCGCCGCCGTGCCCGACCGCTACACGGCCGGCATCCGCGGAGCGACGTGGGAGATGCGTGGCCAGCTCGTCAGCCCCAACTACTTTCGGACGCTCGGCGTTTCGATTGTCAAGGGTCGCGAGTTCACCGCCGAAGAAGCCTCAGGGATGGGACCGCCGGCCGCCATCGTTGCGTGGCATGTCTGGCAGAATCAGTTCGAAGGCGCGGACGACGTCATCGGGCAAAGCGTCACGCTGAACGGCCGGCCGGTCACGGTTGTGGGCGTCACCGAACGGGAATTTCACGGCATCCGGTTCGCGCCCGATTTCGAAATCGGGGTGCCGCTCACGCTTTACTCCGAGCGACGCGGCATGGCATTCCAGGATCGCGCCGAGCGCGGCGTCCAAATCGTCGGGCAACTGGCGCCTGGCGTTTCGCTTTCCGAGGCGCAGGCGGAGTTCGACACCTTCGCGCGGCGCATTGCGGAAGCGTATCCGGCCATCGCGCGGGGCCGGCGCATCGTGCTCGAGCCGTATTCGGCGACTGCGTTCGGTATATTCCAAGGCGGGCAGGCCCGCTTCTTCATGGCCATCCTCACGGTGGTGGCTCTGCTGACGCTGCTGATTGTGTGCGCCAATGTGGCCAACCTGATGCTGGCGCGCGCCGCCATGCGGCAGCGGGAAATGGCCGTGCGGCAATCGATCGGCGCCTCGCGCGCTCGCATTCTACGCATCCAGTTGGCCGAAGGGTTCGTGCTTTCGCTGGCGGCGTGGGCGGCGGCGTGCCTGTTCGCGCAGTGGGCTTGCGGCGCAATCGTCAAGTTCGTTCCGCCGCTCGAATCGGGCGCGCGCATGGCGCCGGACCTCGCGCCGGATTGGCGGGTCACGCTGTACGCGTTGCTGCTGGCGGTGTTCGCCACGGT